>JBKJTC010000207.1:0-15660 GCA_046590925.1 Lysobacteraceae bacterium | reverse complement strand
CAGGTTGATCATGCATCACGACCGATTGTCCGCAGTCTCGGAAACTTGGGTATGGCTCACGGAAGCAAGAATGCTGCTCCGACGACTGACGACCTGATTTTGTAAACACCCTCTAAGAGCCTGTTTAAGAGCCTGTTCACGATCTGCGCATGCTTCGCGCTGAGTCCGATGGGTTGCGCCGCAGCGGCCTGCCAGGGCTCGCGTGCCGCATGCGGTTGGACGGCATGGCCAGACCGCATGACCAGACCACCCGTCTGGCACTGCGCGACCCACGGGCCCTGGCAGGCCGCTGCGACGCAACGCGGAGTATTCGGAGATCGTGAACAGGCTCTAAGATCTCAGGTCTGGAAAACATCTGTCATCCCGAACGAGGGCAAAGCCCGAGGAGGGACCTGTTTTGGGCCGATGTGTCGCAATAGCAGGTCGCTCCGCCCGCTATGCGGGCGTTCGGGATGAGAGCGGGTGTTTCCACCTGCGCTTATGGGAGATTGTGAGCAGGCTGTAGGGATGGCTGCGCCGAAGGAGCAAGCCCGTAAGCGATCGATTTGTCCTGAGCAAGTCCGGACATGTGTCGGACTTGCGATCTTAAAAACCTCCTGGAGGGACGTTTTTCGGCAACCTGCTAGGCGTCTGCCCCCGCTTCGGGCAGACTCCCGATACCAAAAGCGATACCAAAAAAAGGAATGCCACATGCCCGCATCCGCCGATCAACTACCCGATTTCCTGCGCGGCCTGCCGAAGGCGGAGTTGCATATCCACATCGAGGGTTCGTTGGAGCCGGAGTTGATCTTCGCGATGGCCGAACGCAACCACGTGGCCCTGGCCTATCCGGATGTGGCGTCGCTGCGTGCGGCATATGCGTTCAGCGATCTGCAGAGTTTTCTCGACATCTACTACGCCGGCGCCAGCGTGCTGCTGACCGAGGCGGATTTCTTCGACATGGCCTGGGCCTATTTCCTGCGCGCCAAGGACGACAACATCGTGCACAGCGAGCTGTTTTTCGATCCGCAGACGCACACCGCACGCGGGGTGTCGATGGACACGGTGATCAACGGGCTGCGCCGGGCCTGCGATCGGGCGCAGTCGCAGTTGGGCGTGCGTGCGGAACTGATCCTGTGCTTCCTGCGTCATTTGTCCGAAGACGAGGCCCTGGCGACCTTCGAGGAGGCGCGCCCGCATGTGGGCAAGTTCATCGGCGTCGGGCTGGATTCCAGCGAGTTGGGTCATCCGCCGGAGAAGTTCGCGCGGGTCTTCGCGCAGGCGCGCAAACTGGGCCTGCGCACGGTCGCGCATGCCGGTGAGGAGGGGCCGCCGGCCTATATCTGGAGTGCGCTGGATGTGTTGAAGGCCGAGCGCATCGATCACGGGGTGCAGGCGTTGCAGGACCGCGCGCTGGTCAAGCGGCTGGCCGAACAGGGTGTGCCGCTGACGGTCTGTCCGCTCTCCAACATCAAGCTGCGCGTATTCGACACGCTGGCCCAGCATAATCTTCGCCAACTGCTCGATGCGGGCCTGGTGGCGACGGTGAATTCCGACGATCCGGCTTATTTCGGCGGTTATCTGAACCAGAACTTCGTCGAGACCTTCGACGCGCTCGGGCTGGATGCCAGCCACGCGGCGATCCTGGCGCGCAACAGCTTCAACGCGAGCTTCGCCAGCGCCGCGGAGAAACGCAGCGATCTGGATCGACTGGACGCGTATCTCGACCACGCTGGCGTCCGCTGATCCCATGGGCAAGCTGACGACCCATGTTCTGGATACCGCGCACGGCACGCCGGGGGCCGGCGTTGCTGTCTCCTTGTATCGTTGCGAAGCCGCTGGCCGGGCGTTGATCGCACGGACTACGACCAATGCGGACGGTCGCTGCGATGCGCCGCTGCTCGCCGACGCGGCCTGCAGCGTCGGCGTGTACGAACTCGACTTCGCGATCGGCGATTACTTCGCCGCACGCGGCGTGGTTGTGCCCGAGCCGCGCTTCGTCGATGTGGTGACCTTGCGCTTCGGTATCGCCGATGCCCAAGCGCACTATCATGTCCCGCTGCTGGCATCCCCGTTCAGCTATTCGACCTATCGTGGGAGTTGATCGGGTTCATGGCCGACTATCTGATCGAAGCCGCTGGGCTGTTGCTGCGCTGGTTGCACGTCGTCGCCGCAATTGCCTGGATCGGCGAATCCTTCTATTTCGTTGCTCTGGACCGCGGCCTCAAACCCGGCAAGCAGCCACAGCAAGGGCTGTACGGCGAATCGTGGTCGGTGCACGGCGGCGGGTTCTATCTGAAGCAGAAATTCCTGCCGGCCCCGGCGCAGCTGCCGGAGGATCTGCACTGGTCGAAGTGGAAGTCGTACACCACCTGGCTGTCCGGCTTCGCCCTGTTCGGGCTGCTCTACCTGCTGTCGCCACAGCTGTACCTGATCGACCCGAACGTCGCCGTGTTGACGCCCACCCAAGGCGTGTCGTTGGCCCTGGCGTTTCCCGTGCTGACCTGGCTGCTTTACGACGGGCTGTGCCGCGTCGTCGGTTTTCGCGACGACCTGCTCGGCGTGCTGGTCGGTCTGCTGGCTGTGGGCGTGTGCTTCGCCGCCACGCAGCTGTTCGCCGGCCGGGCCGCCTTCCTGCTCACCGGCGCCTGCCTGGCCACGATCATGTCGGCCAACGTGTTCTTCGTGATCATCCCGGGACAGAAGCGCATGGTCGCGGCGCTGAGTCGCGGCGCGACCCCCGAACTACTGGATGGTGCGCGCGGCAAGCAGCGTTCGGTGCACAACACCTACTTCACCCTGCCGGTGGTATTCGCCATGCTGGCGACCCACTACCCGACCGCCTTCGCGGATCCGCACAACTGGGCGGTGCTGACGCTGTTTATGGCGGCCGGGGCGTCGATCCGCCAATTCTTCGTGGTCTGGCACAGCGGCGCGCGCGCCTGGTGGCTGCTCGGGCTGGCGGCGGCGCTGCTTTTGGCGGTGTTCGCGTGGATGGCACCCGCGGCGCGGCCCGTCGTTGCACCTCAAGTCGCACCTGCCTCAAGTCAACCTTCCACAACTCAGCCTTCCACAACTCAGCCTTCCACAACTCAGCTGTCCACGAGTCAGCCGTCCACAACTCAGCCGTCCACGAGTCAGCCGTCCGACCGCGTCGTCGCGGGCGCGAAGACCGCCGACATCCTGGCGATCGCCGAGCGCCGTTGCAACGCCTGCCATGCAGCGCAACCGACGATGATGGCCAGCGCACCGAAGGGCGCGATGTTCAATCGCGCCGAGCAGCTTGAGGCGAATGCCGCACTGATTCACAAGCAGGTGGTCGAGCTGAAGATCATGCCGCCGGGCAACGTGACCGGGCTGACGGACGGCGAACGCGCCGCCGTCGATGCGTGGTTTATGGCCCGCGACGCCAACGCAGCGAATCAGCCGCCGCCGTCCGGGTCGAGCAAATAAGCGCGGCTCAGCGTCACTTCCTCGCAGTTATCGCCATCGCCGCCGCGATCGACCACCAGAAAATCGCTGCATTGATCCAGCGCCAATAGAGGGTGATGCCAGGTGCCGCGACGGAAATTGACGCCGGCACCGGCGCTGGCCAGAAAAGCGCGCGGGGGTTGTTCCACCGACTGCGCCACGACGATCAGATACGGCCGCTGCGATTGCGGAATGAACGCCTGACTGCCGAGGGGGTGGCGCTCCAGCATGCTGATCAGAAACGGCATCGGCCGCGGCTGCGCGCGGACCAGGCTGATCAGCGGATATCCGCCGCCGGCGTCGCAGTCCACGCGGGCCAGCGCGTGAAAGCGCTGCGCGGTGCCCTCGTTGATCGGGAACTGCCGGGCCGCGCAGTCGCTGGAGATGACGTCGCCAAACGGCGCGAAGGCCTCGGCGCTCAGCGCTTCGATCGTCAGCCGCGTCGGTGGCCGTCCGGTCACGCCGGTCGACCGCGCAGACGCAGGCGCGACACGCCACCATCGGGAAAGATGTTCAGCCGGACATGACTGACGACGCCGAGCGCCGCGATCCCGCTGCGGTAGTGATGCTGATGGTCCATCTGCAGGGTCTGCTCCGGCAGCAGGACCGGCCAGAACATCGCCTGGGTGACCAGCGACGCCGGCGTTCCGCCGCTGACCCGGGCGGCCTGGATCGAGCAGCGGTCCGGGTAATTGCCCTTGAAGTGGCACGTGTCTACTTCGATCGCCTCGATGATGCCAGGCTGGGCCAGCGCGATCAGGCACCAGTCGTTGCCCGGTTCGCGGCGTCGGCGCGTTTCCCAGCCGTCGCCCATGTTGACCCCGCGGCCGGGCAGCAGCAGCGCGGCGGCCGGCCCGAAGTGCTCGTTGTTTGCAGCTACTGCGGTACCGCCGTTGAGCGCCGCGGCAAGGTCGATGAAACCGTCGTCGTCGACAACGGCCGCGTCCAGCGCGGGGGTGCCATACACGCGCAAGCGCGCCAGTCCACCATCCGGATAGAGATTGACGCGCAGATGACTGACCAGCCGCTCGCTGTCGATCGGGTGATAGTGATGCCGATTGCCGCCGAGGTCGACCGAGGGCAGCAGCGCGGTCCAGTCGCTGTCCTGGTCGGCATCGCCTTCGGCGAGGTAGCAGGCATCCACCGACAGCGCCGGCGGAAAATTGCCGGTGAAGTGGCTGGTGTCGAGATCCAGGCCATGAACGCGACCCGGTCGGGCCAGACGCACGATGCACCAGTCGTGACCGGCCACCCGCTTGCGGCGACTCTCCCAACCATCCATCCACTTGCCGTTGGCGTCGTACTGGTCGGGGATGAACTGCGCCGGTTCGGGATTGAGCATGCGCTGCTTGTCGGCGAAGAAATCATCGCTGGCCTGCAGCGCGCGCGCGCCCAGACGGGCGTCGGCCAGATTGACGTGGCGGCGCGTGAACTCAGGAGCGTCGGGATCGGCGAGGGGGCGGGTCATGCGGGTACTCGATGATGGGAACGGTCAGTCGGCGGGGAGTGCGCGTCGAGCAGGTCGGCGAGACGCAGCGCGGCGATCTTTTCGATCTGGCGCATGCCTTCGGCGAACTCGATCGCGCGCGAGCGCTCAAGCCGCGCCTGCAGGTCGCCGATGATGCTTGATCGGTCGTGCCCGCGCACCGCCAGGATGTAGGGAAAACCGAAGCGCTGCTGATAGCGGGCGTTGAGTTCGCCGAGCAGCGCGAACTCCTCGGCGCTGCACTCGCGCAGCCCCGCGCCGCCCTGTTCGCGATGGGAGGCCTGGGTCAGCTCGCCGCGCACCGCCGCCTTGCTGGCCAGCTGTGGATGGGCGCGCATCAGCGCCAGCTGCGCCGCCGCGCCGGCGTTCGCCACCACCGCGCACATCGCCGCGTGCAGGCGCTCGATCGTGTCGAACGGTCGCTGCGGCCAGGCGCCTTCGGCGACCCAGGGCGAGTGCTCGAAGATCGCGCCCAGCATGGCGGTGAAACCGGCCTGATCCATCGCGTTGAGCTGGGCCAGATTCAATGCCGGCGTCATGGCTGCACTCCGAATGCTGCGGGCGGATGGCGCTGCCGCCAGTGCCGCGCGATATCGATCCGGCGACAGATCCAGACCTGCTCATGCCCCGACAGATAATCGAGAAAACGCTGCAGCGCGACGATGCGCCCCGGCCGGCCGAGCAGCCGGCAGTGCATGCCGATCGACATCATCCGCGGCGTCGTCGCGCCCTCGGCGTACAGCGTGTCGAAGCTGTCGCGCAGGTAATCGTAGAAATGGCCGGCGGTATTGAAACCCTGCGGACTGGCGAATCGCATGTCGTTGCAGTCCAGCGTGTAGGGCACCACCAGATGCGCGCGGGTGCTGCCATCGGCCAGCGGAACCGGCGTCCAGAACGGCAGGTCGTCGCCGTAATAGTCCGAGTCGTACTCGAAGCCGCCGTGTTCGACGACCAACTGCCGGGTGTTGGGGCTGTCGCGACCGGTATACCAGCCCAGCGGCGCGGCTCCGGTCAGTTCGCGATGGATGGCGACCGCGCGCTGCAGATGCGCGCGTTCCTCGTCGATCGACATGTTCTGGTAGTGGATCCAGCGCCAGCCGTGTGATGCGATCTCGTGACCCTGCTGCAGGCAGGCGTCTACAAACTCCGGCTGGCGCTGCATCGCCATCGCCACGCCGAACACGGTGAGCGGCAGAGCGCGCTGCTCGAACTCGCGCAGAATGCGCCAACCACCTACGCGCGAGCCGTACTCGTAGATCGATTCCATGCTCAGGTGACGGTCCGGATAGCAGGCCGCACCGATGATCTCGGACAGGAACTGCTCGCTGCCGGCGTCGCCGTGCAGCACGCAATTCTCGCCGCCCTCCTCGAGATTGAGCACGAACTGCACCGCAACCCGCGCGCCGCCCGGCCAATCGGCCTGGGGAGGATGGCGGCCATAGCCCACTAGGTCGCGGGGATAGTCTCGAGTGATCGGCATTCCGTTACAGCGGTCGGGCCGTCGTTCGGCCGGGGTGCCAGTCTTGCGTGAGTGGGCGGGTGACGCAAGCATGGCGGTCTGATTCTTCACGGCGACGCGCGATGTGAACCGCCCCGTCTTTCCCGGAGGCTCCAACTCTTGAGAGGATGGAGCAATGACCAAGCAGACGAAGTATTCCCCGAAAGTACGGGAGCGGGCGGTTCGGATGGTGCGGACGCATCAGCACGAGCACCCTTGACAGTGGGAGGCGATCAGTTCGATCGCGGCGAAGATCGGTTGTGCCGGCGAGAACGCAGAAAATCGGACCCCTGTGAGGGTCTGAGGTATTTTGCAGGGGCGACTTGGTTACTTTCTTTGCGACAAAGAAAGTGACCCGCGCAAACCGCGGAAGCTCTGCAGTTGCTTTCTTGGCTCACACCTGCGGCGTTTGCCCAAGTACGAGGCAGACTCTTCAGGCCGGCTTCGACGTTCGCGCCGCAAGCGGTGCAGTGCGACAAAGGAAGTGCAAAAAAGATCGGGCCTGAAAGCCCTCCTACGAATGCATGCAGAGTTCAAACCTCTACCGGCCGCAACTTCACCGAAACCCCACTCAACACCGAAGTCCCGGAAATCGGATCCCGCAACCCCTCATCCAACAGCGCATTGAGATTCGCTCCCGGCCGCTCGCTCGCCAACCGCTGCGAAGTACCAGGCAAATCATGCCCCCAACCATGCGGCAGACTGATCACACCCCGCCGCATATCCTCACTGCACTTCACGCGCACCACGATCTCGCGCCCACCCGCACCCTGCAGCCGCGCCAGCGCCCCATCGGCGATATCGGCCGCGGCAGCGTCCTGCGGATGCAGCAACGCCAGACAGCGTTCCGGCCCCTTCGCAAGCGAAGGCAGGTTGTGCATCCAACTGTTGTTCGAGCGCACATCGCGCCGGCCGATCACGATCATCGGATAGCCTTCGCCCGACGCCTGCGCATCGGGCTGCGACAGCGCCGCCTCCACGCGAGCCAAGTCTGCGAGCAATGCCGGCGGTGCGGCCTGGATCAAACCATCGGGCGTGCGCAGCACACCGGGCAATCGCCCCTGCAATGGCCCGAAATCGATTCCGTGCGGCGATGCCGTCAATGTGGCCAGCGACAACCCACCCGGTCGCGCGCCGAAACGATCGCCCCACGGACCAGCGCGCAGACCCAGATCGAGCTGACGTTCCGGGCCGGAGAGATGCGCGCTGGCGCGGAGCAGGGCAGCCACCTGATCGGGCTGCTGTTCGGCCGGCACGCCTGCGGCAGCGAGCATCCCCTGCAGATCCTTCTTCAACGCATCCTCATCGCGGGCATCGACATCGGCCGCATCGTCGTGGCCTTCCAGCATCGCCGCGAGCCGCATCAGGATCCGCCATTCGGGCCACGCGTCTTCGGGGACCGGCAGCACCGGCGGACTGAAACGCGCGGCGTGCGTCCACGCCAACTGCGAGAACGCTATATCGTAATGCGGTTCCTGTAGCGGCGAGAGCGCCGGCAGGATCACGTCGGCATGCCGCGTGGTTTCGTTGCGATAGATATCGAGGCTGAGCATGAAGTCCAGACCATCGAGCGCGGCGGCAAGTCGCGCGCCGTTAGGTGCCGACAGCACCGGATTGCTGGCGATGGTGATCAGTGCGCGCACCTTGGGTCCGGCCTCGCTGTCGGGCGTGTCTATTTCCTCGGCGAGACAGCCCATCGGGAATTCGCCCATCACTTCCGGCGCGCCGCTCACCCGCGAACGGCGGCGACCCATCACCACGCCGCGCCCGCGGCCGCCTGTGCCGGTGCTGTTGGCCTGGAACGCGGGCGCGAGCGGCCAGCGCATGCCGCCTTCGGCGTCGATGCGGCCGGTGACGAGGTTCAACACTTCGATCAGCCAACTGCAGAGCGTCCCGTAGGGCTGCGTGCAGGTGCCGATGCGGCCGTACAGCGCGGCGCGCGGGGCTTCGCGCAGCGCGTCGGCGAGATGGCGGATGGTCGGCGCGTCGAGACCCGCGGCTTCGGCCATGCGCTCGGGCGTGAACGCAGCCACCGCGTCCCGCAATTCGGCCAGACCGGTCACGTGACCGTCGGCGTCGCCGAGTCGCGGCGATCCGCTTGCGAGTAAATGTTGCAGCATGCCGAGCAGTAGGAAGACATCGCCGCCGGGGCGGATGGCGTGATGTTCGTCGGCCACATCCGCGGTTTCGCTGCGGCGCGGATCGATCACGATCATGCGACCGCCGCGCTCGCGCAGCGCGCGCGCCTTGCTGCGGAAATCCGGCACGGTCCACAGGCTGCCGTTGCTGGCGATGGGATTGGCGCCGAGCACGATCAGCAGGTCGGTGCGCTCGACGTCGGGCACGGGGATGCTCAACCAGTGCCCGTACATCAGTCCGCAGGCGACATGCTTGGGCATCTGGTCCAGCGTCGAGGCACTGAAGACATTCGGCGTGCCCGCAGCGCGCGCCATGCGCGGCACGTACAGCTGCAGTCCGAGCTTGTGCACGATGGGATTGCCGAAACTCAGCGCCAGCGCGCTGCGGCCATGGGTGTCGAGCAGCGGCAATAGTCTTCGTTCGATCTCCGCGAACGCGTCTTCCCAGCCGCAGGCTTCCCAGCGCGCGTCAGCGCCGCGGCCGCGGCGGATCATCGGCGTGCGCAGGCGGTCGGGATCGTCGTGCAGATCCTTCAGCGCGACGCCCTTGGGGCAGAGATAGCCACGGCTGAAGACATCGTCCTTGTCGCCGCGGACGGCGACCCCCTCGTCGCCGCGCAATTGCACACTCAGCCCACAGGCGGCTTCGCAGAACGGGCAGATCCGGTGCGCGGTACGGGTGTCGGCGGGGTGAGGGGGCATGACATTCTCAGGATGCGAAGCGGGGGGGGCTGTCCGGATTCTGCAGCAAAACCGCGGCGCCGTCCGCCGCGTCATGCACGCTCCTGAAACCGGGCGTCATGGGCCGTCGGCGGCATCTGCACGATCGGACGCTGGCAGAGCGCCGGACTCGGCAAAAGCACTATAAGGGCAGCCTTCGACGGCATCGATGATGGAGCCTCCATGGAAAAGACCATCCGGCCGTGGGCGATGTCTTCACCGGAATGGTTTCGATCCCGGTTTGCGAATGCATGATTTCAATCATCTGAAATCCAAAAAATGGATGAGCGTGATCGAAATATGATTTTTTTGATCGATTGATGATGATTTTCATATCGAACCTGGAACGCCGAGATCGGGTCATGAGGTTTTGATGAACGTTTGGTGATTATTTGGCACGACGTCCGTTGCGCACACAGGCAACCTGACCGCGCTTCAAGGCCTGCCCGGGCAAAGCCGAATAGCCCTTCCCGGATTGACCCCCGGTCTTTCCAGAAGCCATCGAATGCTTCCACGCACCACACGCACGCGAATAGGGGAAGAGAACATGTTGCCTGCGCCCACTCATCGTACCGATACGAACCTGCCGGAAGCGATCGGACGTCATACAGGATGGCCCTGCCAGCGAATCCTGGCGGCAATGCTCCTGAGCGGGGCGATGACCGTGCTTGGTTGCAGCGGCGCTGTCAATCGAGATGCTCCGCAGAGGGCCGTCCCGGGCCCAATGGGCACCCTCCAGAACTTGAACTCGGATGCGGTCCAGGATCTAGACCGACCCAGGATTTTTCTCGCTTACAAGGCACGCAACGGATTGATCCAAGCCGATATGGAATCGGCTGGTATCGAATTCACCGATCAGGGCTACGACACGGTCGTATTCAACGTGGGGTCGGCAGACAAGGCGCGACTCATCGCGCAGATCAAGTCGGCATTGGCCGCGTCACGGCAGGTGATTCTCGATTCCGACGGAGGAGAAACGGAGATGACGGCCGTCTCCGATATTGCAAAAACTGTGGCCGGACTAGGGACGAAAAGTGAGGGTGTTCTGCTGCAGAAAATCGAGGGTGAAGTATTTTCCGTGATACCGCTCGAAGCCGAAGCGACATATCTGCGACGCCAAATCCATGCCGGGAAGCGATTTTCCGCCGGCAACACCGTGATCTATGCGCTCGGCATCAAATGACCATGCCATTACCACCAGGAGCCATCGCCATGAATAAGAATAACCTTGCCATCTGCGCCGCGCTGCTTTCCATTGCCTCGATGCCATCGATGGCGCAAGAGTACAAGTATCGACTCAGCACCAACCGCGTGTCCGGCTTTGTCGAAGTCGGCAAAAGCACAAAGAGCGTGACCTCAAGCGAATATTGGGGGAAATACTTCCAGTGGTTCGGAAACCCCCAAGAATGCAGCTCGTCCGGGACCGTGAGCTGCACTTACACGAGGGCGACATCGTTCGCGGTCGCCACAAGCTGGAAGATCGGAACCCAGCTTGCGGCGAAGGAAAGCTATCCGATGGGTGAGATGACGGCTCAGCTGAGCTCGGAGCTTTCGGTCCTCGAAACCGATACCGATACGTTTACGGTCGCGACGACTTTCAACCCCGGGTACACCGCGCTGCCTTCAACCTTCATCGAGCGCGACAAAGTTGTATACACCGTCAAGGGTGTCTGGGTCAGGGACAAGAATGGGGTGTTGTGCCGACCCGTCCTGTCGTTTCTTCCGATCTGCGACCGATATGTCTGGACCTCCGGCGCAGTGGCGGGCACTGTGACCACGCTCAAGCGCAAGTGGTCGGAACAGACATTCAGATACTACACCTATCCCAATGGCCAGCGTCCGTCCGGTCTGAGGCTCGAATGATTCCGTAGTTCGAGTTTCCGTCAAGTTTTCACCATGGATATTTGAATTCCGATGGATTCGAATGCGGCGGGAGCATGCGAAAGTCGCTCTCGCCGCATTCCATTTTCCCAGCATCGATGGTATCCGCATCAATGGATCACGATAAACGCGCTGAAGAATATGTCTGTCTTGTGGGCCTGAAGAAGAGGATTTTGCCGTGAATGAGTCGGGATACGAAAAAAGTCGCGAGGATTCCAGCAGGCGATCTCTTTACGCTTTTTCGGCGGTGACGATGCTGGCGATCGCGTTCGTCATGTTTGCGTTCTTCATTGCGCAGGATCATGGCATGGACGAAAAACCCGTGCCGGATGTCGCCATGAACAACTCGGATTATTCGAGTCCGATGCCTCTGTACTCCTTCGGCGTGACGAAAACAATGACTCGGGTCGGCGCCCCTCGAACCTCCGCATACCATCCCTCGATGCCATTGAAGAATCAGGTCGCCACGCTTGTCAGCGCAGCCGACGTTGGCGAAGCCAATGCGGCCTGTGTCCTGTCTGCGGCGCTCAATCTTTGCGCGCGTTACCATGCCGGCCATTTCATGGATCGATATCCCGACGCATACCTGGCAAGCATGAGCGAGGAACAGGCAGAGCAATTCGTCATGGCAACAAGTTATCGGGAAGAGCGTGTCGAGGCCATGTGCGCCGGTATCGATGAAAATCAGATAGCAGAATCGAAAGGTTGGATCGTTCAGTCCGCGCTCGCGGGCTATCAGTCTTCGATGTCGAGATTCGTCGAGCCTGCGCGGGGGCAGGACTTGGGGAAATCGCGGGACGATCAACGCGTCGCGATCGCTTATCGCGTGAACGCCGAGCGCATGCTCAATCGTGCGGCCGAAGCCGGTAACATCGAGGCGATCCGGGCGGTTTCCCTAGCCTATGCGACCGGCGAGATAGCGAGCCCGCTCGGCGTGGTCTCGATCAGATCCGATGAACTGAAGGCCCTGGCCGCTTCGAACGCTTTGATGATGATTCGTGAACGCGCGAAAATGGAAAAAATGCCGTTCGATGCTTCGGATTACAGCGAACTGGAATCCTCGATTCGCAGCCAGATGGCAGTCATGGATCGGCATGATCTCTCGCGCTTCTCGAAGTTGTCTTCGATCTACTTCAACGCTTACGAAGCGAGACTGGAAAAAGACCCGGACAAGTTCGGCGTACTGGCCGACCTCCCCGAAAACGCATGTGGCGCCGACTCCATGCTGACGACGAACTGAACTTCATCGGCATCGAAACCCCTTGTGCTTTTCCGGGTCACGCCCGTTCTGGATACCGGCTCGCATACGCCGCGAGCAACTCCTGCGCGATCGATGCGCCCGCAAGCGCGGTGAGTTCGCTGTGATCGTAGGGCGGGGAGACTTCCACCACGTCCATGCCCACGATGTTCAATCCGGCGAGTCCACGGATGAGCCGCAGCGCGTCTTGCGTGGTGAAACCGCCGACCACCGGAGTGCCGGTGCCGGGTGCGAACGCCGGATCGAGGAAGTCGATATCGAAGCTGACGTAACACTTGCGGTCGCCCACACGTTCGTGGATCGCGGCGATGCACGCATCCGCGCCGTGCGCGTGCAGCCAGCGCGCGTCGAGCACGCGAAAGCCGTGATCGTCCGGGTTCAAGGTGCGCATGCCGATCTGGATCGAGTGGGCGACATCGACGATGCCGGTCCTGGCCGCATGCCAGAACATCGTGCCGTGATCGATACGGCTGTCGTCGTGATCTTCCCAGGTGTCGCTGTGCGCGTCGAAATGGATCAGCGCGAGCGGGCCATGGGCTTCATGCAGCGCCTGCAGGATGGGATAGCTGATGAAGTGATCGCCGCCGAGCGCAAGGGTTGCGACGCCAGCTGATGCGAATGCGCGGAAGTTTTCGCGAAGCGCGTCCGGCACGCGCTCCGGGCGGCCGTGATCGAAGTGCGCGTCGCCCCAGTCGATCACGTTCAGGCGCTCGCAGGGATCGAAGTCCCACGCGTACGGCGCGCACCACGCCAGCGATGCCGATGCCGCGCGGATCGCGCGCGGGCCGAGGCGCGTGCCCGGACGGTTGGTGGTGGCGAGATCGAAGGGCACGCCGACGACGGCGACATCGACGCCCGTCAGATCTTTGGTGTACTTGCGACGCAGGAAACTCAGTGCGCCGGCATAGGTGGGTTCGGCATGCGTGCCGTAGGGCGAGGTGCGGGTGAAGGCCTGATCGATACGATCGGCGGCGACGGGTGTGGTTGTATCCGGTTGGCTCATGACATCACCTGAGACAGACCGCTCGTCGTTCGCCGGGACGTGCGTGACCGGGTGTGGTGCTTATTTCATCGTGGGCATGACGAACTCAGCGCTGCGGACGCCTTCCGGCCAGCGCGCGGTGATCGTCTTCAGACGCGTGTAGAAACGCACGCCGTCGGGGCCGTGGACATGCAGCGGGCCGAAAATCGAACGTTTCCAGCCGCCGAAACTGTGGAAGGCCATCGGCACCGGGATCGGCACATTCACGCCGACCATGCCGGCCTGCACGCGATGCGCGAATTCGCGCGCGGCGCCGCCGTCGCGGGTGAAGATCGCGGTGCCGTTGCCGTATTCGTGGGCGTTGACCAACTGCAGTGCGGCGTCGAAATCGGCGACGCGCATTACGCACAGCACCGGGCCGAAGATTTCCTCGCGATAGATCCGCATATCGGCGGTCACGCGATCGAACAGACAGCCGCCGAGGAAGAAACCGTCTTCGTGACCGTCGACCCTGTGGCCGCGGCCGTCGACCACCAGCGTCGCGCCCTCGTCGACGCCGTCATCGACGTAGCCGACCACCTTGTCGCGATGCGCGCCGGTGACCAGTGGCCCCATTTCTGGTTCTGTACAGCCGGGATCAACGCAGCCCGGACCGATCTTCAGCGCCGCGACTTTCGGCGCGAGCTTCGCGACCAGCGCATCGGCGGTGGCGTCGCCGACGCAGACCGCGACGGAAATCGCCATGCAGCGCTCGCCCGCCGAGCCATAGCCGGCGCCGAGCAGTGCCGACACCGCGCCGTCGAGATCCGCATCGGGCAGCACGACCATATGATTCTTCGCGCCGCCCAAAGCCTGCACGCGTTTGCCGTTGGCGCTGCCGCGGGCATAGATGTATTCGGCGATGGGCGTGGTGCCGACGAAGCTGATCGCCTGCACCCGCGGTTCGTCGAGCAGCGCATCCACCGCGACCTTGTCGCCGTGGACGACGTTGAACACGCCGTCGGGCAGACCCGCCTGTTTCAGCAGATCGGCCATGAACAGCGACGCCGATGGATCGCGCTCGGACGGCTTGAGAATGAAGGTGTTGCCGCAGGCGATGGCGACCGGGAACATCCACAGCGGCACCATCGCCGGGAAATTGAACGGGGTGATGCCGGCGACCACGCCCAGCGGCGCGTATTCGCTCCAGCTGTCGACATCGCGGCCGACGTTCATCGAATGCTCGCCCTTGAGCAGATGCGGAATGCCGCAGGCGAATTCGACCACTTCCAGGCCGCGGGTGACTTCGCCCTTCGCGTCCGACAGGACCTTGCCGTGCTCGGAAGTGATGATCGCGGCGAGATCGCCGGCGTGACGTTCCAGCAGTTCCTTGAACTTGAACATCACCCGCGCGCGGTTCAGCGGCGTGGTGTCGGCCCAGGCGGTAAATGCGGCGGATGCGGCATCGACGGCGGCGCGGATGTCGTCGGGCGATGCCAGCGGTACGCATTTGGTGACTTGGCCGGTGGCGGGATCGAAGATCTCCGCATAGCGGTCCGCGCCATCGATTTCGTGACCGTCGATAAGGTGCGGAACCGTCTTCATGCTTCAGTTTCCCTGGTAGAGCGGCCTTCGGGCCGCTGCTGTTCATGTGCCTGGCAGCGGCCTGAAGGCCGCTCTACAAGGCCGCTCTGCACGGCGTTTTCTACGCGAACGGCAGAGAACGGATGTTCGAGCTCACGTCAGCGACAGCGCGATCCCCGCCGGCGCGTACTCGTAGCCGAGGTCTTCGGCGACCGCCTTGTAGGTGATCTTGCCGGCATGCACGTTGAGACCGTTGAGCAGGTGCTCGTCGTCCAGCATCGCTTTTTTCGCGCCCTTGTTCGCCAACTGCACGGCGAAGGGCAGGGTGGCGTTGGTCAGCGCGAACGTGGAGGTGCGGGCGACGCCGCCGGGCATGTTCGCGACGCAGTAGTGGATCACGCCGTCCACTTCGTAGGTCGGGTTCTGGTGGGTGGTGGCTTTCGAGGTCTCGAAGCAGCCGCCCTGGTCGATGGCCACGTCCACCAGCACCGAACCGGGACGCATGATCTTGAGCTGTTCGCGCGACACCAGCTTGGGCGCCGCCGCGCCGGGAATCAGCACCGCGCCGATCACCAGGTCGGTGTGCGGCAGGCGTTCCTCGATCGCATCGTGGGTCGAATAGATGGTGTTGAGCTGGTTGCCGTAGACCTCGTCCAGGTACTTCAGGCGGTCGCCATAGAGCTC
>JBKJTC010000159.1:0-7342 GCA_046590925.1 Lysobacteraceae bacterium | reverse complement strand
AATCGCCGGAAGTCGAATACATGCTGGAGCGTCGCCGCGCGCTGGGCGGCTCGCTGCCGCAGCGCCGCCGCACCTCCACGCAGACGCTGGAAGCGCCGAAGCTGGAAGTGTTCGACCGCCTGCTCAAGAGCAGCGGCGACCGCGAGATCAGCACCACCATGGCCTTCGTGCAGGCGCTGAACGTGATCCTGCGCGACAAGGCCGTCGGCCCGCGCTGCGTGCCGATCGTCGCGGACGAAGCCCGCACCTTCGGCATGGAAGGCCTGTTCCGCCAGCTCGGCATCTACGCCCCGCAGGGCCAGAAATACAAGCCGGTGGATCGCGACCAGCTGATGTACTACCGCGAAGACGCCGCCGGCCAGGTGCTGGAAGAAGGCATCACCGAATGCGGCGCATTCTCGTCGTGGATGGCCGCGGCCACCAGCTACAGCACCAACGACCTGCCGATGCTGCCGTTCTACATCTTCTATTCGATGTTCGGCTTCCAGCGCATCGGCGACAGCGCCTGGCAGGCCGCCGACATGCGCGCGCGCGGCTTCCTGCTGGGCGCCACCGCCGGCCGCACCACCCTCAACGGCGAAGGCCTGCAGCACGAGGACGGCCACTCGCACCTGCTGTCCGGCGCCATCCCGAACTGCAAATCCTACGATCCCACCTTCGGCTTCGAGGTCGCGGTGATCCTGCAGCACGGCATGCAGCGCATGCTCACCGAGCAGCAGGACGAGTACTACTACCTCACCCTGATGAACGAGAACTACGCCCACCCGGAGATGCCCGAAGGCGCCGCCGACGGCATCATCAAGGGCATGTACATGCTCAAGGACGCCGGCAAGCCCAAGAAGGGCGAACTGCGCGTGCAACTGCTGGGCAGCGGCACGATTCTGCGCGAAGCCATCGCTGCCGCTGATTTGTTGGATAAGGATTTCGGCGTGACCGCCGACATCTGGAGCTGCCCCAGCTTCACCGAACTGCGCCGCGATGGGTTTGATGCGGAGCGTTGGAATCGGTTGAATCCCGAAGCGAAGGCGCCGCGCAAGGCGTATGTGACTGAGCTGTTGGAAGGGCGTCAGGGCCCGGCGGTTGCGGCGACCGATTATGTGCGGGCGTTTGCGGATCAGATCAGAGCGTTCGTGCCGATGCGGTATACGGTGTTGGGGACGGATGGGTTTGGGCGCTCGGATACGCGTGCGAATTTGCGTAGGCACTTTGAGGTGGATCGGTATTACATCGCGCATGCGGCGATCGATGCGTTGGCGAAGGAAGGCAAGATGACCGGGAAGGATGTGAGCCGGGCGATCAAGCTTTACAAGATTGATGTGGAGAAGGGGAATCCGGTGGGGGTTTGAGATTGACCAGGCCGTGCATTTACTCCCTCTCCCGCTTGCGGGAGAGGGTTGGGGTGAGGAGCTCCTCCAGGCGTTTCAGCAAGGGCAGCCGCGAGGCTGCCTTTTTTATTGATCAAACCAATCAGTTTCCACAAAACAATTCACTGCGTCTTGATGCTGCAATTTTTCTGGAGTTCAACAATCTTCACATGTGAACTGACACCACCACGCTTTTTTCAGGCGACATGCTGGGGAAGATTCTGCTCAGAGTGACCTGCCCCCGGCCGCCGTACCAGTCATAACTGTCAAAATCCGGGGTTGAAGGGCACTGCACTGTCGGTGTGTTGTGCTCGATGGTTGGCGGTAAGTCTGGCGGGCGTTCGCCGCGGCATGCGACCGAGCCCTCACAATTCCGTGTTGGCCTCTGATGCTTCTCTTATGCGTTGGATCGTCCTGCTGGCTGCAAACCGCCGTCTGTCCTCCGCCTGTGGAAACTGTCGTTGACATGGGTAGCATGATCACTTTCACTCCCATTACCAGACGCCGTTTTTTTTCGACTGCACCGCAGCACGAGACCCATATGGACAAGAAAGTCGTCGATCAAGCGCACCAAACTCTGGCGCAATGTTCTGCGCTGCGGGATATCGATGATGCGAGTGAGCTGAGGAAAGCGCTCGCTTCGATGCTCGAGCGAATGGAGCGCGACTTCGCAGATCTGACCCAAGAGACGGATGCGCCCGCTAGCAATGAGGATCTGGATGTCTCGCGGCTGTACGCACGCGCGGCGCGTGACTTCAGCGCCATGCAGGCCGAGCTTGCCATCGTCCGTCGTGCGTTGAGCGATCGCGAGCACATGTTGCGAACGCTCCGCGGAATCGGACACGACATAGACAGCACCAAGCAACACCTCACGCTGGTGGGTGCGATGGATCAGGCGCTGCAAAATCTGCTACTGCTTATGCAGTACGACACAATGGATCGCGTGGAAATCGATGTGCTCAATGGGTTTCAACTGTCCTGCGGCAGTGCAAATTACGGACGCTTCTACTTCGCGCCACCGAAGGGAAACAGTGGCGACTGATGTTTTTTTCTAATTATGGAATGCTAAGGAGTCATCATGGAATGTCGTCAAGTGCTATGCGCCATAGTGGCGTTCACCATAGGATTTTTCGCGAGCGCGTGGGCCGCATCACCCGAGGCGTATCGCAACGACCCTGCGCTGTTGGAGCAGTCTAAGAAATACAGCGAGACGGCGGTGAGAGATCGGCCTGAATTGGGGATATTGCTGAGAAAGATCAAGTTGCAGTACTTGCATGAGCTTGATCCGGGAAAGGTTTACAGCCTCAATCTGGACAGCGGCGCGGTCACAATGCTGGACGTGGACGACGGCCAGATCACACCGACGGCAGTACCCGGCTTCTCTTTCGGCACCCCGAAAGTGATCATCAGCGCAACCGCCAGCAGCATTATCGGCGAGGCTTCAACTACCGTCACTTGCCTGTTCGGCGGCCAAACGGCCGAGGTCTTCGGCTTCATGGCATCGACGGTGTCGCGCGACCCGACAGGCGGCGGTGTTCGCCACGGTACTTTAGTGGTGGACAATTTTCTTTCCACTAAAGCGCTGGCAAACTTCTCGATCTTGAAGGCCAGCGGCGGCGCGCGAAATCCGATCAACCGCACGGCGCTGGAGTCCACCCACACCGGTTCGTGCGGCAGCGAACTGCGCGTAGCCAACCTAGTGTCGACTTGGCCACACCTGCGCATCGAGATGGCTGTCGATGATACGGGCTCAATGGGCACCGAGCTCGCTGGCGCCAAAGCCGGCTTGTCGGCCTTCATCAGCCAACAGCAGGAGCCCAGCAATTTCCAGCGCGATGTGTACTACGAACTGATCTCGTTCAAAGACGCACCGACGGTGAGGTTGGCGAGCACTACCGATGGCGGCGCGGCGCTCGCAGCGGTGCAATCGTTGTTCGCCAGCGGCGGTGGCGACTGCCCCGAGGATGCCATCGGCGCGATGAGTCTGGCGCTCAATAGACTCGACGAAGAGGCTGAAGGCGCAATCGTACTGGTGACTGACGCATCGCCGCGCGGAGGCGACGTGTCGGGCTTGATCGCATCGGCTCGCGCCGCAGGCGTTCGCGTACATGTCTTGTTGTCGGGGGACTGTGCCGCGTCAGCGGCCGAAGCGCGTAGTACCGCGAATTCCGATAACGGCGATTCGGAAGTGAGTGCGCTGGCGACCACGCCTTCGGCACGAGTCGTCTTCGAACGAATTGCGGGTGAAACCGGCGGTACATACGTCTATCTGCCCGGCGGCACCGCACAGCAGTACGCGAACATTCTCAAGGAGATTTTCGCCAACGCCTATAATGGTGACACCGAACCCCCTGTCGTCTCGGTAACCGTCTCGCCCGGCGAACTGTGGCCACCGAACCATCGCTTGATTCCGATCAAGGTGCAGGTGACTGCGACCGACAACGTGGACCCCGCGCCGAGGATCGCCCTGGAAGACATCACCTCCAGCGAACCCGACAATGGCTTGGGCGATGGCGACACTGCGGAGGATATTGTCGTCGGATCCGATGGTGCGATCCTGTTGCGCGCCGAGCGCAGCGGCAGAGGCCCTGGCAGGATCTATACGATTACCTATCGCGCGATCGACTCCAGTGGCAATGTCGGCGTAGGAACAGCTGAGGTCATCGTTCCTCACCACTGACGAAACCGGCGTCAGAGTCGACATTCCTGTGCAGCAAGTACGTTGGAGTAAGCGCAACTCGTAAGGCGGGCTTGAGCCCGCCCTACGGATGACTGCTGACGTAGGGCGGGCCCTGGCCCGCCACGAACGAAGCGAAACATTGGGCCGCACGCCGATGTAATGACACACCAATGACCGCAGGGTGGGCTGCATGCCCACCGCAAAGAATCGATACCGGCAAATGATCGTATCTACGCGTTTTCTTCGATCACTTTTCACAGCAGCGGACGACTTGCAATGGTGGGGATGCAGCCCACCCTGCGCATCCACGATTGCAACGGCATCGAAATTCTATTGGTCAAGCCACTCGATCGACCCATCGCCATGCGTACCAGACCACCATGGCATTGAATACAAAGCTGACCACGATCAGGAAATTATCGTAGGCCCCCTTGTAGGGCAGGCTCATGAGATTGAAGAGAATCAGGACGACGCCGACGATGATGTTCGTCCAGCGGGCTGCGGAGTACTGCAGCGTCAGACTCAGTACCACCATGACGATCGGAACCAGCATGATGGCGGCAACAATCAGCCATATCGTCTGAGTTCCCGCCACTTCCTCATTGAGCATTCCCGGCGTTACATGGCCGGCCAGGATGCGCAGCACGTCTCCCCAGAGATAGGTCAGCATCGTAGCCACCCATAGTCCTGAAAGAATGATCCTTGTATCGAGCATGATTCGTCCCTTTTTTTGGAGCTTGCGAAAACCTTTCGCCAGCGCTGAACCCGCTGGCTGCGGCAGTGAATGACAAGTATTGCCCGCAGGGCCGCAAGTTTCAACGCGGCCGGCAAACGACCCCGGCTTCAATGATGGAATGGGTGCCAGTCGGAGAAATGCCATCAAACCGTAACCAAGGGGTCAGGTTCTCTTCGAAAGGCGTGAACAAGACACTCTCTTGCGCCGGCCGGCATGGCTCATCGCTTCTGCTTCCGCACCCACCGCATGATCTCGCCGAATGTCGCGGTCCAGTATTCGTCACGGTGCGCATCCAGCCAGGCCAGCAGCGCGTCGTGCGCCTCGTTCGAGGTCTGCAGGTAATCGCCTCCGATGCCGTGGAAGGTGAAGTTCACCATCGTGCCCTTGCGTCCGGCATCTTCCACCAGCGCGACCAACTGCGGGCCGCTCAGGCCTTCGGGCGCCAGCACGGGGACCGCGGCGGGATCCAGCGTGGTCATGTCCGCCACCACCGCGTCGCCCTGCACCTTGATGCCGACGAACCGACCGGCGATGGCGTCCACGTAATCGCCGTCGCTGGCCCGGCGATCGCCGCAGGGCACGGTAAAGCTGCGCGCCTCGAGGCCAGCGTCGCGACCGTCGATCTGTTCGAGCAGCGTGTCCGCGAACGCCACCTGCGCCGCCATCTGCGCGACCGTGGTCGCGTCGAGATCCTGCGCCGGCGTCACCCAGTCGCGCCCCGGCGCGCGGCCCGAGCACTGATGGAACAAGGTGTGATTGCCCAGCTCGTGCCCATTGCGCGCCGCCGCGCGCCAATCCTCGATGCGCGTCCACACTGGCGCGGGCGACAACTGCAGATAGAAACTCGCCTTCAACCGATGACGGTCCAGCGCCGGAAGCGCATGGTCGAGCTGCGAGTCCAGCGCATCGTCGTAAGCCAGACTCACCGCCGCTTCGCGGCCCTCCGGCCACGCGAACCCGTCCCCGGCCAGCGCGACGCACGGCCACAGCGCAAGTCCACATAACAGCAGGCGTGTATGCATTGCGGATCCTCTCTCGTCGGGTCTTGCCGCACTTCAGGTGGGCCAGGGGCCCACCCTACGCGTTCCTGGCGAGGCAGGCGAGACGGACACTGCGCGCGGTTCCGCGCCACAATTCCCCATGCCCATCACCCTCGACCACCTGCGCCGCCATGCCGTGGCACGCACGCTGTTCAGGCCGACCACGCTCGCGCGTGCGATCGATAAGCTCGGCTTCGTACAGGCCGATCCGATCCGCGCCCCGGCGCGCGCGCAGGATCTGACGCTGCGCCATCGCGTCGTCGGCTATCGCGCCGGCGACCTCGAACGTCGCTATCCGAAACTGCCGCTCGAAGAAGACTTCTTCGTCAACTACGGCTTCCTGCCGCGCGCGCATCACCACCTGATGCACCCGCGCACGCGGCGCGCGGCGTGGACAGCGACGCGCTGGAAGCAGGCGCACGCGGTGCTTGATTTCATCGCCGAACGCGGCGCCGTGCATCCGCGCGAGGTCGACGCGCATTTCGCGCACGGCAAAGCCACCAACTGGTTCGGCGGCTCGTCGAACGCAAGCACGCAGCTGCTCGATGCCATGCATTACCGCGGCCTGTTGCGCGTGGCGCGCCGCGACGGCGGCACGCGCGTGTACGCCACGCGCGAAACGAGCGACGCCGCGCCGGTCGACGCGGACACGGCGAGCGCACGCATGGACGCGCTCATCGATATCGTCGTCGGCAAATACGCGCCGCTGCCCGCATCCACCCTGGCGCAACTCGTCAGGCACCTGGGCGGCGCCGCGCCGCAGTGGGCGCCGCAGCGCGCGGCCGCACTGGCGCGCGCGAAGCAACGCCTCGGCCATGCGCGTGTCGATGCCATCGACTGGTACTGGCCCATCAATGAAAACCCGGCCTCCACACGCTGGAAACCCGATCACGCCGTACGTCTGCTCACCCCGTTCGACCCGGTGGTCTGGGACCGCCGCCGCTTCGAACTGCTGTGGGGCTGGACCTATCGCTTCGAGGCCTACACCCCCGCGCCCAAGCGCAGACTCGGCTACTACGCACTCCCGCTGCTGTGGCACGACCGCGTGATCGGCTGGGCCAACCTGAGCGCCAGCGATGGCGTGCTGGTCACCAGCTTCGGTTACGTCGACGGCCGCGCGCCGCGGGATACGGGTTTTCGGGCGGGGTTGGGCGAGGAAATGCGGCTGATGGGGTGGTTTTTGGGGTTGGGCGAATAACTTGCGTATTCAAAGGATCAGCAATTAGCCGGGTAAGGCCGCAGGCCGCACCCGGAGCTCTTGATCTTGAAGATGTCGGTTTGCAGCCTGAGTGCGCATGCGCTCCAATAAAGCATTGGCGGCGCACGTGGGCGGCGGTTGTGCAACATCTTTTCTGTAAAACCCTGCAAGGCGGTTCCGCACGGATGACGGGTTTTACGGTTTGAGTGTCAGGTAGATTTTTCCGGTCATCCACTCCTCGTCGAACTCGGCCAGCAGGGCCGACACCAGTCGCAGGCATGAAGCGCTGTTGGGGAAGATCGAAGCCACGCGTGTGCGTCGTTT
>JBKJTC010000022.1:0-4643 GCA_046590925.1 Lysobacteraceae bacterium | reverse complement strand
GCCGTCCCTGATTTCTGCGGTGGGGATCAACACCTCGCTGCGATCCGGTCTGAACCAGACGTTGAAGCGGTCCGCGTCCGGTGCGAGAAAGCTGAAGCTGCCCGTATAGCCGCGGAGCGATTGCGCCGGAAAATGCACGGGTTCGCTGGTGATCGCGACCGTTGGAGAGAAGCTCATGCAGGTGGCTTCCAGCCCGGTCGGACAGCTCAGATCCTCAAGGAAGTCGTAGGACGCGGTGATCGTGTCGCCTGGGCAGTAGGCGGCTGGCGAAACATTGGCGAAGCCGCGCGTCAATACCCCGCGCTGGATGATGCATCCGGTGGCGACCGAGACAGAGCAGGCAGCGATGATGCTGTAACGGATCCACTTGTTCTGAAGCATTTGCATGCGGGTGTCCTGGGGTGTGAGTGCTGGGTTGCGAGTGTTGGTGAGGGCGTATTGGTGAGGGCGTGTTGCGGAGGAATGCTGTCGGGATGTGCTGGGTTCCGGAGCGAGGAGGTACAGGTGTCGGATCGAAACGACGGATCGGATCAGCGGCAGGCCATGCTCACTCGCGTGAGCAGCGGCGGCGGTGGCGTATTGGGCCCTGTCGGCGAGCACATCGTGCCCAATGCAGGCGTCAGGGGACGGATTTCGATCGAGCGCGCCCGATTGGCGCCGAGAGGCAGCAGCGGGCCGCCGGGAACGACGCACTCACCCGGCGCAAGCGCGACCGGGAAGGTGTCGCTGCCCGTGCCTGCGAACGTGACTTCCACCGCGACGCTGTTGATGTTGCACAGCTCGACCAGATTCATGTGCAGCGAAACGCGCGGCAGGCCCGGCACGCTTGCCGGCGTATTCACGGCGCCGCGTCCCGCGCACACGCCGCCGTGGGTCAGCACGGTGTCGATGGAGCCGTCGATGCGCGTGGCGGTGAGGGTGTGAGGGGCAAGGCCGGGTCGCGAGATGAATCCTCTCGCCGTCGGGATCAGCACGGTCTCGCGATCGGTATCGAAGGTCACGGCGACGCGATCCGTGGCCGGCGTGAAGGTGACGCCGTCGATGTAGCCGCGCAGCGCCGCCGGAGGAAACGCTTCCGGCGCGCTGGTGATGCGCACGGTAGGCACGAAATCTCCGCAGGTCATGCCGGAGGGCGCGCTGCAGATCTCGCCGGCCAGGAAATCGAAACTCGCGCGCACGTTGTCGCCGGGGCAGTACTGCAGCGGCGCGAGGCGGCCGACCGGCGGGACCGGGCGCGGTTCCATCGAGCAGGCATTGGCGACGATGCTTGCGCAGATGGCGATCATGCAATAGCGGAACAACGTGCTTCGACAGGCGCGCATGCGGTTTCCAGAACAGGAAGCAGGCCGGAGTCTGCGAAAGAAGGGATGCGGCCGATCGTGTCGACCGCATCGTGTCCGCGATGCGCTCAGCGGCAGGCTTGCCCGACCAGGGTCGTGAGCGGAGGCGCGGACGGTTGCGGCGTGGTGGTGCCGTCTCCGCCGGGCCCGCACGTCAAACCCACCGGTGAGATGCCGATCATGCGCGCGCGCGCTGCGAAGGACGGTATGCCCGGTGCGCTGGTGCTGCGGCATTCTCCGCGCGCCAGCATCATCGAGAAGCTCTCGCCGGGCGCATCGGTGCTGAGCGTGAGATTGACCGGAACGGTGTTGGTCGCCGGGTTGCAGACCTGCGTCAGGCCGATGCCCGGAGACGTTCCCGGCACCAGGACCGGCGCGTAGGTCGGCACCGCGAAGCCGCGTGCGCAGTTGCCCATGTGCGGTAGCGTCGTCTCCACGGTACCGATGATGCGCGTGGCCGATTCGGTGTGATCGCGCACGTTCACCAGCAGCGTCGACGGCGGGATGAAGATCGAGCCCGCGCCGTAGACGAAACCCACGTCCACGCGATCGCCGCTGGCGGTGAAGCTGACGCTGTTCCGATAGCTCTGCAGCGTCGTCGGCGGGAACAGCGCCGGCGTGCTGGTCATCGTCGCCGTCGGCGCGGCGGTGGTGCATTCGCTCGGAGAACCGGCGCGCGGCGTGCAGACGCCACCGGCGAATCTGAGGAAATCGTAGGAAGCGACGAGCGTGTCGCCCGGGCAGTATTGCCCGGGAACGACCGTTCCCGGCGAAAGAATCGGTCTGCGATCGAGCATGCAACCATTCGCGACTACGGCCGCGCAGGCGGCGATCATGCAATAACGGAACCACTTGCCTTGAAGCGTACGCATGGCGATCTCCGGGGGATGGCGCCGGACGGCGGCGCGGCGAACATGGCCGAGTGAGCCACTCCACCAGTCACGTAAGCCATCGCAGGGACCGGACAGTGGCCTGTCCGCCGAAGATCGGACGTTGGGCGTCGCCCTGCTGGTGTGTTGTCGGGGGTGTCTTCAGTGCGCCGAGAGGGCTTTCGCGCGTGAGCGCAGCGCGATGATCAGCACGCCGCCCAGCACCATCGCGCCGCCGATCCACAACTGCGGCCCCGGGCGATCGCCCCAGATCAGCACGCCCAGGCCCACCGCGAATACAGGCGTCAGCAGCAGATACGGCATGATCGTGGCCACCGGATGGCGCTGCACCAGCGTGTAGAACACGCTGTGGCCGATCAGCGACGCGAACACCGCGGAGTAGACGACGGCGCCCCACACGGTCCAGCTCGCGGTGCGCAGCGAAGCGAAGCCGCCGGGTTCGATCACCGCGCTGATCGCGAGCAGCGGCAGCAGGCCGATCAACGCCGTCCACGCCTGCATGTTCAGCGCATCGATGCCGCTGAGTCCGCGCATGAAGACCGTGCCCAGCGCGATCAGCAACGCGGAGAACAGCATCATCGCCAGCGACGCCGGGTGATCCAGCACCAGCGGATCGAAGCCCAGCACCAGCACGCCGGCGAAACTCAATGCGATCGCCGAGCCGGTGCGCCACGCGAAGCGCTCGCCCAGCAGCCACCACGCCAGCAGCACCGACATCGGGATGTAGCTCTGCATCACGATGGCCGGCGACGACAGATCGCCGGCCATGCGCAGCGCCCACAGGCTGGTGCCGAAATGCAGCGCGCCATTGAGCAGCGCCACTGCGACCAGCCGCGGCCACTGCGCGCGCGGCGGCGCTTTCACGAACATGCACAGCAGCAAAGCGAGCAGGCCCATGCGCAGCGCGCTGAACAGGAACGGCGGCACTTCGCGCAGCGCGAACGCCGAGGTCAGGAAGTTGCCGGCCCAGACGAGACAGATCAGCAGCGCCAGCGCAAAGTCGCGACGCCCGAAGTGGTGCTCAGGCATCGGCGGTGTTCGGACTGCGCCGCCGGTGCAGCGCGCCCATCAGTATTTCAGGCCGAACTTGCGATAGACCTTGCTCAGGATCCACGCCGGGCCGATCAGCAGATACACCAGATCGGTGAGGAAACTCGGCTTCTTGCCCTCGATCTTGTGGCCGACGAACTGCGCGATCCACGCCAGCACGAACACCGCCACCGCAAGCTGCAGCATCTGCGTGGTGCCGATGGCCGCGTGCAGCCAGCGGTTGAGCCACAGCAGCGCGATGAACACCGCGAGCATACCCAGACCGATCGCGCGCGAAGCACGGTAATAGAACATCCACGCGCCGAAGGCCGCGATGGCCGCCCAGAAGCCGATGCCGAACCAGGTGCCCGGCACCGGCACGCACCACAGCAGCGCGGTCACCGTCCACAGGATCAGCGGCACCGCGACGTAGTGGATTTTCTGATTGGTGTCGTCGACGTGATCGGCCGAGTAACTGGCGAACCAGCGGTCGATGGGGCGGTCGGTGATTTGGTCTGCGCTGATATTCATCGTGGCGTCTCGAATAAAGGTGGCGGGCGTAGCGCCCGGCTCAGAAACCGTTGACTTCGCCGAATGCGTCGCAGGCTTTCAGGTTCGCGGGAGGCCGCCAATCCGTGAGCTTGCCCGGAGGTTGTAAACACAGATGCGCGCAACCACCGCCGATCGTCGCGGAAAGTCCTGTCGACAGGCATGACACGATGCAGTCGTCGCCCATGTTGCAACGCACGGCGAGGGTGCGGACCCAGCAGAGCTCCGCTTCCGATAACGTCGCGCCGGCGGCCGGCTTTGCGCTGCACTGCTTGAAGCCTGCGGTCAGAAACGAGGTGTCGATGGGGTCGATGGAGAAGGGAGGCGGGGAAGGCATCGCGGTTTCGGGTGCTTCGGGTTTCGAACACGCGGTGAGGCACATCATCCAGGTCAATGACAGTGCGATAGCGAGCATCTTCATGCGTATGACACTCGGTAGTGCGTCGAAATGCGACATCAATCCACCGAAATTCCCGCCAACCGCCGCAGCGCTTCCGCGTATTTGGCGCGCGTACGGTCGATCACTTCCGCCGGCAACGTCGGCCCCGGCGCGGTCTTGTCCCAATCCAATGTTTCCAGATGGTCGCGGACGAACTGCTTGTCGTAGCTGGGCGGGCTGATGCCCACCTGGTATTCGTCGGCGGGCCAGTAGCGCGATGAATCCGGGGTCAGCATTTCGTCCATCACGTACAGGCGTCCGTCGGCGTCGGTGCCGAACTCGAACTTGGTGTCGGCCAGCAGGATCCCGCGTTCGGCGGCGTAGGCGGCGGCGTAGCGGTAGATGCGCAGGGTCGCGTCGCGCACCTGTTCGGCCAGTTCGGCGCCGACCGTCTTC
>JBKJTC010000277.1:0-4631 GCA_046590925.1 Lysobacteraceae bacterium | reverse complement strand
CATCATCGGCTGCGCCATGCCAGAGGGCGAGCAAGGCATGAACGTGGCGCGCATCGGCGTGCTGTTGGCGGGCCTGCCGGACACGGTGGCCGCGCAGACCATCAATCGCTTCTGTTCGTCGGGCCTTCAGGCGGTTGCGTTGGCCGCGGACCAGATCCGGCTTGGCAATGCCGACCTCATGCTGGCGGGTGGCACCGAGTCGATGTCGATGGTGCCGATGATGGGCAACAAGGTGGCGCTGGCGCCGTCGGTATTCCGCGACGACCACGTGGCCATCGCCTACGGCATGGGCATCACCGCCGAGAAGGTCGCCGAGGAGTGGAAGATCACGCGCGACGACCAGGACGCGTTCGCCCTCGCCTCGCACCAGAAAGCCATGGCCGCGATCCAGTCCGGCGAGTTTCGCAGCGAAATCTCGCCGTACGAAGTGGTCTCGCGCATTCCCGATCTCGCCGGCCATGCCGTACGCCTGAAGAAGGCGTTGATCGAGAACGACGAAGGCCCGCGCCCGGATTCGTCCATCGAAGGCCTGACCAAGCTGAAGCCGGTGTTCCGCAACGGCCAGTTCGGCGGCACCGTGACCGCGGGCAACAGCTCGCAGATGAGCGACGGCGCCGGCGCATTACTGCTGGCCTCGGAACAGGCGATCAAGGATTACGGCCTGACCCCGCTCGCCCGCTTCGTCAGCTATTCGGTGGCCGGCGTGCGTCCCGAAGTGATGGGTATCGGCCCGATCGCCGCGATCCCGAAGGCGCTGAAGCAGGCCGGCTTGAGCCAGGACCAGATCGACTGGATCGAACTCAACGAAGCCTTCGCCGCGCAGGCGCTGGCGGTGATTCGCACCTGCGGCATCGATCCGTCGAAGGTCAACCCGCTGGGCGGCGCGATCGCGCTGGGCCACCCGCTGGGCGCGACCGGCGCGATCCGCGCCGCGACCCTCGTCCACGGCATGCGTCGCCGCCAGCAGAAGTACGGCATGGTGACGATGTGCATCGGCACCGGCATGGGCGCGGCAGGCATTTTCGAAGCACTGTAAGCGCCTGCCGGAAGTCGCAGATATCCGTAGAGCGGAGCAAAGCTCCGCTGCTCTGCCTTACGGTAATGGGCAAGCGGAGCTTTGCTCCGCTCTACGGCAACTGGGGTAGCGGAGCTTTGCTCCGCTCTACGGCAACTGGAGTAGCGGAGCTTTGCTCCGCTCTACGGGTTACGCATTACGTGTTCATATTGTCTCGGCCGATCCGGGTACTTCTTCCTGCGCGATCCGGTCCCTGCCGCCGCGCTTCGCCACGTACAGCGCGCAATCCGCGCGCAGCCACAGGCTGTCGTAATCGTCGGTATCGCTCTGGGTGGTGGCGATGCCGATGCTCATGCTGGGACAGATATCCCCGGTGAAGGGATAGACCGAGGCCCGCACCGCGGCCATCAGACGCTGCGCCACCTGCGCAGCCTGGGCGTGGTCCAGCCCGGGCAGCAGCACGCCGAACTCGTCGCCGCCCAATCGTCCCAGCACATCGTTCGCGCTCAGTGCGCCGCGACAGGCGTGAGCGATCTGCGACAGCGCCCGGTCGCCCGCAGCATGGCCGTAGCGATCGTTGATGTGCTTCAGATTATCCAGATCGAGCATCAGCATCGATGCCGGCTGCTCGCGCATCCGCGATTGGCGGATCGCCTGCTGCGACAGTTCGAGGAAGAAATGCCGATTGTAGGCGCCGGTCAGCGCATCGTGGATCAGCAGCCGGCGCAATTGGACGTTGTCGGCATGCAGCATCGGCACCGCCAGCCCGTAATAGCTGCCCACGGCCAAAGTGATCATCGCGAACTGCAGGGTCAGCGCGTGCTCTCCAAGCCTCAGTCCGAACACCATCACTACGATTGTGAGATTGAACAACGCGATCGATACCAGCGATTCGACTGCGCCCTGGGTGTGGACGATCCACAGTTGCAGCATGATCGCGGCGTACACGACGAACAGAAGGGGTTCGTTGCCCGGCGTGCTGGCGACGGCCAGCATCGACAGGCCCGCGGCGCCCAGCACCAGCAGCAGTTTCAGCGCGAACACGCGGGCATTGCGCGGCGGGCGCGGCAGGTCGTCGAAGGCATGCAGCCGGTGGGGGATCGGAACCCGCAATCGCGACGCCAGTTTGCGGAAGACCAGCAACAGCAGCGGGCCCAATGCCAGCAGTCCGGCGATATCGCCGATCAGCCACGGCAGGATCATCGATGCGCTGTCGCTCTTCGGCGCAAGGCCTGCCATCGTCGAAACCCATACGCCGGATACGGAAGCCATCAACGCGGCAGCGATGCCGCCAAGAATGAACACGCCGACGGTGCGCGCCAGAGAAGGCGGCGCGGCGCGGGGAATCGACTGCAGCGTGACCGCCGCTGCGAACCAGTACGCCGCGCAGTGCGTCAGCGCGAAAAGACTGCCGTACAGCAGGATATGCAGAGGCCCCACCCCAACCCCGGCCTGCTCGAACGTCAGCTGCGCACCGATCAGATTGGCCAGCATCAGGCCCGGCCACGCGCCGCGCCGGAACACCGCGAAGGCCGCGTAACTGACCGCGGTCGGCGGAAACCAGAGACTGGTGAAGGATGCGTACTCCAGCATCACCGCCGCAGCGTAGGCGATCAACCAGGTAGCGACGATCACCGATGTCGCAAGTGGCCAGCTCCACCACTGCGCCGCCGCGTGCTGCCGCCCGGCTGCGCCAGGCGTCATCGTTTCCCCCATTCCCTCTCCCCCAGTCGTTGCGAACGATCGAACGCAGCATCCAGGCTGATGAGTTCCTGACTCCGCTCAAACGGAGTCGAGCCGGGAGAATAGCCCTCGACCGGCGCAATCGCTACGGGCAACGTTCGCCGCCAAGCCCTTGTCCAGGCCGACGGCCCGCACAAGGAAGATGAGAGCGACTTCGTTTTCGCTGTGCAATCAATTGTTTCGGCGACCTGCGCGAGCCGACCGGCGCCCGATCAGCGACCAGAGACGTGCATTGCCGCAGCGCGACATGCTTTTTCGTCATGCGGAAACGAGCGTCCGCTCACGCTTTCGCGCCGCCGCGGGGGCAGATCAATCGAGATCGATCACACCGAGTTCGTTGAGCGCGTTCTGCATCATGCCGCGCGCGGCGTCGCTGAGTTTCTCGTGGTCCAGCGCATAGCGAATGGTGGCTTCGATCAGGCCCAGATGGGTGCCGCAGTCGAAACGGGTGCCCTGGAAACGATAGGCATGGACCGGCTTGTGCGCGAGCAGCGTCGCGATGGCGTCGGTGAGCTGGATCTCGCCGCCTGCGCCCGGCGTGGTGCGCTCCAGAATGTCGAAGATGCTGCCGTCCAGTACGTAGCGCCCGACCACCGCCAGATTGCTCGGCGCCACGTCCGGCCTGGGTTTCTCGACGATGCCGTGGATCCGCGCGCTACGCCCGACGAACGGATCGGTATCGACGATGCCATAGCTGCCGGTCTGTTCGTGGGGCACGTCCTGCACCGCGATGATGCTGTTGCCGGTGGCCTCGGCCGCATCCGCCATCTGCTTGAGCGCCCCGGGGCCACCGGCTCCAGATTGACGATTCCAGATCAGATCGTCCGGCAACAGCACCGCGAACGGCTCGTCGCCGATGATCGCCTTCGCGCACAGCACCGCATGACCGAGGCCCAGTGCCTCCGCCTGGGTCACGAACACCGCGCGGACGTGCGGCGGCAGGATATTGCGCACCAGATCGAGCTGTTCATACTTGCCGGATTTCTCCAGCTTCTGCTCCAGCTCGTAGGCCTTGTCGAAATAATCCGCCACCGCATGCTTGTAACGATTGGTGACGAACACCAGGGTATCGCAGCCCGCTTCGATCGCTTCGTCCACCGCGTACTGGATCAGCGGCTTGTCGACGATCGGCAACATCTCCTTGGGCACCGTCTTGGTGGCCGGCAGGAATCGGGTGCCGAGGCCGGCGACGGGGAAAACCGCTTTGCGGATGCGGGTCATCGAAACTGGTCAACCTCTCGGGATGCGGGGTGTGCCGCAGGGCACGAAAGAATCCTGCAGTCAAGCACCGGTGCTGGTTGGAGACATCGAATCGACCCGGCAACGGACGATGATCGAATCGGCCGGACCGTCAGGTCCTTCGCGCGTTGCGGGCGGGAAATGCTACCACCGTCGCCGCATGCGCATGGGAATCGCCGACGGCCTTCGTCGGCACGAATTCGGGCACGGCTTCGCGCAGCATCGCGGCCAACGCTTCCAGATCGTAGCGTGCGCTGGCCTCGCGCATGCGCGCCAAGGCGGCGGCGAGGGCTTCGGTCGAGACCTGTCGCGGCGCCGCCTGCAGGATCTTCGGGTGCGAAGTGGGGCGATAGCGTTCGTCGGCATGGAACAAGGTTTCGTGCAGTTTCTCGCCCGCGCGCAGGCCGGTATAGACGATGGCGATATCGCGCCCCGGTTGCTTGCCGGCGAGGCGGATCATCTGCTCGGCGAGCAGGCGGATCGAGACCGGCTCGCCCATGTCGAGGGTGTAGATCGCTTGCTGCGAACCGATCGCCGAGGCCTGCAGGATCAACTGGCAGGCTTCCGGAATGGTCATGAAGAACCGGGTGACTTCGGCATCCGTGACCGTCACCGGGCCGCCGCAGCGGATCTG
>JBKJTC010000273.1:0-4984 GCA_046590925.1 Lysobacteraceae bacterium | reverse complement strand
GCGTCCGGTCAGTAGTGAATGACGGTGCGGATCGATTTGCCTTCGTGCATGAGATCGAAGGCTTCGTTGATCCGTTCCAGCGGCAGGGTGTGGGTCACGAACGGATCCAGATCGATTTCGCCGCGCATCGCCTGCTCCACCATCCCCGGCAACTGCGTTCTGCCCTTGACACCACCGAACGCGGAACCACGCCAGACCCGGCCAGTCACCAGTTGGAACGGACGGGTGCTGATCTCCTGTCCCGCGCCGGCCACGCCGATGATCACGCTCTCGCCCCAGCCCTTGTGACAGCACTCCAGCGCCGCGCGCATCACGTGTACGTTGCCGATGCATTCGAAGCTGAATTCCACGCCGCCGTCGGTCATTTCCACGATCACGTCCTGGATGGGCTTGTCGTGATCCTTCGGATTCACGCATTCGGTCGCACCCATCTGTTTCGCGAGTTCGAATTTGCCCGGGTTGGTGTCGATGCCGATGATGCGGCCGGCCTTCGCCTGGCGCGCGCCCTGGATCACCGCCAGCCCGATGCCGCCGAGGCCGAACACCGCGACGTTGTCGCCTTCCTTCACTTTCGCGGTGTTGTGCACCGCGCCCAGGCCGGTGGTGACGCCGCAGCCGAGCAGACACACTTTCTCGTGATCGGCGTCGGGATTGATCTTCGCCAGCGAGATCTCGTTCACGACCGTGTATTCGCTGAAGGTGCTGCAGCCCATGTAGTGGAAGATCGGCTCGCCGTTGTACGAGAACCGCGACGTGCCGTCCGGCATCAGCCCCTTGCCCTGCGTCGCGCGCACTTTCTGGCACAGATTGGTCTTGCCGGATTTGCAGAATTTGCACTCGCGGCATTCGGCGGTGTACAGCGGAATCACGTGATCGCCCGGCTGCAATGACGTCACGCCTTCGCCCACTTCCACCACCACGCCCGCGCCTTCATGGCCAAGCACCGACGGAAAGATGCCTTCCGGATCGTCGCCGCTGAGCGTGAACGCATCGGTGTGGCAAACGCCGGTGTGGCTGATCTTCACCAGCACCTCGCCCGCGCGCGGCGGCGCGACATCGATCTCGACGATCCGAAGCGGTTGACCGGGACCGAAAGCGACGGCGGCGCGTGATTTCATGGAGATACTCCGAAAAAGTAAGTGGGACAACACACGCTATTTGAGATACGAACGCACCAGCGCGATCGCCTGCTGCACGCTCTCGTCCTGCGCGCTGCGCTTCGCGGCATCCTTGGCGGCGACATCGCCGAAGGTCTCGCGCAGATGGCTTTCCAGCACCTCCGCCATCAACCCGTTCACCGCCCCGCGGATCGCCGCAAGCTGCTGCAGCACCGCCCCGCAGTCGCTGCCGGCCTCCAGCGCACGCTCCAGCGCATCCGCCTGCCCGCGGATGCGGCGCAGGCGGGTCAGTGCCTTCTTTTTCTCTGCGGGGGAGTGGGGCATGGGGGTCGCGTCTGGTAGTGGGGGGGAGTATATGGCACGACGCTGCGATGTCCAGCCCGCCAACCTGCCGCACTTGTAGGAGCGCCGGAAGGCGCGATGCTTGTGTGGGATGTTTGCCTGCAAGCATCCCGGCTTTCGCCTGTAGCGAGAACCGGGCTACGGTGCTGTCCAACGAGTGCAGGTTTTTTATTAAAGTGTTGTAAGCTCGGAGAGTCTGATTTACAGGCTACCAATGTTACTCATGGAGGATTTATGAAAGTGCATAAGACGCTTCTTGGATTTTTGACCTTATCCACCTTGCTATATGCAGCTAATTGTTTAGCTCAAGAAACGATTTATCTCGAAGGTTGGACAGTTACCTGCCAAAACAGATGTGTTGTCACAAGTAACTCCGACGGTAGTTTCGATGTTACTGACAGCAAAAACGGCTGGATGGAAGCAACTCCGCCTTTGGAATGAGGCCATAAATCGTCAGCGGTGCGCTGAGCATGCTGATCAGTGATCCGGCCATTGTGTTGGGGATGTCCAACTACTGATCCGACGTATGCCGCCTCGAATGGTGGCAACACTGGCATGATGCCGTTACGCGCATCGCATTGCCGACACGAAAAAAGCCGCATCTCTGCGACTTTTTCGTGGCTCGTATCGAATCCGGGCCCCGGCGAAGCCAAGGCCCGGACGGGTGGATCAGTTGCCCGCGGTGCCGTTGATGTACGCGCGGCTCAACGCATACGCCTGGGCGCCGACCTTGCGACCCAGTTTGCGGCCTTCCAGATCGCCGTTGCGGAAGTGGATGCCGCCGTACAGGCGCGAGATGCCGGCTTCATCGGCCGCCGCCGAGAACGTCGGCCACGACAGCGTGACGGGCTGCGCCGGCACCACGCCGGGTTCGACCGCCGAGAAACCGGCCGGGACCGTAGCGGAGTTCGGGAAGCCGTCGCTGCCGGTGAACAGTTTCAGCGCTTCGGCCGCGGACGAACTGAAGGTGCTGTGGCCGGAGACGTGTTCGGAGAACGGCGGCGTGATGAAGGTCGCGACCTGATACGGGCGCCAGTGTTGGCCGAGGATCACTTTCGTGCCCTGACCCTCGCCGCCCCATGCCACGATCGGCCGGTTGTTGAACAGGTAATGGATGGTGGTGACGGGGCGGGCATAGTCGTACTGGCGCTTGTAACCCCACACCGCGATGCCGGCATCGAACATCGCATTGCTCAGCGCGAAGTGCATGCGCACGTCCTGGCCCAGCGTGTGCTGCTTGCGATCCGAGACCTGCTTGGCGAACAGCATCCAGGTGCCCGGTGGGGTTTCAGAACCCGGGCCGTCGGCCCACCATTCGGCGATGGTCTTGGTGCGGTCGGTCAGCGTGGCGCTGTAGGTCAGCACTTCCACCGACTGACGCCAGAACTCGAAGCTGCCCAGCGCCGCGGGCGGTGCGATCGTGAACTGGTCGTAGCGCGCCAGGCCGAAGCCTTTGACGTTGCCCCAATGCGGCACCAGGAAGCTCTGGGTATTGAAACCGCCGCTGCCGTTGGGCACAGACAGCGGCTGCCAGAGGGTGGGGTCGATGATCTGGGTCGGCGAATTCACCGGCACGTAGCCGGTGTAATCGCTGTAGGCGGCGCCACCGTTGAGATTGCCGAGCTGGTTGGAACCGTCGTTGCGGCGGAACTGGATCAGCGCTGCGGCGGCGACGTTGCCCACGCCCTGCGGTGTGGCGAGATCGCCGCTGGTGTCGGCGGGGTCGTAGCCCAGGCGCGCCATCTCGGCGGCGAACTGCGCCGTGCGGGTCGGGAAGAGTTCGACCAGCGTGCGGTAGGCGGCGAAGCTCATCGCCTTGCGGCGATTGGCGTCGGTGCGCTCGGCGGCCGGTCGACGCAGTTCGCCGCCGAGCTGCGTGCCGTTGGCCTTGCTGTCGTACGCCGCCCAGGCGTCGTACATGGCGGTGTTCACGATGGCATTGGCGCGCGCGAAGATCGGCGGCGCCATGCGGGTGGCGCGCACGGCCTGGAGCGCCTGGTCGTTCCAGTCGGTGACCAGGGTGGCGGAGTGGGCGGCGCCAGCGGCGCCGAGCAATAAAGCGCAGGCCAAGGCGAGCCTGGTCTGGGTTCCATATTTCATTCTGAAGATTCCAATGAGAGGTTGTCGTGCGCGGCGGCAGATACCTTGCCCGCAGGCGACGCGCGTTGCGTCTCCCGCCAACATCCCCGATATCCCCGACGCGATACCGATGTGCGGGGTTGATTCCTGCCCCGGTCATCGATACGGAAGCCACAACGCCAAAAGCCGCGCGTTCAGGTCAGCCGGCCCGCGTCGCGACTTGCGTCGCTCCCACTGAGATGTCAACCGGTGTTCTGGATGCCCGCAGCGATGCCGTTGACCGTCGCCACCAGCGCCTGCAGCAGCGCATCGTCCTCGCGGCCGGTATCGCGCCAGCGCTGCAGCAGCTCCACCTGCAGCAGGCTGATCGGATCGACGTATGGGTTACGCAGACGGATCGACAGCCGCAGACGGTAGTCGTCCTGCAGCAGCTGGCTGCGCCCGCGCAGCGCGAGAATGGTGTCGGCGGTGCGCTCGAACTCGGCGGAGATGCCGGCGTAGAACACGTCGTGCAGCGGGCCGGCGAGTCGCGAGTAACGCTCGAAGATCGCGAGATCCGATTTCGCCATCAGCATTTCGATGTCGTCCAGCATCGCGGCGAAGAACGGCCAGTCGTGCGCCATCGCGGCGATGGTGTCGTGTCCGTGGGTGGCGATGCCGTGGGCGAGCGCGGTGCCGACGCCGTACCAGCCGGTCAGGCCGGAGCGGTTCTGCGACCACGCGAACACCCACGGGATCGCGCGCAGTGCGTCGATGCCGCCCTCGCGGCGTTTCGACGGTCGCGAGCCCAGGCGCAGGCGTTCGATCACGTCGATCGGCGTCGCAGTGCGGAAATAGGCCGGAAAATCAGCATGCTCATGCACCAGTGCGCGGTAATGCCCGCGCGAGGTCTGCGCGAGTTCGGTCGCGAGTTCGCGCCAGCGCGGTTCGCGCGGCTCCGGCGGGCGCGGGCGCAGGCTCGCGCGCAGCACGGCGGCGGTGGCCTGTTCCAGGTTGCGCAGCGCCAGCGCGCGGATGCCGTATTTGCGGTGGATCACTTCGCCCTGTTCGGTCACGCGCAGCACGCCGTCGACGGTGCCGCGCGGCGCGGCGATGATCGCGCGCTCGGTCTTGCCGCCGCCGCGGCTGACCGAGCCGCCGCGGCCGTGGAAGAAGACGATGCGCACGCCGGCCTGCTGCGAGAGTTGCAGCAGTTCGGCCTGGGTGCGCTGCAGCGCCCAGCGCGAGGCGAGGATGCCGCCGTCCTTCGCGCTGTCGGAATAGCCCAGCATCACCGTCTGCCGGCCGCCGCGCGACTGCAAGTGGCGGCGATAGACCGGATCGTCGAACAGCGCGCGCATGATCTCGGGCGCAGCGCGCAGATCGTCGATGGTTTCGAACAGCGGCGCGATGTCGAGCGGAACCTCATCGCCGGTTTCTTTATTGCGCTCGACGCAGCCGGCCAC
>JBKJTC010000046.1:0-8981 GCA_046590925.1 Lysobacteraceae bacterium | reverse complement strand
TCGCGCATCCGCATGGAAATCGACAGCAAGCCGGAAGAACTCGACCGCAAGGAGCGCCGACTGATCCAGCTCAAGATCCAGCGCGAGGCGCTGAAGAAAGAGAAGGACGACGCGTCCAAGCAGCGCTTGGCCGATCTGGAAGCGGAAATCGCCACGCTCGAACGTGCGTTCAACGATCTGGAGGAAATCTGGAAGGCCGAGAAAGCGGTGGTGCAGGGCACGACCCGGCTCAAGGAACAGATCGAAGCCGCGAAGCTCGAACTCGAATCGGCGCAGCGCAAGCAGGATTTCGCGAAGATGAGCGAGATCCAGTACGGCAGCATGCCCGAACTCGAAAAACAGCTGAAAGCCGCGCAGGAAGCCGAAACCCAGGGCTTCACGCTGCTGCAGGACAAGGTGACGGAAGAAGAGATCGCCGAAGTCGTATCGCGCTGGACCGGCATTCCGGTCAGCAAGATGCTGGAAGGCGAGCGCGACAAGCTGCTGAAGATGGAACAGTTGCTGGGCGCGCGCGTGGTCGGTCAGGCCGAGGCGATCAAGGTCGTTTCCGATGCGGTGCGCCGCACGCGCGCGGGCCTGAGCGATCCGGATCGTCCCAGCGGCTCGTTCCTGTTTCTCGGTCCGACCGGCGTGGGCAAGACCGAGCTGTGCAAGGCGCTGGCGGAATTCCTGTTCGACTCGAACGACGCGATGGTGCGCATCGACATGAGCGAGTTCATGGAGAAGCACGCGGTGAGCCGTCTGGTCGGTGCGCCTCCTGGTTATGTCGGCTACGAGGAGGGCGGCTATCTGACCGAGGCCGTGCGTCGCCGCCCGTACAGCGTGATCCTGCTCGACGAGGTGGAGAAAGCGCATCCGGACGTGTTCAACATCCTGCTGCAGGTGCTCGACGACGGTCGCCTCACCGACGGCCAGGGCCGCACCGTGGACTTCCGCAACGCGGTGATCGTGATGACGTCCAATCTCGGCTCGCAGATGATCCAGGACACGTTTATCGACAGCGGGAGCGACGACGACAGCGCCGAGAGCTACACCAAGATGAAGGCCGCGGTGATGGGCGTGGTGCAGGCGCACTTTCGCCCCGAGTTCATCAATCGCCTCGACGATATCGTCGTCTTCCATCCACTGGACAAGGTGCAGATCCGCGACATCGCCAAGATCCAGCTGCGCGGGCTCGAAAAGCGTCTCGCCGAGCGCGGCATCCGCATCGCGCTGTCGGACAAGGCCTTCGATCTGCTCGGTAACGTCGGCTTCGATCCGGTGTACGGCGCGCGTCCGCTGAAGCGTGCGGTACAGCAATTGCTCGAAAACCCGCTGGCGCAGCGGATCCTGAGCGGCGAATACGCCAACGGCGATACGGTCGGCGTGGATGCCGACGGCGGAAAGCTGGTATTCGCGAAAACGTGATCGCTCGTGCCGGCGCCGCTTTCGCGGCGTCGGCACGTTATCGGGATTTCAGTCCGGCGTTCCGCTCGCGGTATTTTCCAGCGCGGCGACCCGTGCTTCCAGCGCTTCGAGTCGCGCCAGCAGCGCATCTGCCGCGTCATTGTCGTGAGTGCGGGACGCCGTTTCGGCGCTGCGTTCGGGCATCGCCGGTTCGCCGCAGAACAGGTGGGCGTAGCGGTCCTCGCGCTGGCCGCTGCCGCGCGGCAGCCGGCGGACCATCGACGGTTCGCGTTCGGACAGTCGCACCAGCGTGTGGCGCACGTCGTTGATATCGGCGAAACGGTGCTGGCGCTCGCTGCGCGCCAGCAGTTCGTGCAGGGTCTGCGGGCCGCGCAGGAACAGCAGCGACAGCAGACAGGTCTGGGCCGGGGTGAGGTCCAGCACCCGTTCGATGCGGTGCAGATAACGCTCGCTGCGCGCGCCGTACTCGGATTTGACCAGGCCGCGGACTTCCAGTTGCCGCAGCGCATGCCCGACATCGCCGGCGTTGAGGTTCATCGTCGGCTCGCGCGCGGTCTTCTGGTTGCAGGCCAGGACGACATTGTTGAGCGTGAGCGGGTAGACATCGGGCGTGGTCGCGGCCTTTTCGACCAGGCTGCCGAGGATGCGCGCTTCCATCGCGGTCAGTTGCGGCGGCAGGCCGGTCTGCGCGGGCGCGTCGTCGGGGCTGTCGATGGAGGTTCCTGACATGGTTCGTTCCTTGGCGGGGCATGATGCACAGCGCACGATTCTAGCGGTGATCCTGCGTGCCCCGTGGCTTGCGTGACGGTTCATGTTTTGCGGAGCAAGCTTGCAGCCGATCCGCCGGGACGTTCGCGATGCGGTTCCGGCTCCCGCACAAGGCACGCATGAGGAGAGCACCGATGATGATGAAGACCGGGATTCGCACGAACGGGATGCGCAGGCATCCGACACGCCGACAGATGTCCCGCAAGACCCTGTTCCGCGGTTTGGCGCTGTGCCTCGCGCTGGCTGCGGCCCCATCGGCGATGGCCGGCGACCTCACCTGCAAGATGACCTACAGCCTCACCGGCTGGTCGGTGTTCTACAAGACCGCCTCCGGTACCGGCAACATCAGCTGCAACAACGGCCAAGCCTTGTCGGTGAGGATCCGGACCAAGGGCGGCGGCTTGACCTTCGGCAAATACAAGATCCGCAATGGTTCCGGCCAGTTCGCCAACGTCAACGATATCCGCGATGTGCTCGGCAGCTACGCCACCGCCGAAGCGCACGCGTCCGCCGACAAGAGCGCGTCCGCGCAGGCGATGACCAACGGCGATGTGTCGCTGTCGCTGGCGGGCAAGGGGGAAGGCTGGTCGCTGGGCGTGGCTTTCAGCAAGTTCACCATCGAAGCCGGCCGATAGCCGGCCTCAGCGGCTCGACGATGCGCCCCGGCCGGACTCGGATAGGGCCCGCGCAGCAGGAATTCACGGTGTTTGGTATTGCCTGCGGGTCGTGCATCACGCCGAAGAGAGGTGATGCCGGGAGGTATTGAGAACCTGGGCGTTGAAAGGAAGTGACGCCCGTCTCGATTCCGTGCGAATGCTGCTATGCAAGATGACAAGCTGCTGAATCGTGCCAATATCCGCTCACCATTCGGCACCGTATTGAAGCGGTGATCGCGTGTATCGATCCATGTCTATCTCAAGGAGGAAGCAGATGAATCGTCATACCTATCGCCGTGTGTTAGGCAGCGCGCTTGCGGCCCTGATGTTGTGTTTGTGCTCGATCGGCGCGCAGGCGCAGTCGACGTATACCCAGACCAAATACCCGATCGTGCTGGTGCACGGGCTGTTCGGTTTCGACTCGGTGCTGGGCGTCTACGATTACTGGTACGGAATCGGCAACGAACTCAAGGCCGGCGGCGCCAGGGTCTATACCGCCAGCGTCTCCGCCAGCAATTTCACCGAAGTGCGCGGCGAACAGCTGATCCGCGATCTGGACAGGCTGCGTGCGGTCACCGGCCAGCAGAAGTTCAACCTGATCGGCCACAGTCATGGTGGCCCGACCGCGCGCTATGTCGCCTCGGTGCGTCGGGATCTGGTGGCGTCGGTCACGACATTGGGCTCGCCCAACACCGGTACACCTGTGGCCGATGCCGTCAGTGCGGTGCTGACGCCTGGCTCCCCGCTGAGTCCGATTGTGGCCTCGTTCGTCAATGCGTTCAGCGCCTTTCTGGGCGCCCTGTCGGGCAACAGCGATCCGCAGAACGCACTGGGCGCATTGGCGTCGTTGAGCACGGCCGGCTCGGCGCGCTTCAATACCCTGCATCCGCAGGGCAAGCCGACCACGACCTGCGGTAGCGGCGCCGAGTCTGTCAATGGTGTCCGCTATTACTCGCTGGGCGGCACTTCGGTGCTGACGAATATCCTCGATATCAGCGATCCGGTGCTCGGCGCAGGCAGTTTGTTCTTCGGCTTCCAGCAGAACGATGGTCTTGTCGGGCGCTGTTCGTCCCGCTGGGGTACGGTGCTGCGCGACGACTATGGCTGGAATCATGGCGATGAGGTGAACCAGTTCCTCGGTCTGCGCGGTCTGTTCTCTTCCAGCCCGTCCAGCGTACTGCGGGCGCAGGCGAACCGCCTGAAAACACTGGGCCTGTGAACAAGGCGCGTGCGTTGTGGATCGGTGCTGCGGTGCTCGGCATCGCAGCATCGATCCAGGCATGGCGGGCGAGCGAACGTTCCGGATCCGACGCAGGGGCCGAAGGCGCGCGAAGCGAAGCGACGTCCTCGACGCGCCCGCCGGCCGATTCGCCCGGCATAGCGCAGAGCGCTCCCTCCGGGTTTTCGCTGGACAGCAGTTCGCTGCGCGACACTGCGGTCGATGGTGGCGTGACGCTGGATGCGAACGACGATGTCGTGCTGGATATGAAGCTGCGGCGCCTGTTCGATTACCACCTGAGCCTGATCGGTGAGCGCGACCTGCCGCAGATCCGGGAACTCCTCTCGGCGCATCTGCTGGCCCGCTACGGAACGCGACATGCGCACACCGTGCTGACGTATTTCGATCGCTACGCCAGCTACCTGCAGCGGCTTGCCGATTCCAAAATCGGGCAGTCGAGCGATCCGAAGGACCGGCTCACGAAGGTCGCTGCGCTGCGCAGGCAGGCGCTCGGCGAAGCGATGGCCACGGCATTCTTCGCGGAAGAAGAAGCGCTCGCGGCGCACACACTCAAACGTATGGCGATCGCCGCCGACGACGGCTTGAGCGCAGTCCAGAAATCGGAACTGCTGGCCGACCTGGATCTCGCTGAAGGTCTTTCGACCAGGGTCGAAGCCGATACGGCCAGCATCGTGGCCGACCAGGAGCGTGAATTCGAGCGGCAGCGATCGACGCCGCAGCAGCGCGCCGCCGAACGCGAAGCGCTGTGGGGCAAGGAGGCGGCGCAGCGCCTGGCCGAGCTGGATGCGTCGCGCGCCCGATGGGATGCGCGGATCGATGCGTACCTGTCCGCGCGTTCGCGTATCGATGCGGATCGCACGCTGTCCGCTGCGGCGCGGGCGCAGGCCGTCGCCACACTGCGCGCGCAACATTTCGATGCGATGGAGCAACGCCGCATCGCATCATTGGAAGCGGTCGGACAGCTGAAAGGCGGCGGCTAGAGAGCATCGCCATGCGTCGCATGCTGCATCCGAAAATGGCCGGTCAGCCGTTCTGCGCCAGACTGGCGGCGATGGTCAGCGCGATTTCGTTGGACTTGCCCAGCATCCGCACCACCGCCCAGGCCGCCAGCGATTTGCCGATCATGATGATCGCCAGTGTTTCCAGCACCTCCAGCGGATGTTCGAGCAGGATCATCGGGTCGAACAGCATGCCGACCGAGACGAAGAACAGCACTGCGAACGCGTCGCGCAGCGGCAGCGAGTCTTCGGCCGCCTTGTGGCCGTGCGGCGATTCGTTGAGCAGCATGCCGGCGAAGAACGCGGCGAGCGCGAACGACACGCCGAACAGTTCCGCCGCACCGAAAGCGATGCCCATCGCGCAGGCCAGCACGCACAGCGTGAACAGCTCGCGCGAACCGGTGCCGGCCACGCGCTCCAGCACCCAGGGCAATACGCGGCGGCCGACGATCAACATCAGCGCGACGAAGCCGCCGACCTTGGCTAGCGTGGCGAGCAGCGCCATGCCGACGCTGCCGCCCTTGTCCTCGCCGGTGCTGCCGGCGAGCGCGGGCACCAGCACCAGCGCCAGCACCATCGCCAGATCCTCGACGATCAGCCAGCCGATCGCGATCCGCCCGCGATCGCTGTCGAGCATGCGTCCGCTTTCCAGCGCGCGCAGCAGAACCACGGTGCTGGCGACCGACAGCGATAGCCCGAAGATGATGCTCTGCGGATGCGGCCAGCCCAGGCGCCAGCCGAGAAACCAGCCCATCGCTGTGGCGACGGCCATCTGCACGATCGCGCCGGGCACGGCGATGTAGCGCACGGCGATCAGGTCGCGCATCGAGAAATGCAGGCCGACGCCGAACATCAGCAGGATCACCCCGATTTCGGCGAGCTGCGGCGCCAGGGTCTGATCGCCGACAAAGCCGGGCGTGTGCGGGCCGACCAGCAAGCCGGCGAGCAGATAACCGACTGGGCGACAGGCGCAGGCGTTGCGCCAGCAGGCCGAACACGAAGGCCAGCACGAAGCCGACGCAGAGAATCGCGATGAGTGAAGTGTGATGCGGCATGCAGGGCAATATACGCGGATGCCTGCAGGGCGCTCAGTTATCGCGCCGTGACGTTGCGTCCGGCGGCGGGGGCTCCGGCGCGCGTCGGAGTCCTGTTTCCATGGTCTTTTTCCGACAGGCTCATCGAACCGCTCGCTTCGCGGATGTTCCCTGCGCGAAGCGGACGCCTTGCCTGACCGCGACGCCGGGACAGGCCCGGCGCCGCATCGTCATCGAAACGCGATCACCACTTGTAGCCGATGCGCCCGTAGACGTACGCGCCGTTGAAACCGTTCGGCGAACTTGCGCTGTAGGGCAGCTGGCCGTTGGTCGAGTTGGCGAACAGCACTTCGTCGGGATACTCGTTCAGCACGTTGTCGGCGCCGAGCGTGAAGTCCCAGTTGCCCAGCGCATAGCTGCCGGACAGGTCCAGCGTCCACTGCGGGTCGAAGGTCTTGTCGCGCGAGGTATCGGCCGGATTGTTGCCGAACAGCACGGTGAACTCGCCGTAGCGCGTGGCGTTCGCGCCGAAGCGCCATGCGCCGACGTTGTAGGTGCCGCCGAGTTGGAACTTGTCGCGCGGCGCGCCCACGGTGCGCCGGCCCACTTCCACGCGGCCGATGCGCACCGCGTTGGGATCGATCGCGGTCAAGGCCGCGGGATTCGGCGCGATGCGTTCGACCGTGGTCTTGTTGTAGTTGTAGCCGGCGGTGAGATCGAGCCTGCCGTTGCCGATCTCCCAGCGATAGGTGCCGATGATGTCGACGCCCTTGGTGCTGGTGTCGATGGCGTTGGTGAAGTAGCGGCCGCCGCCGAGGTTGCCGGGGGTGCCCGGGTTCAGAACGGGGTTGTTGAGGAAGCTGCGCACCAGCGTCGAGGTGAGATTCTCCGACAGCATGATCCGGTCGTCGATATCGATGCGGTAGGCGTCGACGGTGACGTACAGATTCTCGACCGGCTGCAGCACCAGGCCGAGACTGAGGTTCTTCGATTCCTCGGCCTTCAGCTGTTCGGCGCCGAGCGCGACCGCGGCGGAATCGTTGACGCGGAAGGTGCGGATGTCGAACGGCACGCCGCCGATGAAATTGGTGGCGGTGGAGCGGAAGAACTGCTGCTGCAACGACGGCGCGCGGAAGCCGGTGGACACCGTGCCGCGCAGCGCGACCCGGTCGCTGAAGGCGTAGCGCGCCGAGACCTTGCCCGAAGTGGTTCTGCCGAAGTCGCTGTATTTCTCGCTGCGGACCGCGAGGCCGAGGTTGAACTTCTCGGTGACGTCGGCCTCGAGGTCGAGGTAGGCGGCATAGCTTTCGCGGTTGAAATCGCCGGCGTCGCCCGGCTGGAAGCCCGGAAACACCTGCGAGCCGGAGGGCGTCGGCGTCGGCGTCGTCGATGGCGGCACGGGCGGCAGGGTCGCGCCGCCGTTGACGTAGGACGCGAGCTCGCCGGCGGTCTGCTGGAAGTCTTCGCCGCGCCACTCCAGGCCCCAGGCCACGTTCAGCGGCGACGTCAGCCAGTCCAAGTCGAAGCCGCGGCTCACATCGAGGTTCAACACTTGCTGGGTGATTTCCAGCGCGCCGGCGTCGAAGTTGCGCTGCGAGGTGGGGCCGATGCTGCGGTTGAGGCTGTTCTCGACGCCGAAGCTCAGATCGTTGTTGCCGTAGTTGTAGCTGAGATCGACATCCCAATCGAGCACCGTGAGGCCGCGCAGGCCGCCCACGAACGAACGGTCTTCGGCGATGTTGCGGATCTGCGGCAGGAAGCCGTTCGGATAGATCGCCGGGATGTTGCGGGTGTCCAGCGCGGTGCGGAAGAAGCCGTTAGACAGCGCGTCGCGGCGGCTGGCGTTGGCGAAGCCGTAGAAGCTCAGGGCGTCGTTGACGAAGACTTCGGCATTCGCCGAGAACGCGTACTGCTCGACCTCCGGGTCGCCGTACCGCTGCACCACCACGCCCGGCGGCGGGGCGGTGCTGGGGCGCACGGTGGTGCCGGGGGTCAGCACGAAGGGACGCGCGCGGTCGGTCTGGTCCTGGTCGCGGGCTTTCGCGGCGAGATGCAGGTAGCCGTTTTCGCCGAGCTTGAAGCCGACATCGCCGGACAGCTGCGCGGTCTGGCCGTCGCCGGCGCTGTACTGGCCGCCGGTCAGGGCGATGCTGCCGCCACGGCCGCTGCCCTTGAGCACGATGTTGACCACACCGGCGATGGCGTCGGAGCCGTACTGCGCCGAGGCGCCATCGCGCAGCACTTCGACGCGCTGGATGGCGGCGATCGGAATGGCGTTCAGGTCCACCGGCGACGCGCCGCGGCCCTGGCTGCCGTTGAGGTTGATCAGCGCTGTGGTGTGGCGGCGCTTGCCATTGACCAGCACCAGCACCTGATCGGGGGCCAGGCCGCGCAGCTGCGCCGGGCGCACCGCGTCGGTGCCGTCGGTGATGGCCGGGCGCGGGAAGTTGAGCGAGGGCAGGGCGCGCGACAGTGCGGTCGCCAGTTCGGTGGTGCCGGTGGCTTCCAGCGCCTGCGGGGTGATCACGTCGATCGGCGACGGCGACGAGGCGACGGTGCGGGTGGAGGTGCGGGTGCCGGTCACCACGACGGTTTCAAGGCTGCCTTCGGCTTCCTGAGTCTCGTCGGGGGATTGCGCGAAGGCGGGGCTGGCAGCCAGCGCGATCAACAGGCCGAGCGTCAGCGGATGTCTATCCATCATGTTTGGAACTCCTCAGGGGATAAAGAAAACTTCATCGGCATTTAACACGCGCCCCGGAGGGGGTCAATCGCGTCATCGGCATGAAGAGATCGATTTTCGCGGATACGGCGCCCCGGAACCGGGACGCAGAGCGTAAAATCGCGGCCCCGGCTGGTCTCCGCCGCGCCCCAGAGTCTT
>JBKJTC010000237.1:0-6673 GCA_046590925.1 Lysobacteraceae bacterium | reverse complement strand
GGTGTGCGGCGGCCTCAGGTCGAACGCCGTCGCGTCGAGGATCGGCATGTGCACCAGATATTCGGCGACGTCGAAACCGATGCCGCCGGCGCCGATGATCGCCACCCGCGCGCCGGGGACAACGCGGCCGCTCAGCACGTCCAGATAACTGACGACCTTGGCGTGATCGACGCCCGGAAGTTCGACCTTGCGCGGGCGGATACCGGTGGCCAGCACGACCTCGTCGAAGCCCTTGAGCGTATCGGCATCGGCCATCGACGACAGCCGCAGCTCGACGCCGGTGTCGGCGATGCGGTGGCGGAAATAACGCAGGGTTTCGTGGAACTCTTCCTTGCCCGGGATCTGTTTGGCGAGGTTGAACTGCCCGCCGATCTCGTCGGCGGCGTCGAACAGCGTTACCCGGTGCCCGCGCTCGGCGGCGACCGTCGCGCAGGCGAGCCCGGCCGGACCCGCGCCCACCACCGCCACCCGCTTGGGCGAGCTGGTCTTGATGTAATTCAGTTCGGTTTCGGCGCAGGCGCGCGGGTTGACCAGGCAACTCGCTTTCTTCTGCTCGAACACGTGGTCCAGGCAGGCCTGGTTGCAGGCGATGCACGTATTGATGCGGTCGGCGCGACCGGCGCGGGCCTTGTTCGCCCATTCCGGGTCGGCCAGCAGCGGGCGCGCCATCGAGATCAGATCTGCGCCGCCGCCGGCGAGAATACCTTCGGCCACGTCGGGCATGTTGATGCGGTTGGTCGCGACCAGCGGCAGCTTCACTTCCGGGCGCAGCTTGGCGGTCACGCCCGCGAACGCCGCGCGCGGCACCGAAGTTGCGATGGTCGGCACCCGCGCTTCGTGCCAGCCGATGCCGGTGTTTAGGATGGTCGCGCCGGCCGCTTCGATGGCCTTGGCCTGGGCGACGATGTCCTCCCAGCCCGAACCTTCCGGCACCAGTTCCAGCATCGACAGCCTATAGATAATGATGAAGTCCGGTCCGCAGGCTTCGCGCACCCGACGCACGATCTCGGTCGCGAAGCGCATGCGTTTCTGCAGGTCGCCGCCCCAGCCGTCGCCGCGCCGGTTGGTGCGGGCGCTGAGGAACTGGTTGATCAGATAGCCTTCCGAGCCCATCACCTCGACGCCGTCGTAGCCGCCGTCGCGGGCGAGGCGGGCGGCGTTGGCGTAGGCCGAGATGGTGCGCTCCACGCCGAAACCGGTCAGCGCGCGCGGCGTGAACGGGTTGATCGGCGATTTGACCTTCGACGGCGCCACCGACAGCGGGTGATAGGAGTAGCGCCCCGCATGCAGCAATTGCAGACAGATCTTGGCGCCGTGCGCGTGTACGGCGCTGGTGACCTGACGGTGTTTGCGCGCTTCCCACGGCCAGCTGAGCTTGCTGGAGAACGGTGTCAGCCAGCCCATCATGTTCGGCGAGAAACCGCCGGTGACGATCAGCCCGGCGCCGCCGGCCGCGCGCTCGCCGAAATACGCGGCGAGCTTCGGGAAATCGCTGGCGCGATCCTCCAGCCCGGTGTGCATCGATCCCATCAACACCCGGTTGCGCAGGGTGGTGAAGCCGAGATCGAGCGGCGAGAACAGGTGAGGGTAGGGGGCAGCAGCTTGGGTAGTCATCGGCCAATACGCAAACGTATGGAAGCGCGCACGATGCCGGGAAAGGCGGCTGTGCTCAAGAGGTTTCGATCAGGAATTTCGATCAACGGGTGCAATCCGGCTGGCGATCCCGGTGTTCCGGGGCGCGACACCGGACTTTACACCGCCAATCTGTCGATTCGACGCAAGGCGTAGGGCAGGGCTGGCGCCGGGTCTGGCAAAATAGCCGGCTTCCCACGCCACTACCGAGCTGCGCACCCATGGGTCACCACGATATCCGCTCCGCCGTCCGCCCCGATCCCGACCAGCCGATGGTCGACATCGCCGATTACGTCATCGACACCCGGATCGACTCGCAGGAGGCCTACGACACCGCGCGCTACATGCTGCTCGATTCGCTGGCCTGCGCGATGCTGGCGATGAAGTTCGAGGGCTGCGTCAAGCACCTCGGCCCGCTGGTGCCGGGCGCCGAACTGCCGGGCGGCGCGCGCGTGCCGGGCACCTCCTTCGAACTCGACCCGGTGCAGGCTGCGTTCAATATCGGCACCCTGGTGCGCTGGCTCGACTTCAACGACACCTGGCTGGCCGCCGAATGGGGCCACCCGTCCGACAACCTCGGCGCGATTCTGGCGGTCGGCGATTACCTCAGCCGCAAGGCCGAGCGCGACGGCGGCAAGGGCCTGACTGTGCGCGACGCGTTGACCTGGGCGATCAAGGCCCATGAAATCCAGGGCGTGTACGCGCTGCAGAATTCGTTCAACCGTGTCGGTCTGGACCACGTCATTCTGGTCCGCCTCGCCTCAACGGCCGTGTCCACCGCGATGTTCGGCGGCGACAAGGAGGCGGTAATTACCGCCGTTTCACACAGCTGGATCGACAACGGCGTGCTGCGCACCTACCGCCACGCGCCGAACACCGGCCCGCGCAAGAGCTGGGCCGCCGGCGACGCCTGTCGCCGCGCCGTCACCCACGCGCTCAACGCCGCGCACAAGAAGGTCGTCGGCTACCCGTCGGCGCTGACCGCCAAGACCTGGGGCTTCTACGAAGTGGCCTTCAAGGGCAAAGAATTCGCGTTCGAGCGTCCGTTCGGCAGCTACGTGATGGAAAACGTGCTGTTCAAGATCAGCTTCCCGGCCGAATTCCACGCCCAGACCGCGGTCGAGTGCGCGATGCAACTGCACGGTCAGGTGAAGGACCGGCTGGATCAGATCGACCGCATCGAGATCGAAACCCAGGAGGCCGGCGTCCGCATCATCGACAAGACCGGCCCGCTGGCCAATTACGCCGACCGTGACCACTGCCTGCAGTACATGATCGCCGTGCCGATGATCCACGGCCGCCTGACGGCCGACGACTACAACGACGATATCGCCGCCGATCCGCGCATTGATGCCCTGCGCGAAAAGATGGTGGTGAAGGAAAACCCGCAGTTCACCGAGGACTATTTCGACGCCGACAAGCGCTACATCGGCAACGCCATCCAGGTGTTCTTCAAGGACGGCAGCAGCACCGACAAGGTGTCGATCGACTACCCGATCGGCCACCGCAACCGCCGTGCAGAGGGCATTCCGGTGCTGTTGGCCAAGGCCAAGTCGGCCCTGGAAGCGCATCTGTCGGCCGATCAGGCCGCCGAAATCATGCGTCTGGCCGCGAATCCGGCCGAGATGGACGCAATGTCGCTATCTGCATGGTTGGGATTGTTTTCTGCATGACGAGTGCGGTTCAGGTTCCGCAATGAATCATGTCGCCCAGAACCTGACCTCGGTCGCGTCCGAAGGTTCCCCTGAAACCTGAATTGTGCTTGGATTCACTCAAGTGTTATGCTAGCGTTAACAAGGCCATGACGCGGCCGGGTCATAATGAACGCAATTGTGTCGCCCCCAAGGCGGCGCTCTGCTCGAACAGACACCACCGAGTCTTTCAATTTCCTCCAAGGAGCATCCATCCATGAATAAAAAACTTCTCTGTGCCGCGCTGCTGAGTGGGCTGGCCGTAGCCCAGACCGTCTCCGCGCAGGACTTCGATGACCGCTGGTACCTGACGACCTCCGCGGGCTTCAACATCCAAGACGGATCGCGCGGCACCGGCCCCACCCCGTTCGGCACCCTCGGCTTCGGCAAGTTCGTCAGCGACAACTGGTCGCTCGACGGCGAGTTCAACTATCAGAACCCGACCTTCGATAACCAGGACGTCATCCGCAATCCGCTTGCACGTGCCGGCAATCTGAACTGGAGCCAGTACGGCGTGTCGATCGACCTTCGTCGCCACTTCATCGCCGAAGGCCGCAACTGGAATCCGTACGTGCTCGCCGGCCTCGGCTATCAGCGTTCGGAAGAAGAGTTCGACGCGTTTCCGAGCGTGAATTCGCCCGGTGAGCGTGAAGACGGCAACCTCGCCGGCAAGCTCGGCGTGGGTCTGCAGGGCGACCTCGGCCGCATCGGTGTGCGTACCGAACTCGCCTATCGCCTCGACGCCGACGACAGCAGCGTCAATGCTGCCGACGAAAGCTGGTTTGGTGATGTGCTGGCCTCGGTCGGCTTCATCGTCCCGCTGGGTCCGGAACCGACTGAGGCTCCGACCGAAGCTCCGGCGCCGCCGCCGGCCCCGAACTGCGCCGACAAAGATGGCGATGGTGACGGCGTTAACGATTGCAACGACAAGTGCCCGAACTCGCAGGCCGGTGAAGCGATTGGTCCGGACGGCTGCAAAGTCCAGATCTCGATCGACCTGAAGGGCGTGAACTTCGACTTCGACAAGGCCACCCTGCGTCCGGACGCGGTTGCGATCCTGAACGAAGCCGTCGAAATCCTGAAGCGCTATCCCGACCTCCGCGTCGAAGTCGCCGGTCACACCGACCTGTGCGGTGACGACGGCTACAACCAGTCGCTGTCGCAGCGTCGTTCGGACACTGTGTACAACTACCTGACCAGCAACGGTATCGACGCTGGCCGTATGGCCGGTCCGAACGGTTACGGCGAGAGCCGTCCGCTCGTTGCCACCGCGCAGACCCTGCCGGAATGCAAGAACGAGACCAACCGTCGCACCGAGCTCAACGTCCAGTAATCGCGGACAGGCTCGCAGCAGTATCCCGAAGCCCGGCCTTGTGCCGGGCTTCGGCTTTTATGGCCTCGTATCCTTTCGATGACCGGCGTTTCCGGCGCGCGGTCACGATCCATGCGATCGATCATTCGCCGTGGTTGTCCGGCGCACCATGCCCGGCCTACACTCCGGGACCAGAATTCGCGGAGAAGATCCATGCGTCCAGTTTCGGTAGTCGTCTCTCCGCAGACGTTGTTTACGAGTAGTCTTGCCAGCCTGATGGGATTCTCCGTGATGTGTTACGCCGGAGGCGCCCATGCCGCCATCGATTGCGCGTCCTTCAAGCCGCTTTCGCCGTCTACCGGCAACACCTTGCAGATTCTGCCGATCGCCGAAGAACTGGCGGCGCCGAATCGACAGCTCGGGACCGGCGTCGGTTTCGCGGAATTGCTTTCCGCCGGTACGACCGTCGAAGTGGTGCTGTCTCGCATCCAGCATCAGGAGTGTCGCGCGACGACCGCTGCTTCGAAACCGCTGACGGACGCAGCGGGCGCTTATCAGCCGAAGCCCGGCGAAGCCACTGCCTGGCGTTTCGACATGACCCAGAACGGCAAGCGCATGACCGCCGACGAGTTCGATGCCTGGATGAAGGCGCGCGGCGTGCGCGTGGTGAAAGGCCCGGCGGCGGTTGCCGCGCCGCCGCCGCCGCCCGCACCGGCGCCGGAACCTCCTAAAAAGAAAAATCGCTGATTTCCGAGTCGCAACGAATGGCCGGCGGATCGACACCGGCGCTGTCCCGCAGGCGATGACACTCAAACCCCGTTTCGGCATCGCCCGCATCCTCTCCAAACGCGGGGTGTGTTCGCGCACGCAGGCGGCAGAATGGGTGCGCGCGGGGCGCGTGAGCGTCGGCGGACGGGTAGTGCGCGACCCCGAATACCCGACCGCTCCGGACTGCGACGCCATCGCCATCGACGGCAACGCCATCGCTGCGACTGCACCTGTCTATCTGATGCTGAACAAGCCGCGCGGGCTGGTCACCACTGCCAGCGACGAACACGGCCGCGATACGGTCTATCGCTGCTTCGATGGTGCGACGACGCCGAGCGGCGCGCCGCTGCCGTGGATCGCGCCGGTGGGGCGGCTGGACAAGGCCAGCGAAGGGTTGCTGCTGTTCGCCAGCGATCCGCAGTGGGCGGCGCGCATCACCGATCCGCAGACCGGGCCAACCAAGACCTACCGGGTGCAGATCGACCGGATTCCCGATGCCGGCCTGCTGGCGGCGCTGTGCCGCGGCATCGACGATGCGGGCGAACGGCTGTCCGCGGTCTCGGCCTCGCTGCTGCGCGCGGGCGAGAAGAATGCCTGGGTCGAGATCGTGCTCGACGAAGGCCGCAACCGCCAGATCCGGCGCCTGCTGGACGCATTCGACATCGCCACGCTGCGCCTGATCCGCGTGGCCATCGGTGGCTTGGCGCTTGGCGATCTGCCCAAGGGCCAATGGCGCGCATTGACCGAAGACGATCTGCAGCGCCTTTGCGGCTGAATCCGCCGGGGATTTGCGCAGATGCCCGATTTGTGAATCCTTTCACGCTCGCATTCAGGGCTTTCCGCAATGCGGCTGCCTACACCGCGGAGGGGGGCGATCCATCGGTCAATGACAGGTTCCAATCGATGCGCATGATTCTGCCTGCGGCGCTGCTCGCCGTTGTCGCCCTGTCCGGCTGCGCCAGCCGTCAGCCCTCGGCCGGTCTGCCCGGAAGCGGAATTTCGTCGCCGCAGTCCGCGACGATCGCAGTCGGCAAGTCCAACCGGTTCCAGATGACCCAGAACGGTCGGCAGATGAGCGCCGACGATTTCGACGACTGGATGAAGGCGCGCGGTATCCGCGTGGCGAAGGGGCCGCAGGTCGCGAAGCGCTCGCCTAGCAGCCTGTCGGACTTGGCCTGATCGCCGCGCGCCTTGGGTGCTTTATTCAGACAATGCGCCGTATTGGTGCGCAAATAGTCCTTTGATCCGCCGTTTTTTGCCGGGACGAACG
>JBKJTC010000026.1:0-13805 GCA_046590925.1 Lysobacteraceae bacterium | reverse complement strand
AAGACCAGGCACGACGGGCCGTCCGCGCGTTCGATCGCCGCGCGCCACGACACCGCGGATTCGACCGCGTCGCAAGGGCGCCACACGTCGTTGTGCGGGATGTAACGCAGCGAGGCGAGGTGCTCGATCGGCTGATGGGTCGGGCCGTCTTCGCCCAGGCCGATGGAATCGTGGGTGTAGACGTGGATCGCGCGGGCTTCCATCAGCGCGCTCATGCGCACCGCGTTGCGGGCGTAGTCGCTGAACACCAGGAAGGTGGCGTCGTACGGCACGAAACCGCCGTGCAGCGCCAGGCCGTTGCTGATCGCGGTCATCGCGAATTCGCGCACGCCGTAATAGACGTAGTTGGCGTCGGGATCGCTGCCCGCGACCGACTTGCTGCCGGTCCACAGCGTGAGGTTGGAGTGCGCCAGATCGGCGGAGCCGCCGACCAGTTCCGGCAGATGCGGCGCGAAGGCTTCGATCGCCATCTGCGAGGCCTTGCGCGAGGCGACCACCGGGCCTTCGGCCTGCAGTTTCGCGATGTAGGCATCGGCGAGGCCGGCGAAATCGACCGGCAGCTCGCCGCGCATGCGCCGGGAGAATTCATCGGCCTGCTCGGGATATTCCGCGGTGTAACGATCGAACAGGTCGCGCCAGTTCAGGTCGCGCGCGGCGCCGACGCTGTTCGCGCGCCAGACGTCGGCGATGGCCTGGGGAATCTCGAACGGCGCGTGATCCCAGTGCAGCGCGGCGCGGGTGGCGGCGACTTCGTCCTTGCCCAGCGGCGCGCCGTGCGAGGACTCCTTGCCGGCCTTCGCGGGGGAGCCGAAACCGATCGTGGTGCGGCAGCACAGCAGCACCGGCTTGTCGGACGAGCGCAGCGCGGTGTCGATGGCGGTCTTGATCTCCACGGGGTCGTGGCCGTCGATGTTGCGCACCACAGTCCAGCCGTAGGCCTCGAAGCGCGCGGGCGTGTCGTCGGTGAACCAGCCCTGCACCTGGCCGTCGATGGAGATGTTGTTGTCGTCCCAGAACGCGACGAGTTTGTTCAGGCCCCAGGTGCCCGCCAGCGACGCGGCCTCGTGCGAGATGCCTTCCATCAGGCAGCCGTCGCCCATGAACACCCAGGTGCGGTGATCGACGAGGGTCAGCCCGGGGCGGTTGAAGCGCTGCGCCAGCAGTTTCTCGGCGAGCGCGAAGCCCACCGCGTTGGCGAAGCCCTGACCCAGCGGGCCGGTCGTGGTTTCCACGCCAGGGGTCATGTGGTTTTCGGGGTGACCGGCGGTTTTCGAGCCGAGCTGGCGGAAGCTCTTCAGCTCGTCCAGCGGCAGGTCGTAGCCGGTGAGATGCAGCAGCGCGTAATGCAGCATCGAGCCGTGGCCGTTGGACAGCACGAAACGGTCGCGATTGGCCCAGTGCGGGTTGCCCGGGTTGTGCTGCAGGTAATCGTTCCACAGGACTTCGGCGATGTCGGCCATGCCCATGGGCATGCCCGGATGACCGGAGTTGGCGGCCTGCACCGCGTCGATGGCGAGGAAACGGATGGCGTTGGCAAGGTCGCGGCGGCTGGGCGTCGTCATGGGGCGGAAGTCGTTTCGGCGGCGCCCGGCGGGCTGCGGGCCGCGCATTGTCCCATCCCGGAGGGGCTGATGTCCCCCAGGATGATGTCCCCCAAGGATGATGGCCCCCCGGATCGCGCCGTGCCCGGCGCGTCGGCCGCAACGTCATCGATCAGGTCGCGTCAGGCCGCAAAACGCCTTCGCCGGCGCGAAGGCCGGCGAAGACAGGTCGTACGGTATTGCTGTAGCGCTGCGATCAACGACCCGCGTCGATCACCGCGCACATCGAGGTGATCTGGAAATCGGTGCTGGTGGCGAAGCCGCCGGGGGTGGTCTTGGTGACCGTGATCTTGACGCCCTTCTTGCCCTGGGGCTCGATCACCACGTTCCACGGCAGGGTCGCTTTGGCGCCGGAGAGATCGACCCCGCCGTTGGGCTGTTCGAACGAGATCACGCCCGCCTTTTCGTCGCTGGACGCCACGCGCAGGCCGGACTTGGTGCCTTCGGCGTAGATGCGCTTGTAGGCGGTGGACACATTCACGCCCGGAACCGTATCCCAGGTGGTGAAGGTGCGTCCGGTCATGAACTTGCCTTCCTGCTTGAAGTTGGTCTTGCAGGCGGGATCCGCAGCCATCGCCGAGCCGGCCAGCGCCAACAGCGCCGTCATCGCAAACAATTTCCGCATCGTTGTTTCTCCTTGGGTGGTACGCGCGCCCGGGGGTAGGCGCGAATATTTAGGCAAATATGGCCAAGATTCTGCCAGCGGGCCGAAGCGCCCACAAGCGAAGGCGGCAGGACCGCGACCGCGATCACATCAGCCGTCGCACCGGCCGTCACGCCTCGCGCGGCGGATCGGACTCGCCGCGCGACACCATCGCGGCGATGCCAAGGTCGCCGGTGACGTTGACCGTGGTCCGGCACATGTCGAGGAAATGGTTGACGCCCAGCACCAGGCCGATGCCTTCGGGCGGCACGCCGACCATCGCGCAGATCAGCGCGATCACCGGCAGCGAACCGGACGGCACGCCTGCGGTGCCGATACCGCCGAGGATGCAGACCAGCATCACCGTGACCTGCTGCCCCAGCGACAGATCGATGCCGAAGTATTGCGCCAGGAACAGCACCGTCACGCCCTCGAACAGCGCGGTGCCGTTCTGATTTGCGGTGGCGCCGACCGTCAGCACGAAGCGCGACACGCGCTTGGGCAGATGCAGCTTCTCGTCGGCCACGCGCAGCGCGGTGGGCAGCGTGGCGTTGCTGGACGCGGTGGAGAACGCCATCAGCATCGCTTCCTGGGAATCGCGGAAGAACCCGAGCGGCGAGCGTTTGGCGATCAGTTTGATCGCCAGCGAATAGACCACGAACTGGTGGATCGCCAGCGCCAGCAGCACCACCAGCACGAACGCGCCCAGCCGCACCAGCAAGTCCCAGCCGAACTGCGAGACCAGATTGAACATCAGGCAGAACACCGCGTACGGCGCCAGCTTGATGACCAGCCCGATCAGGGTCATCGAGACATCGAACAGGCCTTCGATGGCGCGCTTGAGCGTGATGGCCGCTTCGGTGCGGGTCAACACCATGCCCACGCCGAACAGCAACGCGAAGAACATCACCGCGAGGATATTGCTGTCGGCGGCGGCCGCGATCACGTTCTTCGGCACGATGCCGATCAGCATGTCCATGCCGGTGGACTGGCTGGTGCTGTCGCTGACGATGCTCTTCGCGCGTTCGGCGCCCTGGCTCATCATGTTCAGCGCGTCGGCGCTGTTCACGCCGACGCCGGGCTTGATCCAGTTCACCAGCAGCAGACCGATGACGACCGCGATCGCCGACAGCACGGTGGTGTAGGCCAGAGTGCGCCAGCCGATGCGGCCGAGCGCGCGCACGTCGCCCATCTCGCCGATGCCGACCACCAGCGCCGAGAACAGCAGCGGAATGACCAGCATCAGGATGAGGTTGAGGAAGATGGTCGCGAACGGCTGCGTGGCGTATTCGATGAAGCCCTGCACCCATGGCGCATCGCCGCCGACGAAGCGATAGACGATCAGCCCGAGCAGGATGCCGGCGGCGAAACCGATGGCGATTTTCCAGTGCATCGGCAGGCGCGGCGGCGCGGCGGCGGTTTCGGTGCTCATGAAGGTTCCTGCAAGGGTTCGAAGGAGGATATCAGGCGCCACGGCGTGGACGCCGCGGTGCGGGCTGCGGCCTGGCGCAGGACCGGGTCGAAATTCGCGTCAGCCCGAACGCGGGTCAGCCTCGAGAACGGACATGCCTGCCGGCAGTCTCGGCGGCGGATCTTTGCGCCCGCAGCACGGTTATCGGGATGACAGCGAATGCACGCAGGCGATGTCATGCAGGCGCCCGGAACCGGGGCTCGAGCTAGCAGCCCGGGCTTCTTCCGGCTCATGCCTCCGGATAGAGCGGCGGCAACACTACGGGTGCGTGCGGCGCGGGCGCAGTCCGCCAGCGCGGGCCGGCAGCAAAGGCCGCGCGCATCGCGGCGAGCGCGGCTGCGGCATCGCCATCGCCCCAGCGCGCGCGCTGCAGCGCATCCACCGCCGCGCGCTGCGCAGGATCGGCCAGACGCGCATGGACCGCATCGAGATCGGCCACCGCGGGCGAGGCCATCGCGCACAGCAGGCGCGCGATCTCGGCGACGTTGCCGCGCGCCAGCGCGTTCGCCCAGGCTTTCGCATCGGCGGGCGGCACGACGCGTGACGCGGCCTCCGTCGGCGAAGTCGACATGGTCGGCGCCTGCCCTGCCCGTGCCGGGTTCGGCGAAGTCTTGCCGGCGCGAGTCGCATTGGCGGCCGCCAGCTGTCGACGGCGCGTCGTCCAGAGTTGCCAGCCGAAGCCCATGGCGATGATCCAGAAGATCGGCAGCACCAACAGCGCCCAGGCCCAGCGGTTCTGCGGCCGCCACGCATGCCACGGCGGCGCTTCGCCCGCGGCGGCGGCATCGGCCGCGGCGATGTCGGCCGCGGTGGCGGCGGCCGCGCCCGGCGACACCCGCACGGCGATATCCGGCAGCGCCGCGATGCGCGCGACGCCGGCTTCGGTATCCCACCACGCGATGCGCGGGCCGGCGATGCGCAGCGCGCCCTCGCGCACCGCCACCACCATCACCCGGCGCACGACGGTCGCCTGCGGCCGGTCGTCGACGAAGCGGTCGTCCGGCTGCGGCGGTTCGGGGAACAACTGCGCGCCGGTCCCCGCGCCCAGCGTCAACTGGGGCAGCTGGCTGGCGATGGTGCCGTCGGCCACGGCTTCGATGGTGACCGCCGCGCTCTCGCCCACGCGCAGCGACTTCGGGGCTTCGAGATAGCGCAGCCGCAGACCGCGCAGCGGCAGCCACGGCTGCGGCGCGGCGGCGGGGATGGGTTTGACCTGCAGCGCGACCGGGTCGCCGCGGACGCGCAGTTCCTTGCGCGCGTCGCCGAAGGCGCTGTCGAAAATGCCGATGCCGCGCCCCAGGAAACGCGCGGCCGGCACCGTCACCGTGCCGCTGCGCTCGGGGATCAGCAGGAACCGGCGTTCGAGCACGTTGTAGGCGTTTCCGCCGACCGTCTGCATCAGTTGCTGATCGTCGCCTATCTTCTGCAGCGTGGCGCCTTCGGGCGGGTCGTGGTCGAGGCGGCCGTCGATCAGGAGTCCGGATTCGTAGAACAGCCGCACCGTGTAACCCACGGTCTGCTGCACGTACGGCGTCGCGCTGTCGACCCGTGTCTCGATGAAGATCGGATCGGTCCGCGCCGCAGCCGGCGGCGCGACCGGCGCCGGCGGCGCGACCGGCGGCGCCACCCAGACGCGCAGTGGGCGGGTGCGCTCATTGCCGATCTGCATGGCGGGTATTTCGAGTTCGCCGGCGCGCGTCGGCTGCAGCGTGAGCCGCATCGTGATGTTCAGCATCATGCTTCCGTTCTGCAGCATCACCTTGTGCTGCACGTTCTGGTCGACGATGCGGAAGTCGCGGGCGATGGCGGCCAGATCGGGGATCGACTGCGTCGCGTTGACGTTGATCTCCAGATGCAGGACGGTGGTGTCCTCGAACGCGATGCGATCGCGATCCACCCATGCGCGGCTCTGCGCCCAGGCTGCGGGCGCGCACAGCCACAGCAGCGCCGCGAGCAGCACGCCCGCATGCACGGACAGCGCGCGCAGGCGCGACGTCATCGACCGCGTCTGCATCGACCGCGTCTGCATCAGCGGTCGCCTCCGCGCCGGCGGCGTTTTTCTTCCAGCTTGAATTTCGCGCGCAGCAGCCCACCCGGATCGTCGGGCACGCGTCGCAGCCAGGCGTCGTTCGCGATCCTGCGTTCGCGCTCTGCCGCGGTTTCCTTCGGATCAGGATCGCGTCCCGTCTGCGCGCCGGTCTGCGCGCCCGGCGGCTTCGGCTCTGGCGGATTGTGCTCCGGCGTCTTCCCCTGGGCGCGACGCATGCGTTCGCGCAGGGCCGCGTCGGCCTCGCGCTGCGCCTGCAACTGCGCCTTGGTATCGGGCTCGGCCGGTTTGGGGGCGATGGGTTTGCCGGTGACCGGATCCACGTCCGCAGGCGTCGGCGGCGGTTTCGTCGGCGATGGCTGCGGGTCGGGCCGCCCGTCCTTCGGGCGGTCGCGGGTCGGCTCGGGCGGTGTCGGCGGTTTCTTCGAGGGATCCGGCGACGGCTGCGGCGCGCCCTGCGGCTTGTCCGGCGGCGGCGCGGCGCCCGGCTTGTCGTCGGGTTTCGCATCGGGTTTCGGCGGCTGCTTCTGGCCATCGCTGGCATCGCGGGGCTGGTCCTGGCCCGGCTTCTGCTGGTCGTTCTGCGGGTTGTCCGGCGGTGGCTGTTTCCCGCTCTGCGGCTTGTCCTTCGGCTGCGGCTTGTTCTGGGGGTTGTCCTGCGGCGGCTTGCGCTTGCGCGCGCGGTCGACGCGCTGGCGGTTCTCGACCGCGTCGCGCATGCCCGGCTGCAGCTGCAGGGCGCGATCGTATTCGGCCATCGCTTCGTCGAGGCGGCCCTGTTTCGCCAGCGCGTTGCCGCGGTTGTACGCGGCTTCGGCGCCGGGCAGATCGCGCCAGGCGTCCTCGGCGGCGGCGTAATCGCCGCTGCGGTAGGCCTCGACGCCGCTGGCCATCTGCGCGTGCCGGCGCTGATCGTCGCGCTGCCACAGCGTATCGCCCTCGGCGGCCGCGACCGGCTGCCACGGCAGCCACAGCGCGAGCAGCGCGACCGCCAGCACGCCGCGGCGGAACGCGAACAACGCCAGCAGCAGCAACGGCGGCAGCAGCCAGAAGCCTTCGTCCAGCGGCGCCGCGCCGCGCTTGCCCTGGGCTTCGGCGGCATCGATCTGGTCGGCTTCCAGCACGCCCAGCGCCATCAGGTCGCTGTCGTCCGGCGCGAATGCGGCGTATGCGCCGCCGCCGGAGGCCGCAAGCCTGCGCAGCGCGGGTCCGTCCAGACGCGCGGCCAGCACCTCGCCGTTGCCGGCGCGATACGCGCCGCCGGCCGCGGTGCCCAGCCCCAGCACCGAGACCCGATACCCCGAATCGCGGGCCGCGACCGCCGCCGAATTGGCGCCGCCGCCCGGGTGATCGGTGATCAGCAGGATGTCGCCGCGGCCGAACCCCGCGCGCGCCAACAGCCGCGCCGACTCTTCGATGGCGCGGTCGGCGCGGCTGCCGTCGCGCGGCATCACATCGGGCGACAGCGCGTCCAGGAACAGCGCGATGTTGTCGGCGTCGCCGGTCAGCGGCGAGACCGTGTAGGCATCGTCGGCATACGCCACCAGCGCGATCTGTCCGCCGCCGCGGGTGCGCAGGATGTGCGCGATCTTGGCGCGCGCCTGCAGCAGCCGCGACGGCTGCACATCGGCGGTCTGCATGGCGAACGACATGTCCACCGCGATCACCAGCGGGTTGCGGTCCTGCCACAGCGGCTGCGGCACGGTGCGCCAGCTCGGGCCGGCCAGCGCCAGCACCGACAGCGCGAAAGCGATGGCCAGCGCCGCCGCCGGCAGCATCGTCCGCCAGCCTTCGGTCGCACCCACTCCGCCCTGCAGCAGATGCGGCAGCAAATGTGCGTCGACCGTGTCGCGCCAGACGTTGCAGCGCAGGCGGCTGCGGCGCAGCCACCACAGCAGCGGCGGAATCGCGAGCAGACCGAGCAGCCACAGCGGCCGCAGGAACTGGAAGTCGTGCACGATCGGGGTCATCGGGCCGCATCCCGGCGCTGCCACAGCACCAGCAGCGCCAACAGCAGCGATGCCGACAGCGGCCAGGCGTAGCGCTCGATCCGCGGACGCAGCCGCTGCCCAGGCCGCTGGACCGGTTCGAGCCGGTCGATCTCCGCGTAGATACCGACGAGTTGATCGACATCGCGGGCGACGTAAGCGCGGCCGCCGGTCAGTTCGGCGATGCGCTTGAGCCCGGCTTCATCGGTGATCTCGCTGCTGCTCGGCCTGCGGATCGGGATGCCGAACACCGACAGCCCCGCGCCGTAGCCGCCGAAGGCGACGGTGTGGATGCGCACGCCGGCGTCGCGGGCGATCTGCGCGGCTTTTTCCGGCGCCAGCGCGCCCGCGGTGTTCACGCCGTCGGTGAGCAGGATCAGCACCCGCTGTTCGGCCGGCTGCTGTTGCAGACGTTTGGTGGCGAGACCGATCGCGTCGCCGATCGCGGTGGCGCGGCCGGCCAGTCCGGTGACGGTGCCGTCGAGCTGTTCCTGCACGGTCTGCAGATCGCGGGTAAGCGGGGTCAGCGCGTAGGCGCGCTCGCCGAACACCACCAGGCCGACGCGGTCGCCGCTGCGGCGCTCCAGGAAATCGGCGATGACCGCCTTGGCCGCGGTCAATCGCGGCACGACGCGGCCTTCGAGTTCGATGTCGCGCTCGTCCATGCTGCCTGACAGATCCACCGCCAGCATCAGATCGCGGCCGGCCTGCGGCGGCTGCACGATGTCGCCGAGCTGCTGCGGCCGCGCCGCAGCGACGCACAGCAGCGCCCACGCCAGCCACGGGAGCAAGCCCAGCCCCTGCGGCCGCGCGCGCGCGCTGCGGCCGCCGATCGTATCGAGGCGTTCGCCGTACGGCACCCGCAGCGCCGGTGCGGCGCTGGGCGCGGCCGGCCACAGGCGGCGCATCAGCCACGGCAGCGGCAGCGCCAACAGCAGCCACGGCCAGGCGAACAGCGAACGCAATGCGTCGAGCGCGGTGTCGATCATCGCGGGCCGCCTTTCTGGGGGCCGCGCACTTGAGAGCCCCGCACTTGAGAGCCCCGCACTTGAGAGCCCCGCACTTGAGAGCCCCGCACTTGAGAGCCGCGTCCGTGCCAGAGTCGGGACCAGCGCGAACGCGCGCCTTTCCCCTGCATCAATTCGACGAAACGCGCGCGCACGATGCCACGCAGCGCGGCGTATTCCTGTTCGCCGACATCGCGGCGGAATCCGCCTTCCAGCAAGGTGCGCCCGGCGCCGGCGGAAAACACCGGCACCGGCTGACCCTCATCGAGAAACCGCAGCCAGGCGTCGCCGGTCAGACGAACGGCGTCCGGGTCGCGGCGGCGGGCGGCGCGACGCAGCAGTTCCGACATCGCGGCGATGCGTGCGGGCAAGCCCTCGGCCGCATCGACGCCGGCATCGAACAGCCGCTCCATTTCCGCGCGCCGACGCTGCGCGCGACGGCGCAGGTACCACACGACAGCAGTCACCAGCACGACTGCCAACAACACCAGCCACCAGCCTGCGGGCGGCGGCCACCACGACGGCGACGGCGGCAGATGCACATCGAGCAGCGGCAGCGGATCGGGCGCCGCGCCCGGCAGGGCGCCCGGCGCCTGGCTCTGGATCGACGCGAACGGGATCGACGCGAACCGGAGCGTCATGCCGCGCGCGTCCCGGCGAACAGATCCAGCCAGCTTCCGCTGGGCGCGTCGGTGGACAGCCCGCGGGCGCGGATGCCACTGCGCGCGAGGATCGCCATGGCATCGTCCAGCGGCGTCGCGAACGCCGCCTGCCAGCGTTCCCGCTGCGCCTGATTGGCGAGATCCAGTTCGACCCGATGCGCGGCGCCATCGGCCTGGCCGCCCTGCGCGCCGGTGGCGCGTTCGGCCCAGAACGGCAGTTTCGCGCGCGGCGGCTCGCGCTCCAGCGGGTCGCTGAGCAGCAGCACCACCACTTCGCGATGCTGCACCAGCGTGGTCCAGCGCAGCGGCGGCAATGCGATCACGCTCATCGGGTCCGCCAATACCACCAGTCGCGAACCCGGGCGCATCAGCCGGTCGGCGTGATCCAGCGCCACCGCCAGCCCGGCGTCGTGCTCCGGCGGGCGCGCGTACCAGCGCACCATCGCGTCCAGCACGCGCAGCGCGCCGCGGCTCCCGGACGCCGGCACCACCGGCGCTTCGCGCACGGTGCCGCGCAGCGCGCCGATACGGTCGCCGTCGCGCACCGCCGCCCACGCCGCCACCGCACCGGCGCGCGCCGCCTGCACCGACTTGAAGCGCACGCGGGTGCCGAAATACAGCGACGGCGCGGTGTCGGCCACGATCAGGGTCAGGCGCTCGCGTTCGGCCTGGAACAGTTTGGTATGCGGTTTCCCGGTGCGTGCGGTCAGCCGCCAGTCGATATGGCGCGCGTCGTCGCCCTGGGTGTATTCGCGCGATTCGGCGTATTCCATGCCGCGGCCGCGCATCGGCGACGGCGCCTGTCCGCTCAGTCCGTGATGCCCGCGCCGCGGCGGACGCCGGCCCTGCACCGCGCGACGCAGTGCGACCAGTTCGTCCAGGCTGGGGGTGATGCCTTCGCTCATCGTCGGTCGTTTCCGGTCCCTTAGTCCCTGTCTTTGCTCAGGGCAGCGGCACCTTGTCGAGCAGCGCCTGCACCAGCTTCTCGCCGTCCCAGCCTTCGGCCACCGCCTCGTAGCTGGGCAGCACGCGATGGCGCAGCACGTCCAGAGCCACCGCGCGGACGTCGTCCGGGGTCACGAAATCGCGACCGGCCAGCCATGCCCGCGCGCGTGCGCAGCGTTCCAGCGCGATCGAGCCGCGCGGGCTGGCGCCCCAGCCGATGCGTCGCGCCAGCGCCGGGTCGTAGCGCTTGGCGTCGCGCGAGGCCAGCACCAGCTCGATCAGATAGCGCTCGATCGGCGGCGCCACGTGCAGGTCCAGCACCGCCCGACGCGCCGCGAACACGTCGGCCTGCGACAGCTTCAGCAGCGGCACGGCCTGCGCACCGGTCGCATCGTGCTCGCCCCGCGCGCGGTCGCGGGCCAGGCGCAGGATCTCGGCTTCCATCTTCGCCTCGGGATAGCCGATGCGCACGTACATCAAGAACCTGTCGAGCTGCGCTTCGGGCAGCGGGAACGTGCCTTCCTGCTCGATCGGATTCTGGGTCGCCATCACCAGGAACAGACGCGGCAGCGGATACGTGCGCCGGCCGACGGTGACCTGGCGTTCGCCCATCGCTTCAAGCAGCGCCGACTGCACTTTCGCAGGCGCGCGGTTGATTTCGTCCGCGAGCAGCAGCGAGTGGAAGATCGGTCCGGGCTGGAATTCGAAATGGCCGTCCTGCGGGCGCCACACTTCGGTGCCGGTGAGATCCGCCGGCAGCAGGTCGGGCGTGAACTGGACGCGGGCGAAATCGGCTTCGAGACGTTCGGCCAGGGCGCGGATCGCGGTGGTCTTGGCCAGCCCGGGCGCGCCTTCGACCAGCAGATGGCCATCGGCAAGCAGGGCGATGAGCAGGCGTTCGATCAGGCCCGACTGGCCGACGATCTCGGCGGACAACTGCGCGCGCAACTGCGCGAAGGCGGCATGCGACCGCGAAGCAGCGGCAGGGGTATCCATGATCTCGGTCATGCATCCATCGCTCGGGGTAAACGACCCGCAGTTTGACCGATCCGGCGCGGAAATGTTCAGCGCCCCCGGCATGGCCGGCCGATACCCATACCACGGGGACGCGACGGACGCCGCCAAAAGAAAACGGGAGCCGAAGCTCCCGTTTGCATTGCCGGCTGGACGCGCCGGCTCAGAGCAGCCGGCTCAGAGCAGCCGACTCAGAGCGGCGGGCTCAGAGCCGCGGCATCGCGCCCATGACTTTCGGGGTCACGAAGATCAGCAGTTCGGCCTTGCCCTTGCTGCGGCCCTTCTTCTTGAACAGATTGCCGAGGATCGGCAGATCCGCCAGGAACGGTACCTTGGACGCCTGACTGCGATCGGTGAACTCGTACACGCCGCCGATCACGACGGTGTTGCCGTCGTCCACCAGCACCGCAGTGTTCACTTCGCGCTTGGAGATCAACGGCACCGAACCGCTGGCGGTATCGATGAAGTCTTCCAGCTCGTCCTTCTTCACCGCCAGATTCAGGAACACGCGGCCGTCGTCGGTGATGGTCGGAGTCACCTTCAGTTCAAGCACGATTTCCTTGAAGTTCACGGTCTGGGTCACGGTGTCGCCCGAAAGCTGCGTGGTGACATAACCGATCTCGCGGCCCTGCTTGATCACCGCCTCGCGCTGGTTGCTGGTGACGACGCGCGGGTTGGAGATCACTTCGCCGCGGCCTTCTTCCTGCATCGCCGACAGTTCCAGATCGAGCTTGTAGCCCGCATTGAGGATGCTGAAGGCGAGCGTGGCCGGATTGGAGCTGATCAGACCACCCGCCAGCACGCCCAGATCGACGTTGTTGCCGCCGCTCACCGTGTAGGCGCCACGCTGCGGCGCCGGGCCGACCTGGCCGCCATCGACCCACGTGCGGAGTGCGTTGTTGTAGGCATTGTCGACGCTGGTGATCGAATTGCGCGTCGCGGTGGTGTTGTTGATCGAGTTGCCGAACGTGACGTTGTCCTTGTAACCGTTGATGCCGAACTTGGCGCCGAGTTCGCGGGCGAAGTCTTCGGTGGCGATCACGATCTTGGCTTCGATCAACACCTGGTCGACCGGCTTGTCGAGCTGCGACACCAGGCGGCGGATCTCGGCGACGCGCGCCGGGATATCGATCACCAGCAGCGTATTGGTGCGGCGGTCGAAACTGATGCTGCCGCGCGGCGACAGGAAACCGCGGCTCTGCTGGCTGCCGCCACCGCTGCTGGAACCACCCCCGGCGCCGCCGGACTGATTGCCCTTGCTCTCGTCGGTCAGCAGCTTGGCGATGTCCTCGGCGTTGCCGTAGCTCACGACGATGTATTCGGTCACCGTTTCGACGCGGTTTTCGATCGCGATGCGGGCGTCTTCCTTGTCCTGCTCGAACTTGGCGATTTCCGCCTGCGGCGCGACCCACACCACGTTGCCGCTGCGGCGCTTGTCGAGCTGCTTCGCCTGCAACACGATGTCCAGCGCCTGGTCCCACGGCACATTGATCAGGCGCAGAGTCACGTTGCCCTGCACGGTGTCGCTGGCGACGATGTTGAGATTGGACTCCTCGGCGATCAACTGCAGCACGGTGCGCACCGGCACGTCCTGGAAGTTGAACGTCACCGGGCGGCCGCTGAACGGCCGGGCCGCCGTCGCCGCTTTCTGTGCGGTTCCGGCGACGGCGGTGGCGCTGCCGACCGCACGCGACGGCGCTGCGGTGCGCGGCACCAGTTCGACGATGTAGTCGCGGCCGGTCTGGTACGCCATGGACTCGAACGCGCCGCGGGTGCTGATCACCACCTGCGCCTTGTTGCCGCTGGCGCTGGCCTGGACCTGCTGCACCGGCGTGGCGAAGTCGGTGACGTTGAGCATCCGCTGCAGATGCGCTGGCATCGTGACGTTGCCGATATCGACCACCACGCCCGCATCGCTGCTGCGCATGTCGGGCATCGCGCCATCGCCGTCGAAATGCAGGATCAGTTTGCCGGAACCGCCGTCGCCGCGTTTGAAGTCGATGCTGGTGATCGCGCTGACCGCCGGCGTCTGCTGTGCGGTGGCGGGTCCGGGCCCGGCGGGTCCGGGCGGAGTCGCGCCGACGGCGCTGAGCGCCGAAAGCAGACCGACCGCCAAACCGTAGAACGCGGCTTTCGTTGGCATCTTGCGACGGCCCTGCTGCTGGCTATGCGCCTTGAGTACGATCATTTCGCTATCCCCTCGTCTTATTCGTCATCGAGCGAAACCGACACCGGCCGCTCCAGCCAACCGCCTGCACCATCGGAAACCAGTTCGACGAGTTCGATTCGATTCTCGAACACACCGGTCACGCGCCCGTCGGCCTGGCCCATGTAATTTCCCGGAACGATCCGGTGCGTGACCTTGTCGGGCCCCATCACCAGCGCGACCTGGGCGCTGCCTTTGCCGATCGTCCCGACCATGTCGAG
>JBKJTC010000098.1:0-3507 GCA_046590925.1 Lysobacteraceae bacterium | reverse complement strand
CGCTCCGGCGCGGCGTACCTGCTCGGCCATGTACAGCTTGGACAAGTCCTTGACCGTGCTGTCGTGCAGGCGCTCAAGCTCGGCCACGGCCTTGTTGGTCATGCTCCGGCACAGGTTCCCCACGTGCAGGGCGAAACGCTCGGTGTAGCGCGGATTCTTCGCCAGCCAGTCCAGTCTCTCTACGTGTCTCTCTACGTGCACGCCGCCGCAACCCGGGCAGTCGACCCGCCAGCGCTCGAACTCCACATGCAGGCGCCAACCGTCCACCGACAGGTCGCGGGCGCGACACACGCGCTTGTCGTAGCGGCTGGCGCTGCGATGGCCGCAGTGGGAGCACACGGCAGTTTTTTTCGGCGCCGCAGGGTCACGATCCGGTCCTTCGGATCGCCGAACACGCCTTTGAGCGTCGCCGCGGCGACAAAGCCGGGAAAGCTGAACAGCTCTCGCAGGCTACGGCCTGTTTTCATGTACGCCACCGTGTCCGAAAGTCGGAACAGCATGCGCGATACCGCTCATGCCGGGAAAGGGCTTGTTTCCAAAGTCTGATGTCGCTCATCGGCGTTGAAAGTACCCACACGATTCCGCGATCAGCCGAATTTAATAATGGAAAAGCGTGCTCATGTGATCCTTGTGCTTACCGTCCTTTTAGTCCTCCCGTGTTCCCGGGGTGTTGTTAGAGGGGGCTGTCGTGTAGTTCCGGCAGTTTTTCGCGGCAGCACCCAACACTGTTTTGGCTGCGGACCGACGTTTCATACGATTCTTCACTTGCAATGCCGTTGGCCCGGTGCACGCAAGATAAAACAAGGGCCAGATTGAATTTCCGCGCAGCCATCAGGCTTGACGGATATGCAGGTATTCGTCCCATCGATATAGCAGTCATTGTGGCCATGACATGCATTCGTAGACCCAAAGGGTGGCGCACAGGACGTGCGCCGTTTTTCTATGAGGCAGGATGCCTCATAGAAAAATCCCGACCATGTTTTCGATGGCAGATTCGCCCCGGCATTGAGTGTTTTCTTTGGTTACTTTCTTTGCGCCAAAGAAAGTGACCCACGCGTCAGCGCGGAAGCTCTGCAGTTGTTCATTGATGGGTATCGCTGCGCTCAACCCATCCTACCTTGGCTTACCTTGCTATCATCACGAACGCCGCGAAATGACGGCGATCGTTCGATCTGCATTTTCATGCTTCGCACTTCGCAACTTGCATCCCACTCGCGACAGGTACGGGACTGCTCATGATCGCAATCCAAGCCCGATGATCTCGAAACTTCCGCCCTGGGTGTGGACCGGCACGTGGGTGCTCGCCTTCATCGCGGGCATCGTCAATATCGTCGGGCTGATGGGCTTCGAGCACCAGGCCATCACCCATCTGACCGGCAACACGTCGTTGCTGGCCGAGGCCTTCGCTAAACGGGATCCCGCGGCGATGCTGCACTTCGCGGCGCTGATCGGCGCTTTCGTCGCGGGTGCCGTGATCAGCGGCATATTGGTCCAGGACAGCGCGCTGCAGCTCGGTCGCAGGTATGGGGTCGCCCTGTTGATGGTGTCGTTGCTGCTGTTCGCCGCGGTGCCGCTGCTCCGGCACGACAGCGCGTACGGCATGTATGCGGCGGCCTGCGCGATGGGACTGCAGAATGCGATGGTCAGTACGTACAGCGGCGCGGTCGTGCGCACCACGCATGTATCCGGCATGTTCACCGATCTCGGCATCTTCCTGGGCCACAGCCTGCGCGGGCTGCCGGTCGATTCCCGGCGCTTGCGGCTCTGCCTGATCGTGATCTCCGGCTTTCTCTGCGGCGGTATCGTCGGCGCGTTCGCCTTCCAGGCGTTCGGCTATTCCGCGCTGTTGTTTCCGGCGAGCCTGACGGCCGTCGTCTCCATCGTGTACGGCTTGTATCAGGCCCGCAAAACGCGGACTGCATAAGCGTATCTGCGCCGCCAACGGTGCAACAGTCTGCGCGTGCCTCCATCGCGGCCGATACGCCTGTGCCACGCGACGACAATCCGGGTATCGTGTCGCCACGGGGCGGGGAGCCCTGTCATCCGCCGCGCCAGGGGGCATGCAGACAGTTCAAGGGAAGTACGGCCCAAGAGCACTACGGGCGCCCATTCGCGCGTTCGCTCCGTTCCATACGCTCAGACAAGGAGATCCGTCATGCATCACCGTTCGTCCAAGTTCATGCCCGCCGCTTCGGGCAGGCTCAGCGCGCTGGCGCTCACATTGTTCGTCGTCGCACCTGCATTCGCCGCCGACGGTGTCCCGCCGGCTCAACCACCCGCCGACCGCGTGGTCGCCGATCCGGTGCTGGTGCCGATGCTGCGCAGCACCCAACCGCCCGAAGGGACGCGCATGCTGAAAAGCGCAGGCCTGTCGGCCGCGCCGCCGCCGCCGACCGACAAGGATCCGCTGCTCAATATCCGCCTCACCGACGGCTGGATCTACAACCCGGCGAGCCAGCGTTTCGATCGCGTGCGCCTGCGCAGCTATGTTGCCGAAGGCGCGGCGCCCAACCCGTTCACGCCGTTCGTCGCGCCGACCCTGCGCACGCGGCCCGGCGAAACGATCCGCGTCTCGCTCGATAACCAATTGGCGCCGGAGCCGGACTGCAAGCAGCCGAACATCAACACGCCGCACTGCTTCAACTCGACCAACCTGCATTCGCACGGGCTGTGGGTCAGCCCCAGCGGCAACAGCGACAACGTGCTGGTCACCATCAAACCCAAGGTCGCGTTCGAGTACGAATACAACATCCCCGCGACGCATCCGGCGGGCACGTTCTGGTATCACCCGCATCAGCACGGTTCCACTGCGCTGCAGGTGTCCAGCGGCATGGCCGGCGCGCTGATCATCCACGGCGAGCGCGCGCCGACACCGACCCGCAGCGGCGATATCGACACCCTGCTGCGCGACGAGACCGGCACCGCGTTCCGCGAACGCGTGGTGTTGTTCCAGCAGGTGGCGTACGCCTGCCGCGAGAATCCGGACGATCCGAAATCGCCGATCAAGACCAACGCCAACGGCACCTGGTTCTGCGGTCCCGGTGATGTCGGCACCATCGAGAATTACGATCAGCTGGGCAACAAGGTCTGGGGGCCGTCGGGCCGCTACACCAGCATCAACGGCCAGATCCTGCCGCGCTTCACCGATGCCATCGCCGGCCGCGTGGAGCGCTGGCGCAACATCCACGCCGGCATCCGCGATTCGATCAATCTGCAGTTCGTTCCGATGCGCAAGTCGGCGAAGCCCGAATCGCTGCGCAACCTCAGCCAGCACGCGGAGTGGATTTCGCAGAACTGCGTGGGCGCGCCGCTGACCCAGTTCGAGATCGCCAGCGACGGCCTGACCCACGGTCAGGCGATGCGCAAAAGCCAGACGATTCTGCAGCCCGGTTATCGCAGCGATCTGCTGATGGTGTTCCCGAACGCGGGCGAGTACTGCGTGATCGACGGCAATCTGCCGGCGATCGATTCGGTGAGCGGCGATGCCGAAAGCCGGCGCCTGCTGGG
>JBKJTC010000095.1:0-27278 GCA_046590925.1 Lysobacteraceae bacterium | reverse complement strand
CGCTCCGGCGCGGCGTACCTGCTCGGCCATGTACAGCTTGGACAAGTCCTTGACCGTGCTGTCGTGCAGGCGCTCAAGCTCGGCCACGGCCTTGTTGGTCATGCTCCGGCACAGGTTGCCCACGTGCAGGGCGAAGCGCTCGGTGTAGCGCGGATTCTTCGCCAGCCAGTCCAGCTTCTCTACGTGCACGCCGCCGCAACCCGGGCAGTCGACCCGCCAGCGCTCGAACTCCACATGCAGGCGCCAACCGGCCACCGACAGGTCGCGGGCGCGACACACGCGCTTGTCGTAGCGGCTGGCGCTGCGATGGCCGCAGTGGGAGCACACGGCAGTTTTTTTCGGCGCCGTAGGGTCACGATCCGCTCCTTCGGATCGCCGAACACGCCTTTGAGCGCCGCCGCAGCGACAAAGCCGGGGAAGCTGAACAGCTCTCGCAGGCTACGGCCTGTTTTCATGTACGCCACCATGTCCGAACGTCGGAACAGCATGCGCGATACCGCTCATGCCGGGAAAGGGCTTGTTTCCAAAGCCGGATGCGGCTCATCGGCGTTGAAAGTACCCACACGATTCCGCGATGAGTCTTTTTTTAAAGCGCGCTCCAAGGCGCTGATACCCTCCTCGTCAGGTTCGCTCCACTTGGCAAAATACGAATGGACCGTACGCCATTTGGGGAACTCGCCAGGCAGCATCCTCCACTGGCAGCCGCTCTTGAGCAAATACAGAACAGCACACCAAACCTCGTAGAGGTCAATGGTTCTGGGTTTGGTCTTCTTGCGGACGCTTTCGAGCAGCGGGCGAATGCGTTCAAACTGTTCGCGAGTCATGTCGCTTGGATAATTCTTCTTGCTCATCCGCCTATATTCGCAGATCCTAGAAAGATCGTGAACAGGCTCTTAGAGCCAGGAGTTCTACGGCCTTCGGCGGCGGGTGCCTGAGGTAAGTCGGCTTCGACTGCGGCACGGCATCATCGCGCGTCAGAGGAAACAGATCAGGAACGCACTGAGGCGGACCGCGATGGGCGCAACCGCAAATAGCGGCAGTGAGAACGATAACGGCAAGGCGATGAATCATTCGGGGGGTGAATTCAACCACCAAGTGCAACAGTTATGCGACCAGTTATAGCGGATTGAAATAGCCATGCCGTTTTCTCGGTCGAGTGTTGAGTTTGTGGCTGACAGCGTTGCATTGAGCTTGCGTCAAGTCGGCCAAGCAGATGGGGTCAGGTTCAGTTTGACGAGAAGTGAACCCGACACCGAAATGCGCATCGACGTGACGTAGACGCAGTGGCATGTCCCTTCTGATACTTGCATCATCTCCCCGCAATGGATTCCGGGCGTGTCCGATTTGAACCGCACCCTGTACCTCCGCCCCGCCACCATCGACGATCCCGCCGTGTTGCGTCGCTGGGACGACGAGCCGCACGTGGTCGACTCCGATCCCAACGACGACTGGGGCTGGGAGACGGAACTGCTGCGGTCGCCGCCGTGGCGCAAGCAGTTGATCGCAGAGGTGGACGGTCGCGCGATCGGGTTCGTGCAGATCATCGATCCGGCATTGGAGGACAGTCATTACTGGGGCGACGTGCCGGCGCATCTGAGTGCCGTGGATATCTGGATCGGCGAGGCCGACGCGCGCGGCCGCGGGTACGGCAGTGAGATGATGCGGCAGGCATTGGCGCGCTGTTTCGCGCCCGCGGATGTTGAGGCGGTGTTGATCGATCCGCTGGCGTCGAATGTCGACGCGATCCGCTTCTACCGGCGCATGGGTTTCGAGTTCGTCGAGGCCCGCGATTTCGGCGACGATCACTGCCATGTGCATCGCCTGTCGCGCGAACGTTATCTACAATGACTCATAGTACCTTTGACCGACCAGCCTGGATCAGGATGACAACAGATGGCAGTCGTGTTGCGCGAAGCGCACAGGAACGACATCCCTGGCATGTGGACGGTGCGCTATGCGGTGACCGAGAACACGCTGACGCCCGGGCGTATTTCCGACGAGGCGTTCCGTCGCGAGATTGAGGACACCGGCAAGGGTTGGGTGATCGAGGGCGATGGCGAGATTCGCGCGTTCGCCAGCTGCAACGCGCGCACCGGCAACATCTGGGCGCTGTTCGTGCATCCGCAGGCCGAAGGGCTCGGCTACGGCGATCGGCTGCATGCGGCGATGCTGGCGTGGCTGCGCACGCAGCCGATCCAGCGGCTGTGGCTCACCACCGATGCGCACAGCCGCGCCTGCGGTTTCTATGAGCGCCGAGGCTGGCAGCGCGTCGGCGTCACCGACAGCGGCGAAGTGCGTTTCGAGCGCGACAATCCGCAGACGGGGTCAGGTTCACTTCGAGAGAAGTGAACCTGACCCCGGCCGTCAGTCCGCGGTGATCAGCGCCGCATGCCGCGCCTGCAGTTCGGCGAACACCGCGTCGGTGTCGGGGCGCACGCCGTGCCACAGGAAGAAACTTTCCGCCGCCTGTTCCACCAGCATGCCGAGGCCATCGATAGCCTCGTGCGCGTTCGCGGCGCGCGCCCACGCCAGGAACGGGATCGCGGCTTCGCCGTAGCTCAGATCGACTGCGGTGGTGCGCGGGCCGACCAGCGACATCGGCAGTGTCGGCAGGCTGCCGTGGCGCGCCGCCGAGGTGGCGTTGACGATCAGCTCGAATTCGCCGAGCGAGCCGAGGTCGTCGAGATAACGCGAATGCACGCGGCCGGGCACGCCCAGCAGGTCCACCAGCGCATCCGCTTTCTGCGAATCGCGATTGACGATGAACAGCTCGCCGATGCCCGCGTCCAGCAGTGCCGGCGCGATCCCGCGCGCGGCGCCGCCTGCGCCGAGCATCAGCGTGCGGCGACCGCGCAGGTCCAGGCCGTGGCGATCGGTGAGGTCGCGCACCAGACCGGCGCCGTCGGTGTTGTCGCCCAGCCAGCCGGTGCCGTGTTTGATCAGCGTGTTGACCGCGCCGGCGCGCTTGGCGCGGGCGCTGAGCAGGTTGCACAGTTCGGCCGCGCGCTGTTTGTGCGGCAGCGTGACGTTGCCGCCTTCGCCGCCGCTGCGCGCGAACGACGACAGCGTGACGTCGAAATCGCCGGCCCTGGATTCGATCGCAACGTACTCGATGGCGATGCCGCTCTGCTGCGCGAACGCCTGATGGATCTTCGGCGACAGCGAATGCAGCACGGGGTAACCGAAGACGGCGTAGCGTTTCATGGCGTGAGGGTCCGTGTGTAGACGTGTTGGGTCTTGTGGAGCGCGTAACCGATGCGCTGGTAGAACGGATGCGCGTCCTCGCGGGTCAAGCTGGAACGCACCACCATGTCCTGCACGCCGCGACGCTGGCGCGCCCACGCTTCGACCGCGGCGACCAGCGTGCTGCCGGCGCCGCAGCGGCGCAGACGGGGATCGACGACCAGTGCGATCAGTTCCACGCGTTCGCCGAACTGCAGCAGGGTGCGGTGTTCGGCGGCGACGAAGCCGGCGATGCCGTCGCCACCCTCGGCCGACGGATCGTCGAGCACGAAGAACGCATGGGTGGAGCGCGTCAGCAGGCGCTCGAAGCGTTGCGCGATGGGCGCCGGATCGAGGTCGGGATCCAACTGCAATGTGAGCTGCGCGATGTGCGCGGCATCCGTGGGCCGTGCGCCGCGCACGGTGAAGGTCAGTGCCGGGGTGGTGTTCATTGCGCTTCCCGCAGCCAGCGCGCGGCATCCAGTGCAAAATACGTCAACACGCCGTCGGCGCCCGCGCGCTTGAACGCGAGCAGCGCTTCCAGCGCGCAGGCGCGTTCGTCCAGCCAGCCGTTCTGCGCGGCGGCCTTCAGCATCGCGTACTCGCCGCTGACCTGGTAGGCGAACGTCGGTGCGCCGAACTCCTCCTTCACCCGACGCACGATGTCGAGGTACGGCATGCCGGGCTTGACCATGATCATGTCCGCGCCTTCGTCGAGATCGAGGGCCACTTCGCGCAGCGCTTCATCGGAATTCGCCGGGTCCATCTGGTAGCCGTATTTGTTGCCCTTGCCGAGCGCGCCGGCCGAGCCCACCGCGTCGCGGAACGGGCCGTAGAAACTGCTGGCGTACTTCGCGGCATACGACAGGATGCGGGTGTGGATGTGGCCGCCGACTTCCAGCGCTTCGCGGATCGCGCCGATGCGGCCGTCCATCATGTCGCTGGGCGCGACCACGTCGGCACCGGCGCGCGCGTGCGACAGCGCCTGCTGCACCAGTGCTTCGACGGTATCGTCGTTGACCACGTACCCGCTGTCGTCGATCAGCCCGTCCTGGCCGTGGGTGGTGTAGGGATCGAGCGCGACATCGGTGATCACGCCGAGTTCCGGGAACCGCTGCTTGAGCGCGCGCACCGCGCGCTGCATCAGGCCGTCGTCGTCCCACGCGGCCGCGCCGTCGAGCGATTTGGCGTCCGGCGCGGTCACCGCGAACAGCGCCAGCGCCGGTATGCGCAGTTCGCTGGCCTCTTCGGCGACTTTCAGCAACGCGTCGATCGAAAGTCGCTCGATGCCGGGCATCGACGCGATCGGCGCGCGGCCGTCGAGTTCGTGGACGAACACCGGATAGATCAGATCGTTGGCGGTGAGGAGGTGTTCGCGCATCAATCGACGCGAGAACTCGCTGCGACGCATGCGGCGGAGGCGGGTCATGGGAAAGTTCATGGCGGAATCATACGCTCTGGCGTTGGGATGGGCTGCCGTGGGAGCGGCGGAAGCCGCGATGGATGGCGGCATCTCTTTCCCGTCGCCGATCGCGGCTTCCGCCGCTCCCACAAGGCACAGGCCGGCATGTTCGGGGCCTACAATCCACCGATGCGATTGTTGAGATCTCTTCCGCCGATGGCCCGCGCCTGCCTGCTGTTCCTCGCCGGTTTGGCGCTGCTGTGCTGGCTGGGGCCGCTGTGCATCGCGTTCGACCCGCATCGGCCCGACTGGCAGGCGCTGTCGGTGGCGCCGGGCGTCGGCGGGCACTGGTTCGGCACCGACGCCATCGGCCGCGATGTGTTCGCGCGCACCCTGGCCGGCGGTCGGCTGTCGCTGACGGTGGGCTTCCTCGCCAGTCTGGTCGCGCTGGGCGTGGGCTTGGGCTTCGGGGCCAGCGCCGGGCTGGCCGGCGGCTGGGCGGAGCGGCTGATGCTGCGCGTGCTCGACATGTTCAGCGCGCTGCCGTTCCTGTTGATCGTGATTCTGCTGCTGACCCTGTTCGAGCGTTCGCTGGGGCTGCTGCTGGTGGCGATCGGCGGCTACGTATGGATCGATCTGGCGCGGGTGATGCGCGCCGAGAGCGCGCGGCTGCGCGAGATGCCGTTCATGCTCGCCGCGACCGCCGCTGGCGCGAGCTTCGGCCAGCGGCTGCGCTGGCATGCGCTGCCGAATCTGCTGCCGCTGGCGTTCGTATATCTGGGCCTGATCCTGCCGCAGGCGATCCTGGTCGAGAGCTTCCTCGGCTTTCTCGGCCTGAGTGTGGACGAACCGTCGGCGAGCTGGGGCACGCTGCTGTCGGAAGGCGTGCAGGAACTCGACAGCGCGCCGTGGACGCTGCTGTTCCCGGCGGGGTTTCTGGTGGCCACGCTGGCGGCGTTCCAGTTTCTGGGCGATGCGCTGCGCGACTGGCTGGATGTGCATGCCATCGACGGGCGTGCGGTGCGACGCACTGACGTCGATCGCGAATCCGCCGCCGCATGACGCTGTCGCTGCGCCAGCTCGAAGTGCACGTCGGCCCGCGCCGTTTGCTGGGCCCGCTCGACCTCGAACTCATGCCCGGGCAGTGCCTCGGCGTGGTTGGCGAAAGCGGCAGCGGCAAGAGTCTCACCGCGCTGTCGCTGCTCGGTCTGCTGCCGGCGGGTTTGCTCGCGACGGGTGCGCTCGCGCATGACGGCGCCGACATCGTGTCGATGTCGCGCATGCACGCTGCGCTGCGCGGCCGCGTGCTGGGCTGGGTGCCGCAGGACCCGCTGGCGGCGCTGCATCCGCTGCGTACGGTCGGCGCGCAGATGCGCGAAACGCTGCGTGCGCATGGCCATGACGACGCGGATGCGCGTGAGTTGCTCGAACGCGTGCAGTTGCCCGATCCCGCTGCCGCATTGAAACGATGTCCGCACCAGTTTTCCGGCGGCCAGCGGCAGCGCATCGCCATCGCGTTAGCGCTGTGCAGCCGGCCGCGCTATCTCATCGCCGACGAGCCGACGTCGGCGCTCGACGCGCGCATCGCCCGCGAGGTGCTGGACCTGCTCGATGCGCTGCGCCGCGAGGATGGGCTGGGGCTGATGTTGATCAGCCACGATCTGCCCCTTGTCGGCGCGTATGCCGAACACGTGCTGGTGCTGCGCCGCGGCGACGTGGTCGAACGCGGCGCGACGCGCGGTGTGTTCGCGGATCCGCAGCATGCGTACACGCGCGAGTTGATCGCGGCGGATCGATTGCCGCATGCCCCTGTGGCAACGTTGGATGCAGGAGCGGCGGAAGCCGCGATAGGAGCGCCCGTTGCCACTCCGAAGGCGTCTTCCGCGACTTCCGTCGCGGCTTCCGCCGCTCCTACAAGGGCGCTGCCGCTGCTACGGGCCGAAGCCATGCGCATGCTGTACCCGCGCGCGTCGGCGCCCGCGTTGGACGATGTTTCGCTCACCCTGCATCGCGGTGAGGGTCTCGCGCTGCTGGGCGAAAGCGGCAGCGGCAAGAGCACCCTCGGCCGCGCGGTGCTGCGGCTGCTGCGCGGCGCGCAGGGCCGGGTGTGGCTGGACGATGTCGAGCTGACCGCGTTGAAGGGCGCCGCGCTGCGCGCGATGCGCAAACGCATCGGCGTGGTATTCCAGGATCCGTATGCGTCGCTGGACCCGCGCATGCGCGTGGCCGATATCGTGAGCGAACCCCTGCGGATCCATGGCATCGGCGATGCCGCATCGCGGCTGGCGAAAGCCGGCGAATTGTTGACGGCGGTCGGCCTGGATCCCGACATGGCCACGCGATACCCGCACCAGTTCTCCGGCGGCCAGCGCCAGCGCATCGCGATCGCCCGCGCGCTGGCCTGCGATCCGGATCTGCTGGTCTGCGACGAGGCGGTGTCGGCGCTGGATGCGCATCATCGTCGCGACATCCTCATGTTGCTGGCGACATTGAAACGCGAGCGCGGGCTGGCGTTGTTGTTCGTGACCCACGATCTTGCCGCGGCGGCGGCGGTGGCCGAACGCATCGCGGTGCTGGAGTCGGGGCGGATCGTGGAGATCGGCGATGCGGTCGAGGTGTTGCGCCATCCGCGGCATGCGCATACGCGGGCGCTGGTGGCGGCGCGGGTTTTGTAATGGGCGCCTTTGCGTGCAGCCGATCTCTTCGCGCAGTGCGCCGTAATCGTCAGTCGAGAAAGCAACTGCAGAGCTTCCGCGCTTTGCGCGGGTTACTTTCTTTGTCGCAAAGAAAGTAACCAAAGAAAACACTCAGTGCCGATGCAAATCTGCCGTCGGTGACGTTGCGGGGATTTTTCGATGCGGCATCCTGCCGCGTCGAAAAACGGCGCACCTCCTGTGCGCCGCCCTCCGGGTCTACGATCTTGAGTTGGCGCGACGACTCGGGATGATCGTCGGGACGACAACTCATGCCGAGAAGAAAATCATACAACGCAATATGGCATAAGGGTTTGGGTTCGATTCCAGGACGGTATCTGTTCAATACATCGGCTGAATACAACGGTCATCGTCCCGTCGATAGCCAATTAATCGCACAGCTAAAACCATTTGCAGACCCGGAGGGCGGCGCACAGGAGGTGCGCCGTTTTTCGACGCGGCAGGATGCCGCTTCGAAAAATCCCCGCTGCGTCGCAGATGGCAGATTTGCCTCGGCACTAAAGAGTTTTCTTTGGTGACTTTCTTTGCGACAAAGAAAGTTACCCGCGCGCAGCGCGGAAGCTCTGCAGTTGCTTTATTGATTCACACCGGCAGCGCGCGCCATCGTATGTCCGAGGAAGTGCAGCGGCCTGAAGGCCGCTCTACAAGCGGCGGCGGCGTCAGATGATCCCGCCGCCGATGCTGAGCCGGATCGCGGCGATCACGATCACGATGCCGTTGAGCAGCAGCCCGGCCTTGCCGCGCCGGCTCTTCTCGCCGCGAAACATGATGCCGATGGCGGCGATGATCGCGCCCACGCCCGCGAACGGAATGACCATCCAGTTCAGCCAGCCCAGCAGCGGGATCAGGCCGAGGAACATCAGCAGCATCGCGACGATGCCCCAGAGCAGACTGATCAGACCCATGGTGATGCACTCATGACGATGTCCTCATGATGGCCGCGGATGCGCGGACCGGCGATGTCGATGATGGTTGCGATGCGCGGGAATTCAAGCGTGCACGCCGTCGATCTCCACCGCCAGCTCGCGGCGGCAGATCGCGGCGTGCAGCAGCACCCGCGGCACGCTGGCGCCGAAACGCTCGTCCAGCGCCTTGGCGACCAGCGGCAGGTCGTCCGCATCGCGGACGTACACCTTCAGCCGGGTGCCGCTGCCGAATCCGGCCGGCAGCGAGGGCTGGTGGCGGCGGGCTTCGGCCAGCAGCGCGTCGAAGTTGGCGAAGGTCTCGCCGATCTGGCCCAGCAGTTCGCCGGCATGCAGCGACGCATGGCCGACCACGCTGGCGGTGCCCGACAGCAGCAGCGGCATCGCGCTGCCGGGCGGCGGCAGCATCGCGCGGGCGAAGCTCGGGGACTGCGGGCCGTACTGCCGCGGGTAGCGGTAGGCGCTGATCTGGCGCGGATTTTCCACCGGCGTGCCGCGCTGGTCGGCCGACAGCCAGTAGACCTGCAGCGTGCGCTGGCCGTCGCAGCGGCCGATGGCGGTGGCCGCCGGCAGTTCGACGGTGTCGAAACGGCCCAGCCCGCGGGCGCGGCCGACGCAGAACCGACGGTAGCGTTCGGTGTCGCCGTCGCCCTGGGTGATCGCGTCGAGGTAATTCCACACCCGCAGCAGATGCGGCGTGCGGCTGCCGGAGACGAAATCGACCAGCTGCGAGTAGGCGCGTTCGGCGGCTTCGCAGATGTCGCTGTGGTCGGGATGGTCGCCCGGCGGCTCGTCGATTTCGATCACGCCGAAGGTGATGTGACCGTCGGTGGACCAGCGGATCTGTCCGCCGGCCGGGTCGCCGTGGTGCCCGAATTCGACCGGCGCCGCACAGCGCCAGCGTTCGAACGGCGCGGTGCCGTACGGCTGCAGCGGAATGCGCAGATAGCGGGGGTCGTCGCAGTGCGGGGCGTCGTTGCCGAAGCCGAACACCGCCAGGGTGTCGGCGGTGAGCAGGGCGTCCGGCGCGCTCGCCTGCACATAGTCGACCGTCAGCGCCGAGCCCTGCCCGGAGAGGTACATCGGTTGGCTCATGGGCGCTCCGCCTGCAGGGTGTCGCCGCTGAAGCCGGCGGTGCGACCGCGGCGGGTGCGCCACCACGCGCGCAGCGCGCGCGGCGCCATGCCCGCGGCGTTCAGGGCGTAGATCAGCCGGAACAGGCGCAGCCGGCGGACGACGGCCGGGTTGTCGAACACGTCGCCGGCGAGCAGCGAGATCACCGCCTGTTCGATCTGGAATTTGTTGCTGGGCCGGGCGAAGAGGCGCTGCATCACCGGGGTGGTGAAGCGGTAGATGAACCAGGAGAATTCCTTGAGGCCGCGATTCAAGCGTCGCGTCATCTCCGACTGCAGCGCCGCTTCGCGGGCCGGCTCGCGCAGGGCGCCGTCCACCATCATCGCGGCGCGTTCGGCGCTGTGCATGCCCAGGTAAACGCCGGAAGAGAACACCGGATCGATGAAGGCGTAAGCGTCGCCGACCATCGTCCAGCCCGGACCGGCCATCCGCGAACAGATGTAGGAATAGTTGCCGGTGGCGTGGACCGGCGCCATGCGCTCTGCCTGGCGCATCCGCGCTTCCACCGACGGCACCGTGCGCAGGGTGCGCAGCAGGAAGCTTTCGGTGTCCTCGTCGCGCTGTTTGAGGTATTGGGGCGAACACACCGCACCGATGCTCATCACGTCGTCGCGCAGCGGGATCATCCAGATCCAGCCGTGGTCGAAACGCTCGACGGTGATGTTGCCGGCTTCCTCGCCGTCGCGCCGGACCACGCCGCGGAAATGGCTGAACAGCGCCGCGGACTGGTGTTTCGGATTCTTGCGCTTGAGCTTGCGGCGCGCGCCCAGGAAGGTGTCGCGGCCGCTGGCGTCCACCAGGTAGCGCATCCGCACGTCGAACTCGCTGCCGTCGGCGTTGCGGGCCCGTGCGCGGGTGGGCCGGCCGCCCGCGTCGTTCTCCACCGAGAGCACGGTCACGCCCTCGCGGCTGTCGGCGCCGGCCTCGCCGGCCGCCTTGAACAACAGCTGGTCGTATTCCTCGCGCTTGACCTGATAGGCGTAGCCGAACTGCGGGTTCAGCGCGCGATCGAAACGGAAGACCTGGACCTTGGGCGTGCCGTCCGCCAGGGTCAGCGGGAAGTCGGCCCCGGGCTTGTAGATGCCGATCGCGGCGACCCGGTCCAGCACGCCCAGGCGCTGGAGGATCGGGAGGTTCATCGGCAGCAGGGATTCGCCGATGTGGAAGCGGGGGTGGCGCGCTTTTTCCAGCTGCAGCACCCGCCAGCCGCGGCGGGCCAGGGTGATGGCGGCGGTGCTGCCGGCGGGGCCGCCGCCGATCACCAGCACATCGCAGTCGATGGCAACGCGATCCGCAGCACAGTCCACGGCATCGCGGTCCAGATGAGGGGGCATCGCGGGGGGCGGCAGCTCCGTTTCCGCCGTCATCGTGCGTCCATCGACAGATTGGGCCGTCATGCTCTTCTTGTTGCAGTCTGAGACTGGCATCATAACGCGTGGCGTGCCTGCGCCGTCCGGTCTCATGGGGCGGCGACACAGGCTCCGGCATGCCTTCCCCGCTCTCAGGCCGACCTGCACTGCCGGTCGGCGCGTCCGACGACGCCGTGCGGCGGCCCTCAGGTGCCCGCTCCGTGCGGCGCTGTTTCCTTCGAATCCTGGATCGTTTGCCATGTCTGCACTGACTCCCGCCGAACTCGAACTGGCGGAACTGCTGGTCGAGAGCCTGAACCTCGAAAGCGTCGCCGCCGCCGACATCGACCCGGACGCACCGCTGTTCGGTGCCGGTCTGGGCCTGGATTCGATCGACGCGCTGGAACTGTCGCTGGCGATCAGCAAGAAGTACGGCTTCCAGCTGCGTTCGGACAACGACGACAACCGCCTCATCTTCGGCTCGCTGCGCGCGCTGTCGGCCCACATCCAGCAGCACAAGGCGGAGTGATCGCCGTACTGCGGCTGTTGTTGCTGGTGATGTATGCGCCGCTGGCGCATTTCGCTGGAACCCTGCACTCGCCTCTGCTGGCGGCGCTGGCGCTGGGCGATCTGGCCCTGATGGTGCTGATCGAGGGTCTGCTGCGCCGACGCCTCGCGGCATGGCTGGCGCTCGCGGTGTCCGCGGTCGCGCTGTTCGTGCTGGCGCAGTCGCGTCATGCGCTGATGCCGCTGCTGCTGGTGCCGCCGCTGTTCACCGCGATGATCGGCTGGTGGTTCGCGCGCAGCCTGCGTCCGGGGCGCGAGCCGATCATCGCCAAGGTCGTCGGCGCGCTGTACGCGCGGGCCGGTATGCCGCTGTCGGAACGGCACCGCCGTTATACCCGCGGCCTCACGATGGCCTGGGCGGTGTTGCTGGGGCTGCTGACCGTGGTGAATCTGATCCTCGCGCTGATCGCGGTGCCGGACGGCGTGCTGATGCAGTTGGGCCTGCGGGCGCCGGTCACCGTGACCAACGCGCAGTGGTCGCTGGTCGCCAACATCGCCAACTATGGCGTGCTCGGCGGGTTCGCGCTGATCGAATACCACGCGCGCAAGTTCGTGTTTCCGGTGCGGCCGTATCGCAACATCGTCGACTTCGGCCGGCAGATGGCCGCACTCGGGCCCGCGTTCTGGCAGGGTTTCTTCGATGCCGAAAACGCCGGCAACGCGGGCATCGGCCCGGACAGCCGTGGTTCCGGCAATGCCGGAGCGCCGCGATGAGTCGATACCAGAGGGCTCGGCACGATCCATGCGAGGCCCTGCCCATGTCCCTTGCCGATGCGTTCCGCCGTATGCCCCACAACATCCTTCGCGAGGCCGCACGCCATGTCGTCGATTGACCTGCCGCGGCTGGGCGTCGATACCCGACGCCACGAATCGGCCCCGGTGCGCGCACTGTGGTCGCTCTGGAACCTGCTGCAGCTCGCGTTCACCCTGCTGTGGACCGGCGTGGGCATCGTGATCGTGCTCGCGTTCGACGCGTTGACGCACTCGCCGCGGATCCTGCTGCGCACCGCGTCGAGGGTGTGGGCGCCGGGCCTGCTGTACGGCGCGGGCGTGCGCTTCTCGGTCGAGGGCGCCGATGCCGTCGACTGGTCCAGGCCGTACATGATCGTCGCCAATCACGAGTCGGTGATCGACATCTGCGCGCTGTTCCGCGCCGTGCCGGTGCCGCTGCGCTTCGTGCTGAAGCAGGAAATGACCCGGGTGCCATTGGTCGGCCGCTACGCGAAATCCACCGGGATGCTGTTCATCGACCGCGACAGCGGCCGCGCCGCGTCGAAAATGCTGCGCGATGCCGCGGCGCTGCTGCGCACCGGCGCCACCGTGTGCATCTTCCCGGAAGGCACCCGCAGCCGCGATGGCCGGGTGGGTACGTTCAAGGTCGGCGCATTCCAGGCGGCGGACGATGCGGGCGTCGACGTGCTGCCGATCACGATCTCCGGCGCCGGTGCGGTGCTGCCGGCCGAAGGCCTGTTCCGCGTGCGTCCCGGCCGGATCGTGGTACGCATCGGCACGCCGCTGTCCACCGCCGGCAAGGATCGTCAAGCCCTGGCCGGCGAGGCCCACGCGATTGTCGTCGCGATGCTGGAGCGGGCGCCCTCCGTATGACGAACCCGGCGATAACGACATTCCCGATCACCCGCTTCACCATCCCCCACGATCACCCGTGCCTGCCCGGCCATTTCCCCGGCCGGCCGATCGTGCCCGGCGTGGTCGTGCTCGACCGCGTGCTGGCGGCGATCGAAGCCGGGCACGGTGGCGCGCTCGGCGCGCTGCGGATGCCGCAGGTGAAGTTCGCGCAGCCGCTGCTGCCCGGCGAGGAGGCGCGCATCGAAGTGGAGGCGCTGCCGGATATCGCGCCGCCGCGCTGGCGGTTCCGCGTGCTGCGCGACGATGCGCTGCTGGCCAGCGGCGAAGTGCGCGCGTCCGACGACGGCGATCCGCATCACATCGAAAAGACCGCATCGTGAAGACCGCGACATGAGCACCGAATGGAAACAGCGGCCCGAAGGCGGCGGCCGCTTCGCGCTGTGGCTGATCCGCAGCATCGGCCGCTACGGCGGGCGCGCCGTGTCGCGCCTGCTGCTGTATCCGATCACCCTGTATTTCCTGGTCCGCCGCGGCCCCGAACGCAACGCTTCGCGGGCGTGGCTCGGTCGCGCGCTGGGCCGTCCGGCCACGCTGTGGGACGCCGCGAAACACGTCCACACCTTCGCCGCGACCATCCTCGACCGCATCTTCCTGCTCGGCGAAAGTCCCGAGCGGCTCGCGCGCCGCTTCGACGTGGCGGTGCGCGGCCTCGACGAACTGCATGCGCATCTCGACCAGGGCCGCGGCATGCTGCTGTTCGGTTCGCACCTGGGCAGCTTCGAAGTGCTGCGCGTGCTGGCGCGGCAGCGGCCGGAATACACCATCCGCGTGGTGCTGGACAAAGCCCATAACAAGGCAGTGACCGAGCTGCTGGATGCGCTGAATCCCGAGATCGCCGCGACCGTGATCGACGCCGGCCAGGACGGCCCCGGCCTGATGCTGGCGATCCAGCAGGCAGTGCAGGAAGGCGCGCTGGTCGCGCTGCTGATCGACCGCGCGCATCCGGGCGGGCAGACCGTGATGGCGCCGTTCTTCGGCCGCGAGGCGCCGTTTCCCACCGCGCCGTGGCTGATCGCCGCCGCGCTGAAGGCGCCGGTCACGCTCGGTTTCGGCCTGTATCGCGGCGGCAACCGCTACGACCTGATCTTCGAGAACTTCAGCGACGACGTGGTCATCCCGCGCGCCGAGCGCAGGACCGCGATCGAGGCGTTGATCCGCCGTTACGCCGCGCGGCTGGAGGATGTGGCGCGTACCGCCCCGTACAACTGGTTCAACTTCTACGATTTCTGGAACCACGACGATGACGCATGACCGCGCTTCCGGACTTCCACGCCACGCATTGCGCTTTGTGACGCAGGCGATGGTCGCGTGCATCCTTGTTTCGATCATGGGCGTCTCGACCGTGCGGGCGCAGGGCGCCGACGCCGACTGGATCCTGCGCGCGCTGGCGCGGCCGGCGCCGATGCGCACCGACTTCGTCGAAGTGCGCGATTCGCCGCTGCTGAAGACGCCGCTGCGGCTGTCCGGCGAATATCGCCGCCCGCGCCAGGACACGCTGGTGCGCGAAGTGCGTTCGCCGTACCGCGAAACCACCACGCTGCGCGCCGGCGAAGCCACCATCGCCCGCGACGGCAAGGCGCCGCGCACGTTCTCGCTGTCGCGCGCGCCGGAACTGGCCAGCCTGCAGAACAGTTTCGGCGCGATGCTGGCCGGCGACCGCGCCGGGATCGAGCGCGTCTACCGCGTGACGGCGCAGGGCGACCGCGCACGCTGGACGCTGACGCTCGCGCCGAAGGACAAGGCCCTGGCCGCGCGCGTCCGCGACATCGTGCTGTACGGGCAAGGCGCAGAACTGCGGTGTATCGAAACCCGTCCGGTGAAGGGCGAGCTGCAGCGCACGCTGCTGGCCAGCGCCGCATTGGCGGTGAAAACCGGCACCGATGCGAATGCGATGCAGGTGTTGTGTCGGAACGGCGTCAAGTGAACGACATGGCTTCGCCCTGTTGTCATCCCGAGCGCAGCGAGGCACCTGCTTCTTCTTTGGATTTCGGTACGACGCAACAACAGGTCCCTCGCCTTCGGCTCGGGATGACAGAAAGCGGAACACGCGCATGACCGCCACCCGCCGCACCGCGCTCGCGCTCGTCTGGCTGGTGGTGCTCATCGGCGCCGGGTTCGCGATCTCGCAGCGTCTGCAGGTCAGCGGCGACCTCCGCAAATTCATGCCCTCCGCCGAAACCCCGGCGCAGAAGCTGCTGCTGGACGAACTCGGCGAAGGCCCGGGCTCGCGGCTGCTGCTGATGTCGCTGGCCGGCGCCGACGCCGAAACCCTCGCCGCGCAGTCGCAGCGCATCGCACAGACGCTGGCGGACGACGAACGCTTCAGCCTCGTCGCCAACGGCGGCGAGGATGGCCTCGACGCGATTCCCGAACGCCTGCGTCCGTATCGCTATCTGCTGTCGCCCGCGCTCGACGCACAGCGGCTCGACGAAACCTATCTGCGCGAAGAACTCGACGCGCGCGTCCAGGATCTCGGCTCGCCCGCGGCGGCGCTGATCGAACCGCTGCTGCCCTCCGATCCCACGCTCGAAACCCTGCGCATCGCCGAAGCCATGCAGCCGGCGAATGCGCCCCAGCGCCTGCACGGCGTGTGGTTCGACAAGGCCGGCCGCGAAGCGCTGCTCGCGATCGAAACCAAAGCCGCGGGCTTCGATCCCACCGGGCAACAGCTGGCGGTGAGCGCGATCGAAACAGCGTTCGCGGAAGCGCGCGGCAACGGCAACGCGACGATGACGCTCACCGGCCCCGGCGCGTTCTCGGTCGAGATCGGCGGCCGCACGCAGCGCGAAGCGAGCCTGATCGGCATGGTCGATACCGTTGGCCTGATCCTGTTGTTGCTGATCGCCTACCGCAGCTGGCGCACGCCGCTGTTCGGTGTGCTGCCGCTCGCCAGCGCCGGTCTGGCCGGCCTCGGCGCGGTCGCGCTGCTGTTCGAGGGCGTGCACGGCATCACCGTCGCTTTCGGCTTCACGCTGATCGGCGTGGTTCAGGATTATCCGATCCATCTTTTCAGCCACCAGCGCGCAGGCATTTCGCCGTGGGCGAACGCGCGCGCGATCTGGCCGACGCTCGCCACCGGCGTGGCGTCGACATGCATCGCGTACGTGACCTTTCTGTTTTCGGGCGTCGATGGCCTGCAGCAGCTTGCGGTGTTCACCATCGCAGGATTCGGCGTCGCCGCCCTGACCACGCGTTTCCTGCTGCCGGCGCTGATCGATCCCGCGCCGCTGGGCTTCAGGGATGGCGATATCGCCACCTCGCCGCGGCTCGCGAAGCTGTGGAAAGCGGTCGCGCGCATCCCGCGTCCGCGCGCATGGCAACTCTCGGCGTTGGCGGCGCTCTGCATAGCGATCGTCGCGTTCGCGCCCGGCGCGTTCTGGCAGAACGATCTCTCCAAACTCACGCCGGTGCCGGCGGACGCGCTCGCGCGCGATGCGCACCTGCGCGAGGAACTGGGCGCGCCCGACGTGCGTTATCTGCTGGCGGTGCGCGGCGCGGATGCCGAAGAAGCGCTGCAGCGCGTCGAAACCCTGCATAAGAAGCTCGATGCGCTGATCGAACGCAAGGCCATCGCCGGCTACGACAGCGTGGCGCGGACCTTGCCCAGCGCCGCGACGCAGCGCGCGCGCCAGGCGAATCTGCCGACGCCGGATGCGCTGCGCACAGCGCTGGATACCGCAGTCGCGGCCACGCCGTTCCGCAGCGCCGCGTTCGAGGATTTCGTCGCCGATGTCGAACGCGCGCGCGTCGCCGCGCCGCTGGGCCTGGGCGACCTCGCCGGCACGCCGCTGGCGACGCGCGTCGGCGGGTTGCTGCTCGAAAACGAAGACCATGCCACCGCATTGATATCGATGACCGGCCTGACCGACCCGGAGGCGGTCGCGCGCGCCGTGAACGCGCCCGGCATCGAACTGCTCGATCTCAAGACCGCGTCCGAATCGCTGGTGGAAGCCTATCGCGAGCGCGTGCTGCTGGCGCTCGCCATCGCCGCGCTGCTGCTCGCCGCGACCGTGTGGCTGGCGCTGCGCACGCCGCGCCGCGCGCTGCGGGTGCTGCTGCCGATGGCGCTGACGACGCTGCTGATCCTCGCGGTGCTGCGCGGCTGCGGCATCGAACTGACGCTGTTCCATCTGGTCGCGCTGATCCTTGCCGCAGGTCTGGGCTTGGACTACGCGCTGTTCTTCGAACATGCCGGCGACGATTACGAAGACCAGCTGCGCACGCTGCACGCGCTGATCGTCTGCAGTCTGATGACGCTGCTGGTGTTTTTCCTGCTGGCGCTGTCCAGCATTCCGGTGCTGCGCGCGATCGGCGTGACGGTGACCCTGGGCGTCGTCGGCAATTTCGTGCTGGCGCTGTTGATCTCGCGACATGCGACTGTCCATGTGGGAGCGACGCAAGTCGCGACGAATCACGGATGGTCCTGCCGCAGCCCGTCGCGACTTGCGTCGCTCCCACAGGAGACTTCCAGTGATTTCTCGCCACGAGATCGAAGCGATGATCCCGCACAAGGGCGCGATGTGCCTGTGGGACAACGTCGTCGACTGGGACGCGCAGTGCATCCGTCTGCGCAGCCATGGCCATCGCGATCCCGCGCATCCGCTGCGCAGCGACGATCGTCTGCGTGCGGTGCATCTGTGCGAATACGGCGCGCAGGCGATGGCGGTCCACGGCGGTCTGCGCGGCGCCGCGGCCGGAGGCGAGCCGAAGATCGGTTTCCTGGTCGCGCTGCGCGATGTGCAACTGCATGTCGCCCGCATCGACGATCTTGTGGATACGTTGGAATGCGAGGCCGAATTGCTGGCCGAAAGCGCGGTCAGTCAGCAGTATTCGTTTCGTATCGTGCATGCGGGCAACGTCGTTGCCGAGGGGCGCGCGGCGGTGATGTTGCAGGGGTGACGGTGTCTGTAGAAGCAGAAGCGAATCGACCGGGACAGATCGGTCGATGGACGTCTCTCAGGCAAGTCGCGGCCCGCTGTTCTCCTCCCCTTGCGCAAAGCGCAGGGGGAGGTCGGGAGGGGGTGCTTTTGCGTCTTCAGGCCGACAGCAAACCCCTCCCCAACCCTCCCCTTCGCTGCGCGAAAGTGAGGGAGCAGGGTCTGCATGATTCATGGCGATACATGGTTTCATTCGGAGAATAGTGATGTCGAACAAACAACAGCGCCGTGCCCTCGTCACCGGCGGCAGCGGCGATCTCGGCGGCGCGATCTGCCGGAAACTCGCGGCCGACGGCGCGCACGTGATCGTCCACGCCAACGGCAACCTCGCGCGTGCGGAACAGGTGCGCGACGGGATCGTGGCCGCGGGCGGCTCGGCCGAAGCGGTGGCCTTCGATGTCGCCGACGGCGACGCCACGCGCGCGGCGCTGACTGCGCTGCTGGAAGCCGGCACCATCCAGATCGTGGTCAACAACGCCGGCATCCACGACGACGCGCCGATGGCCGGCATGCGCGAAGAGCAGTGGAAGCGGGTGATCGATGTCTCGCTGCACGGCTTCTTCCATGTCACCCAGCCATTGCTGCTGCCGATGGCGCGCACGCGCTGGGGGCGCGTGATCAGCATTTCATCGGTGTCCGGCGTCCTGGGCAATCGCGGCCAGACCAACTACGCGGCGGCGAAGGCTGCGCTGCATGGCGCATCCAAATCGCTGGCGCGGGAAATGGCCAGTCGCGGCATCGCGGTGAACGTCGTCGCGCCGGGCATGATCGCCGGCAACATGACCAAGGACGTGTTTCCGCCCGAGCACATCAAGCAGGTCGTGCCGGCCGGCCGCGCCGGCACGCCGGAAGAAGTCGCCGCGCTGGTCGGTTTCCTGTGCAGCGACGGCGCGGCCTACATCAACGGCCAGGTGATCGGCGTGGATGGCGGGATGAGCTGAAACGATCGGCGCGCAAATCTGTGGGAGCGACGCAAGTCGCGACGCTTTCCGGAGACATGTCCGCAGTTCGTCGCGGCTTGCGTCGCTCCCACAGGATCTCCAGTGAGATGTCTGTAGAGCGGCCTTCAGGCCGCTGGCTCGTTCCGGGAAAAGCAGCGGCCTGAAGGCCGCTCTACATGAATCGCGACGCTCAGGCCGCCGCGGCGTACCAGATCGCGGCAAGCGAGGTTTCCGCTGTCGATTCTTTCAACAACGCATCCAGCCCGCAGTCCTCGATATCCGCGTGCGTGTCGCGTGCGCGCTGCAGGCCTTCTGCCGCCAGCCATGCCATGCGCGCGACGTTGTCGCGGATGCGCTGCTCGAACGCCGGGTTGTCCAGCGGGTCGTGCAGCGCGCGGTTCATCTCGTGAAACCATTCGATGTCGTGCTGGTTGAGGAAGCGGCCGTCCAGCGGCGAACCTTCGATGCCGTCGGCGACGTTGCGTTCGCCCCAGCCGCGCAGGAACGTCTGCATCGCCAGATTGAGGTCGCGGCCGCGTTCGAACTGCGGACGCAGCCTGCCCAGCAACGGGATGTCGGTGAGTTTGTCGCCGCAGAACAGCGGCGCCAGCAGCGCCCAGTAGTAGGTGTAGTCCCAGATCACCTTGACCGGCATCACCTGCGCATCGCCGAACAACGGGTACTGGTCCTGGTAGATCGTCATCGTGTTTTCGTAGAACGAGAAATACAGCTGCTGATAGATGTCGGCGTAGGGCGCGAACGATTTGCCGGCGCGGTCCTTGTCGATGAGATCGCAGATCAGCGTATTCGACATCGCGATGAAATCGCTGCCCGGCGAATAGAACGGATCCAGGAACACGCCGGCCTCGCCGGTCAGCGCCCAGCGGTCGCCGCTGAACACCTGTTTGCAGCCGTACGAGAAGTGGCGCAGGAACATGAAGTCCTGCAGCCCGTGCTCGGGCTTGTCCAGCGCCTCGGCCATCCGCGGCTGGTGCTCGCGCAGCCAAGCCATGGCTTTCTCGTGGGTGTTCATCGTCTCCAGAGGATGCATCTTCGCGTCGCAGACGATGCCCAGCGAATGCGCGCCGGACGACAGCGGAATCAGCCAGAACCAGTAGCCCGGCCCGCACATGTGGTTGGTCGAGCGCCAGCGGTCCGGCGGCGTGCAGCGCGCCTGCCACTCGGGGTCGTCGGACCACAGCTTCGGATCGATCACACCATCGACCCGCCACCACACCGCGTTCGCGTCGTGATCGTTGCTCTGCGCCAGGTCGAGCTTGCGCTTGATCAGCCCGACGCGGCCGCTGGCGTCCACCACCCAGCGGGTGGCGAGCGTGCCGCTCTCGCCAGCGGATTCGAACGTCACCGCATGCGCGTCGTCGCCGGCACCGAAGTCCACGCCGCGTACGGTCGCGTCGTCGTGGAAATGCACGCCGAGCCGGCGCGCTTCCTCGCCGAGGAAATTCTCGAAGCGGCCGCGGTCGATCTGCCACGACGGCGCAGGCAGCAGTTTGCTGACGCCCAGTTCGGTGCAACGGTCGATCTGGGTGCGGCCTTCGCTGAAGAAGAAGCGGAAACCGAATTTGCGGATCTGCTCGGTGTCCAGGTGTTCGCGCAGACCGAGCACATTGGCGAAATAGGTCGCGCCGATCTCGACCGTGGACTCGCCGACCTTGAACGCCGCTTCGCGGACCGGATGCGCGCGGCGCTCCAGCACCGCCACGTCGATGGCCGGATCGCGGCGCTTGAGCTGGATCGCGAGCGTGAGGCCGGCGAGGCCGCCGCCCAGCACCACGACGTCGTGCTGCACGACGTCGTGCTGCACGACGTCATGCTGCACGACATCATGCTGCGGGCCGGGCGTGGTGGTCGCGTCTGTGGTCGTGGTTGCGGTCATGGTTGCGTCCTCGAGGAGAATTCGCCGCTGGTATCGTCGATCACCGGCGGGTTGGCGCGCGCGTGGCGGTATTCGCGGATCACGTGGCCCTGTTTCACCACTTGTACCACCACATGCGAGGTGATGGCGTACAGGTCGCGGAACAGGCGGAAATGGCTCTTGCGGAAGGTCTGCGGCGCGTCCGCGCACTGGTAGCGGGTCTCGATCGGCACCCCGACCACGCGCGCACCGGCGCGGCGCGCGGCGGACATCAACAGCTGCGCTTCGAACACGAAGCCCTCGCCGGCCACGTCGCGCAGGGTGAATACCGATGCCGGATACAGGCGCTGGCCGCTCTGGGTGTCGCGCACCCGGAAACCGCAGCCCCAGGCGATGCCCCAGTCGCCGAAATCGTTGCCGATGCGGCGGTAGGTCGGCTGCGAGGCGCGTTTGCGCAGGCGCGCGCCGATGATCACGCTGCCGGGATGACGGTTGGCGGCGGCGATGAGCCGCGGGATGTCGCTGGCATCGTGCTGGCCGTCGCCGTCCATTGTGGTGACCGCGGCCATGCCCAGGCGCTCGGCTTCGCGGAAACCATCGCGCAGGCTCGCGCCCTTGCCCATGCGCTGCGGGTGGCGCAGCAGGGTGATGGACAGGTCGGCGATCTTCGCGGCGGTGTCGTCGTCGGAACCGTCGTCGATCACGATCACGTGGTCGCAGGCGCCCAGCGCGCCTTCCACCACTTCGCGGATGCGCAGCGCTTCGTTGAGCGCCGGGATGACCACGGCGACGTTGCGGCGGTCCAGCGTCACCGCAGTTGTGGTTGCGGCCACGGCTACAGCGCCAGCATCAGTCATACGCGATCTCCAGCATCAGCACGCGGTTCGGCCCGGCCTTCAGCGCGGCGCGCGCTGCGCCTGCGGCCAGGGCGTCGAACAGCGGCAGCATCGGCGCCATCGGATTGGCGGCCGCGTGCCGACCCAGCGCGCCAGGCGCCGAGGCTTCGCCATCGGCCAGCGTCGCGACCAGTCGCGGGCCTTTGCCGTGGCGCGACAGCACCAGCGCGCCGCCGAGCAGGCCGGCGCAGTCGTGCACCGACAGCAGCGGCCCGACCGAGCGGGTGTCGTAGCCGACCAGCAGCACCGCCTCGCTGCCTTCGGCGAGCTGGGCCATGGCCTCAATGAGGCCCTGGGCGAAGCTGGCGTCGTAGGCGCTGATCGCGGTCGCTTCGCGCATGCAGCCGGCGCCGATGGTCCAGTAGCCGGCGGCGGCGTTGTGCACCGAATTGTGGAATTTGGTCGGCGAGATGTCGCGCGGCGCGGTGGCGAGCGTCGCGCACATGTAGTCGGTGATCGACAGATCGCCGTGGGTCGAGGTGAACACCGACGGCAGGTCCGCGGGTGCGCGCCCGGCGTCGGCGCACGCGGCCAGCGCGACGTCCAGCGCCACCGCGACCGATTCCGGCGAGCGGCGGCGCTCATTCGGCGCCAGCAGCTGCGGCGAGGGTTTCGCGGGCGCGCCGTCGGCCAGCGCGCCGGTGGCGACGAAGTCGCGCGCGGCCTGCCACGACGGCAGGCCGTTGGCCCAGAAGCCGATGCTTTCGATATGCGCGGTGAGCATGTGGGTCGGTACGGTGGTCGTCATCATTCGCGCCCGAAGACCAGCGAGGCGTTGTTGCCGCCGAAGCCGAAGGAATTGTTCATGGCATAGCGGATCGTGCGTTCTGCATTGTCGAAACGGATCTGCGGGCCGCAGGCAGGATCGGGCTGGGTGTCGCCGGCCTCGTCGCTGCCGAGGATGCCCGGCAGCAGGCCACGCTCCAGCGCGAGCAGCGCGAACACCGATTCGACGATCCCGGCAGCGCCCAGCGTGTGCCCGGTCCAGCCTTTGGTGGAACTGGCGTGCAGGCTGCTGTCGAACAGCCCGCCGACCGCGATCGCTTCGCTGGTGTCGTTGGCCGGCGTGGCGGTGCCGTGCAGATTCAGATAGCCGATCTCGGCGGGCGCCAAGCCAGCGCGGGCCAGCGCGCCCTGCATCGCCAGCCGCGCGCCCAGGCCTTCGGGATGCGGCGCGGACATGTGGTGCGCGTCGCTGCTTTCGCCGTAGCCGCGCAGGGTCAGGCCCGGCTGCGCGGGGTCGTGGCGTTCCAGCAGCGCATAGCCGCCGGCTTCGCCCAGATTCAGGCCGTCGCGGCGGGCATCGAACGGCAGACAGCGCCGCGTCGAGACCAGCCCCAGTGCGTTGAAGCCGAACAGCACGCTGCCGCACAGCGTATCGATGCCGCCGACCAGGGCGGCATCGACCACGCCCGCGTGGATCAGCCGCGCCGCCTGCGCGAACACTTTCGCGCTGGACGAACAGGCGGTGGCCACGGTCACGCAGGGGCCGCGCAGGCCGGTCGCGAGCTGCACGAAGTAACCCGGCGAATGCGGGGTGTGCAGCAGCGGGCGGCGCAGGTCGGCGGGGAAGGCACCCTCATCGAGGCGCGTGTAGGCCTCTTCGCTGGCGCCGATGCTGGACGTGGACGTGCCGATGACCACCGCGACGCGCTCGGCGCCGTGGCGTTCGCGCAGTGCGGCGATGGCCTCGGGAAGGCCGTCCTGCTGCAGCGCCAGCCAGGCGAGGCGGTTGTTGCGGCAGTCGTAAGCAGCCAACTCAGGCGGCAGGGCCAGCGTTTCGATGCCATCGACCCGGCCGATCCAGGTCTCCAGCCGGGCGTCGGCGGTGGCGCCTTCGCCGAAATCGTTGCGGCGCAGGCCGCTGCGGCGCGCGTACAGCGCCTCGGCCTGCGCCTCGCGGCCGTGGCCCAGCGCGGTGGTGGCGGTATATGCGCGGATCGCCAGTGGCGTCATCGGCGGGAAGGACATCGCTGCGAAAGACACCAGATCGCCTGATTTCGAAAAGAGCCGGATTATAGCCGTGGCCGCCATTCCAGGCGGGTTCCCGGGCGGATCGCCGGGTGATTCGCACGAACCCCGGCGTTATCCTGTCGCCGCAGGACCAGGGCTCGCAGTCCTGTTCAGTCTTCTTTCCATTCGTCGTATTCCAAGGGGGTTTCTGTGCGCTTTTCCGCCATCGTGCTATCCATTCTTTCGCTGCTCGCCTTCAGCGGCGCCGTCCAGGCCCGCCAGGCGCCGCTGGTCGATCCCGACCCGGTTGCCATCCCCGCCGGCCTGTCCCAGGAAAAAGCCGTCAAGGACATCAAGCGCGCCCTGATCGGCCGCGGCTGGACCATCACCGCCGAGCGCCCGGGCGAAATCGATTCGACCCTGAACCTGCGCACCCACACCGCGAAGATCCGGGTGACCTGGGACACCCAGGCGGTCCGCATCGCCTACGTCAGCAGCGTCGATCTCGACTACAAGGAGCGCAAGGGCAAGCGCTTCATCCACCCGAACTACCTGGGCTGGATCAGCAACATCGCCAAGGACATGGGCACCAACATGCAGCTGTCTGTGATCGAGTAACCGCATTCGGATCGCCGCATTTGAATCATCGCTTTCGACCCCGCGGCGCGCGACAACGCCCGGCCGCGGGGTTTCACCGCCGTTACTGCAGGAACAAATCAATGACGCCGCTCAGATTGTTTTTCATACGTCATGGTGAATCAGCCGGAAACATCGACAAGCGGAAACATCTGGAATTGGCCGACCATGCGATACCGCTCACCGAGATGGGAAGGCAACAGGCGCACGCTTCAGGAGAATGGCTTGGCCGGCACTTCCTTGACCACAACACGGCCGACACCAAGACTCGATTCTGGGTCTCTCCCTATGCAAGGACGAGGCAGACGGCCGACGAGGTCATCCGTGGGATCGAGTCGGTGGCATCGAAGTCCGATGTCAGCCATCGCCACAAATTCGATTTCGATCGCAGGGAGCACATCAACCTGGTCGAGCAGCAGTTCGGATTGTTCGACGGTATTCCCGAAGAACAGCTACCCGACGTCTTCCCGCATGAAGCCGCGCACTACAACAAGCAAGTCGATTTTGAAGGGAAGTTCTGGGCCAGAATGCCGCTGGGAGAAAGTCGGTTCGACGTCGCGGTTCGGGTGCATCAGGCGTTCGGCACCTTTCACCGCGATTACGACAAGAAAGGCATCAATCAGCTGGTGATCGTCAGCCACGGCGTCACGATCCGCGCATTCCAGATGCAGTGGCTTCACCGCTCCTATGAGTGGTTTGAACGAGAGAAGAATCCGGAGAATGCGTCCATTCACATGATCCATGGACAAGTCGATATGGGGCGAATGTTCGTCCCGCCACAATAGAACGCTCGACGATAGCCTGCGTGTCAACGGGTTCTCCTCGCCATACTCACTCACGAGTTCTATTGGCTCGTACAGCAGCGAATGATCAAAGGACGATAGCCATGCCGCCATTGCCACTACCCCCCGTCCCGCAAAGACTGCGCGAGATGCTCGCGGAGTATCCTGGATACATCCAAATTCTCCAGGATGACTTGATTGAGGTCGCGAACAAAAAAAGTCCCACGCCGCCCTTCGAGCGTGCCGTCTGGACACTAGAAGATGCCCTGAGTGGTTTTGTTTCCGAAGCCAGAAAGGAATTGAAAGACGCGCAATCCATGGGGGATGCGGAGGCAATTGCGAAGGCAGAGGCTAAAGAACGTTTGATGTCCCGCGCAGCATGGAAACATATCTGGCTCACTGACGAGGCGCTTTGGGAATATTTCCAAAAGAACAAGGATGCCTTCCGATGAGCAGTGAAAAGGATGTTCTGAGCGCGGAAGAGCATGCTCGCATTTTTCGAGAACGTATTCTGGAAGAGAGCGCATTCTCAACCGCCACATCCCAGGAGAGACCGCGCGTCATTATTCTTGCCGGACAACCCGGAGCAGGCAAAGGTGGTTTAGCAAGATCAGCGGAATTGGAACTCCGCGGAGACGCGGTGACCGTGGACCCGGATGCGCTTCGGGATTTTCATCCCAAAGTCGAATCGTTCCGCAACGCTCATCCCTATACCTGGGCCGACGACACGCATCCGGATGCCAGCACGTGGGCCAAAGAGCTCCGCGGCGCTGCAGTTGAAGGCCGGAAAAACCTCATTCTCGATACCACTCTGGCCGATGGCGACAAAGCGGTGGCTATGGTCAAGGAGCTGCAGGCAAAAGGCTATGAGGTTGAGATTCGGGCGATGGCTACGCACCGACTCGAAAGTGAGCTTGGTGTCGATGAGCGTTTTTCAAACTCGCTCGAAAGAAAAGGTTTCGGCCGTTACGTTCCAGAAGATATTCGCGACCAGGTCTACCGCGATCTTCCGGAGAACCTGAGTCAGGTCGCCAAAGAGACAGGAACTCCTGTCCGCATCTTCAACCGCGAAGGCGCGGAGTTGTACGACAGCCGCACGGATACCCGATTGCCTGGTGCTGCGCTTGAAGAAGCGCGCGACGCGCGCCTGAAAGACTCCGGCATCACACGCGACTTGCGCGATGGCTGGAAAGAGCAGCAGACATGGCATCGCGATTTGCCCGAGAACCTTCCGAACAATTCCAAGGTCGATCCTGCAACCCGCGAGAACCTGCTGGCGGAGCGTAGTACGAATCATGTGGCCGAAAGCGTTGACCGCACGGCGCGCGAAGCGATCGAAGTGGATCACGTCACCCGCGTACATCCTACCCGTGTCCGCGCTGGCGCCGCGTTGGGCGTTGCAGGCCTCGCTCTGGAAGTCTACGACGGCGCCGACAGCGTCCGCACTGCGCATCGGCTGGCGGGCGAAGGCAACCGCACGGGTGCCGAGTCGGAGTTGATCCACTTCGGCGCGCGCAGCGTCGGTGGCTGGGCCGGTGCCGGCATCGGCATGGCGACCGGCGCGGCGCTGGGCGTCGAGACCGGGCCGGGCCTTCTGGTGACAGGTGCTATCGGCGGTGTGGCGGGCGTGTTTGCCGGCGGCAAGATCGCCGAGTGGAACGACAATCGCGGTATTTACAATCAGGAGCTTGGCGGTAAAACCTGGACCTACGACCCGGACAATCCTGCAATGGGGTGGCGGCGCGAGGCGCCGATCGACCGCAGCGACGACGGCATCGATAACGCTCGCCGCGGTGATCTTCGCGCCTCGCCAGCAACAGAGAATGCGCTCAACTATCAGGCGACCAGCCGATCGGTGGAACTGGTGCTGGGCGGCCCGCCGCCGCAGCGCGATCCGTTCTCGCTGGCGGCCGAAGCCGACGACGCGCCGAGCAGACGGCCGTCGAACTGGGAGCGCGATCCCGAGAGCGGGCAATGGGAGCGCAAGGTCTACGGCCCGTTCGTCGAGCGCGGTGGGACGCCGTATTCCACCGAAACCGCCGACCCCGGGAGCGAGCGCGCAGCGCGATTGGACCGGCAGGCAGCGCAGATCGTGGTGGAGAACGCCGCGAACAGCCCGGCCTCGATCGCAGCGCGTTATGAAGACACGTACATCCGCAACGGTTGGGCGGCGCATGGAGACATGCCTCAAGCCGTGCGCAACGCCCGCACGGATGTGGATACGCTGATCGCATCGGACGAGAACCGCTATCAGCGCCGTGCGGATGGCGAATGGGTCAGCACGGGGTTGATCTACAAC
>JBKJTC010000280.1:0-2635 GCA_046590925.1 Lysobacteraceae bacterium | reverse complement strand
GAAATGCCGCAGCCCGGCGAGAAGATGGACCCGGACGAACTGGCGGAGCTGCAGGAAGAACTGGCGAACATCAAACTCCGGCTGCGCCCCGGCGCCTCGATGCCGGGCTGCGGCATTTCGTCGGCGTCGGGCGTGTCGTATTCGATCGATTCCGGAAAGTGATCGGCCACCCATTGACGCACCTGCACCAGTCCGAACTGACTGCGCTCGAAGCCTTCCGCGGACGCCGACACCGCGTTGAGCAATTGCACGTACTGCTGCATCTGCTGCGCGTTGGCGTCGATCATCGCTTTGAACACGCCGTTGATGAGATCGGTGACGAAGCGCGGGAAGGACACGGCGTTCAACACGTTCTTGGTGATACCGGCGATGCGGTTGGCGGACTCGCCGAAGTCGGGCTGCGCCTCCTGCGCGCGCGCCAGCGGTACCGGCGGGCGCGGTTCGGCGCGGCGCTCGATCTCGCCCTCGGCCTGTCCTTCCTCGGCGATCAGTTCGGCCGCCAGGGTGGACACTTTCACCATCGCCTGCGCCAGCGCCTGGCGCTGCGGCGGCGACAGCGCGCCGTAGTTCGGCGTGCGTTCCAGCACGTCGCGCACCGCGACGCGGATCCACGGCGGCGGCGCGGCCGATGCCGGCAGCGCAGTGTCGGCATGGCGCGCGCGGCGGGCATGGTCAGGCCACCATCGGCAGCGTCGGGTGCATCGGCAGCGCGGACGATGCCGGCAGCGACGCGAGCCAGCGCTGCGCGGCGACGATGACTTCGACATCCTCCGGCTTGGCGGCATCGAAACGGATCGCGTTGTCGGCATAGTGATGCGCGAGCCACAGCAACACCGTCTGCCCACTGCGCCCGCGTTCGACGTGCTGCTGCGGGGCGCCGGCGGGAATGCCGTTCTGACTGCCGACGATGGCCACCAGCCGCCACAGATCGTTGACCGCGAACGCGGCCTGCAGCTTGCGGTCGCGCAGGAAGACCAGCGCGGTGTTGATGGTCTCGACGATGTCGCGCGCGGCGATCGACGCCATCGGGTCGACGCGCTGGGCGAGGAACGCGGCGAAACTCTGGGCGTGGGTCGCCACCACCACCTGTTCGCGCAGGTCGACGCCGTCCGCCTGGGCGATGATGCCTTCGCACAGCACGCGCATCAGTCGGTCGAAATGCGGGGACTCGATCACCCGCGCATAGATCGCGTTGCGCTCGTCGGCATCCAGGCGCTCGCGGCGGCCGCGCCAGAACGCGTGCAGCAGGTTCGCGGTCGGCCCCAGCGGTTGGGTGATCGCGCCGCTGACGAACAGACCGGCGATGAGTTCGGCGGTGGGCAGCAGCCCGGCGCGTTCGAGTTCACTGGCGAAATACAGCGGCGCGGCGGCGTTGAGCTGGACGCGGTCCTCGACGGTAGGCGCGCCTTCTGGCAGATCGAAATCGATGCCCGCGAGGGCCTGTGCATACGCAACGTCGTGCACGTCCAGCGCACCCAGCGCGACCGACAGAGCGCCCAGCAACGCGGCATACGGATGCGACGGCGGAAGACGCACGGCGGGCGGTGGCGGCGCGAGGCGGAGCATGGCGCGCGGACCTCAGGTCGTGGCAGGTGCGGAAGCGCCGGCCGATTTCGTATTCGGATCGAACGGCGTGGCGTTGCCCTGGATGCTGGCGATCATGCCCGGCGAGGCCAGCTTCTCCATCGGGAAATAATCCGACTTGAAGTTCACCCGCACTTCGCCGCTGAGCTTGGCCTTCATTTCCTGACTGGACGTGGAGGTCTCGTCCACCGACGACGACACCGTGGTCATGTGTTTCTGTTCGTTCTTGTTGACCGACGCCGCCCCGCCCCAGCCGAAATGCGCGCCGGCCGCGGTGGTGTTGCTGTTCATGCTCGACTTGCGGTCGTGCAGCGAGGCCTTGGCGTCGCGCTTGGCCTCGTCGCTCGCGCGGAAATTGAACATGACTTTCGCGTTGATCAGACCGTCGGTCACCACGATGCGGTTGATGCCGAGCATCACCATCGACGACAGCATCTGCTGGCGGCTGCGCGCCATCTGCATGCGTGCGCCCATAACCAGGCGCGACTCCTGTTCTTCGTCGGAAATGTCCGTCACCGGCTTCGACAGCTGCAATTCATTGCTGAATTTTGATGCCTTGCCCTCGGCATCCTCGCCGCCCTTCATGACGAGACGCGGCGCGCCGTCCTCGCCGCCGGTATCGATATCGAGCTCCTCCGGGTATTTCTGCACCAGCCAGTCGCGGGCGTTGTTCATGCTGATGTTGTCGGCCGCGAACTGGTCGACCGTCTGCGACACCGCTTTCAACAACTCGGCATACGCTTCCATCTGCTGGATCGACGCGTCCACGATCGCCTGGAACACGTTCTGGATCAGGCCGCCGACGAATTTCGGGAAGTCGACGGCGCCGACGAAGTTCCTGAAATTGTCGGCGCCCTGCCTGACCGATCCGGCGTCGAAATCGCTGCCGGCGAAGGTGCCGATTTTTTCCGACGCCTTGAGCTTGGCCTGGTCGACGGCATCGACCTTCGCCTGCGCCTGCGCCTCGGACAGCGCCTGTTCTTTGGCGAGCACGCCCTGTCCGGGCGTGAGTTCCTGTTTTGCCAGACCTTGCGGGTTGGCCATGTACGAG
>JBKJTC010000300.1:0-4700 GCA_046590925.1 Lysobacteraceae bacterium | reverse complement strand
GCTCCACAACGCAAATTCCATCTTCAATTGCTCGGGGCGTTTGTCGCAGATCGTCGCGCAGATCTGTGCTTCCTGTTCTGCGCTCAGCACACGCTTGTCGCCGCTGCGACGACCGCGTTGACGTGGCGCCAGCGCGGCGAGGCCTTCGGCTTCGTAGCGGTCGATGATCTTGCATGTAGCCGAATAGCTCAAACCAACATCGCGTGCGATCTGTGCTTTGTTGAGCTTGCGCTTGTACGCCCGGATGACTTGGCGGCGGTGCTCGTGTTGTTCTGCCGGACTGAGCCAGCGGGCGTCTTCGTTGTCCATGCGCTATTGGACACCAGATCGCGCAAGAAGTTAAGACTATTTATGGGCCTGATCTATAGGTCGGAACGCCTCGCCCACCTTTTTGATCGTGGACGCGCAGAGCGTGAAGAATAGCGATACCGCTGGCAGCAAGGGCTATGACGCAGGAAAGAAAGTCTCTGGGATCAAGCGCCACCTGGCAGTCGACACGCAGGGGTTTCCGCACGCGCTGGCGATTACAACGGCGGATGTGACGGATCGAAATGGTGCGCAGGTCGCTTTTGAGCGATGCGCAGAGGGTCTTCAGTCGGTGAAGAGCGTGCTGGCGGATGGCGGCTACACCGGTGAAGACTTTGCTGATGAAGTGCTCAGCACGTTGGGCGCGACGGTACAGATCGCCAAACGCAATGAACTTCACAGATTCGAGGTGATACCACAGCGGTGGATCGTGGAGCGATCATTCGCATGGTTGGAGAAATGTCGACGGTTATGGAAGAACTGCGAACGGAAACTCAATACAAGCTTGCAGTTCGTCCATTTGGCGTTCCTGGGACTGATTCTCAAAAGATCGTGAACAGGCTCTAATGCAGCCGGGAGATCTAGGCCCGTATGCAGCTCCGTGCCTGCCAGCGGTCCACCGCCCCAACCCGTCACATGTCCCTGGCGCCAGCGTGAGCTGAGCGCGGAGGAGAGATCGGCTGATCGACGAGCGGTGACCGGGCTGATGAGAATTAGGCGTTTACCTCAGAGCACGTCAGCATCTACGCAGGATTGCCAACCTTCCTAGTCTATTAGTTAGGAGTCGGACCCTCATGACCTCTTCGTTGGGCAGTACATTTGCGACACGCTACTTGCGCATTGTTTTCCTTGGGCACGTGCTAGTTGTCTTGGGTGTGCTGACTGTCCCGGCGATCGCCACCGCGCAGACCGAGGACGGCCGCGCTCACCTGGAACGTGCGGTCACAGTCTTGAAAGCGAAGGCAGCCGGCCCCGGCGCCCGCGTCCGTGTTATCGCGTACTTGTCCGAGGCCGCTGTTTCGGCGTCCCGCCGACGGGGGGCGCCCGAGCGCAACGTTGCGGGCGCTTACGTACGCTCCGCATTGACAACAGCGCCCGCGCGTATCGTAAGTGCACAGGATCAACTGCTTCGGCGCATGACCGGGCTGGGAGCCGTGTCAGCAAAGCGCATTGAAGGCGTACCGATGGTGGTCCTCGAGGTGAACAGTGCGCAGCTAGAGGCACTGGTGAGCAGTGGCGAGGTTTCGGCCATATTCGAGGACAAGCTCTCACGACCGACTCTAAGAAATTCCGGACCTCTCATCGGCGCAAATGTGGCTCACGACCTTGGTGCGCGCGGGGCTGGTACGACGATCGCGATCCTTGATACGGGCGTATCAGCCCCCCATGAGTTTTTCAGCGGACGCGTGCTCAACGGCGCATGCTTTTCATCCAACTCGTTGCTACACGGCTCGGATACCGTCTGCGATGACCACAGTGAGTCCAGCACAGCGTATACCGCGGGGAATCCCTGTGTCATGGACGGTTGTGATCACGGCACGCATGTCGCCGGAATTGCCGCCGGCCGCGCCTCAGCAAATTTCGCTGGCAATGGTATTGCGCCTGACGCGAAGATCTTGCCAATTCAGGTGTTTTCTAACGTCGACGGGAAACCCCGGTCTTTGACGTCTGATCAGATCGCCGGCCTAGCTTACGTCCGCAAGCGTGCCGCACTCGACAATATCGTGGCAGCCAACCTCAGCTTGGGCTCCGAGGAGCACACGTCGAGTTGCAATAACGGCATTGGTCCAATGGTGGAGCTCGTCGACCTGTTGCGTGATATGGGTGTAGCCACAGTCATTGCCTCCGGTAATGACGGCTTCGACGATGCTGTCTCGGAGCCCGCTTGCATTTCTGCGGCCGTTACGGTCGGTGCTTCGAACGGCGATTCGATCGCGTCGTTTTCGAATCATTCTTCGCTCGTCGATTTGATTGCGCCGGGTGCTGGTATCTGGTCGTCAGTGGATACCGCCGCCAATAGCTACGATGGCAAGAGCGGCACATCCATGGCCACGCCGCACGTCACCGGCGCCATTGCTGTGATCCGCTCAAAAGTTGCGATGTCCGTCGATCAGATGGTCGCGTTGCTGCAGTCGACCGGTGATCCGCTAACCGATGCGCGCAACACACCAGAGCGCGTTCGCATCAATATCGGCAAGGCGATCGAACAGGTCGCACCGTACCAGCCGCCTACTGTCGAGATAGATCGGCGGCGCTTGATCCGAACCTCTACCGGCAGATGCCTCGACGCGCACGGGGCCACGGCGCGTCAAGACGGCGGCCGAGTGCAGGTGTGGTCTTGCAACGGCAATCCACAGCAGTTGTGGACGGCTTTCGCGAATGGGACGATTCGCAACGAAGCAGGCGGGCTCTGCCTCGATGTGCATGGCCCGGATATCGCGAATGATGGCGGCCGAGTGCAGGTGTGGGGTTGCAACAACAGTGCTCAGCAGCGTTGGAAAATCAATTCTTCCCAGAAGAGCATCAAGGTGTCATCTGGACTTTGTCTCGATGCATTTGCCGCCGAACAGTTTGGGGACGGCGGACGCGTGATTGTGCACGGATGTCACGGTAAGCCAAACCAAAGATGGACGTTCGTTTCGCCGGACGTCCTGGCGCGGGAAGCCAACGTCCGAACCGGCGCCGGCCTTTGCCTCGACGTGCATGCCCCAGAAGTTGCGACCAATGGCGGACGCGTGCAAGTGTGGGCGTGCGGCAATCGTGCCCAGCAACGCTGGACGTACGACAGTGCCACGCGTGCAATTCGCCTGGCAAGTGGGCTGTGCCTGGATGCCCATAAGCCGCAGATCACGACGAACGGTGGCCGCGTGCAAGTGTGGCCCTGCAATGGGCAGACTCAACAGCTATGGACGCCGCTCGCGAACGGCGCGCTGCGCAATGGTGGCGGACTGTGTCTTGACGTGCATGCGACCACCCAAAGCAACAATGGCGGCCTCGTCCAACTCTGGGCGTGCAACGGGCAACAGCAGCAGCGCTTTAGTTCGAACGCCTTCTGAGTGTTTTTGAGGCGACGCTCATAGCTCGTCTTCTCGACTTAGCTGGGGGCAATGCAACACCCGGGGTCAGGTTCACTTCTCTTGAAGTGAACCTGACCCCGGCAGCATCGAGCCCGTCCTACAACAACCCGCTGCGCTTGATCGAAAGATACTGCTCCACCAGCGCTGCCGGCAGTTGTTCGCAGGTGACGTCCAGCACCGTGACGCGGTGGTTGCGCAGCATTTCGTGGGCGGCGGCGCGCTGGGCGATATAGCGGGCGGCGGCGGCGGCGAATACGGCGCTGCGCACGTCGTCGACGGGTTGGTCGAGGGCTTCGTCGAGGTCGCGTTCGCGCAGGCTGGCGACGACCACGAGATGTCGTTTCTGCAGCAGGCGCACTGCGCCGAGCACGTCTTCGATGTCTTCGTCGCGCAGGTTGGTGACCAGCATCACCAGCGCGCGGCGGCGCTGGCGCAGGGCGAGTTCGGTGGAGGCGGCGAGATAATCGGTGGCGACCGGCGCGGGCTGCAGGTCGTAGCTGGCGCGCAGCAGGGTGTCGATGGCGCCCATGCCGCGCTGCGGCGCGACCCAGCGCTGTTCGCCGCCGGCGGTGAACAGGCCGACGGCGTCGCCGCGCTTGAGCGCGATGTAGGACACCACCAACGTGGCGTCGAGCGCGCGGTCGAAGTGCGACAGGCCGCCTTCGTGCGCGAGCATGCGCCGGCCGGTGTCGACCACCATCAGCAGTTGTTGATTCTTTTCGTCCTGGTATTCGCGCGAGATGAGCTTGCGCGCGCGTGCGGTCGCCTTCCAGTCGATCTGGCGCATGCTGTCGCCGACGCGATACTCGCGCATCTGGTGGAAGTCGGTGCCTTCGCCGCGGCGGCGCTTGATGTGCGCGCCGACCAGCCGCGAAGCCTGTTCGGCGCTGAACAATGCGAAGCCCGCCAGCGGCGCGAAATTCGGAAACACGCGGATCGACTGCGGCGCACCGACGATGCGCGACTGCCGCCACAGCCACAGCGGCGACAGCAGCCGCAGCTGGGTGCCGTCGAAGAGGAAATTGCCGCGCACCTGCGGGCGCAGGCGATAGGTGAGCGTGGCCACGCTGTCGGCGGCGAGGGTGAGCGTGCGCGGCATGTCGCGGGTGTTGCTGTCGACGGCGTCCCAGTCGCCGGGATGCAGATCGTGGACGGTGAGGCGCTGGCGGCGGCCGTAGTGTTCGATGCGCAGTTCGACATCGCGTTCGACGCCGATCGGCCACGCTTCGGGCAATGCACGCGCGACCTCGGGCGTGGGCGATCGGCGTCGAACGCGATGTCGAACTGCGCATCGAACACTACGGCCGCCGCCAGCGC
>JBKJTC010000036.1:0-5757 GCA_046590925.1 Lysobacteraceae bacterium | reverse complement strand
GCTTCAACGTCTGGTTCAGACCGGATCGCAGCGAGGTGTTGATCCCCACCGCAGAAATCAGGGACGGCAATCGCGTCTTCGTCGGGCGTCCAAGCACTGAACGGTACTCGGTCGTCGGCAGACAGGGGCCGCTCGACAGAGTGCTCACGCACGCCGGCATGTGCGCAGGCAGCGCGCCCGTCAATGCGCCGGAAATGCTGCCGGGACTGCCGCAATTCTCGCCGAACCTGGCGCTCACCGATCTGTGCAACCTCAACTCGGCGCATGTGATCGTGTCGTTGTCCGGCGGCGCCGACGGCTCGACCTACACGCAAGCGCTCGCGCCGGACCAATGCCTCAGCGGAATGCCCGGCGTACCGGCAAGCACCCAAAACGCACGCGTGGTCGAAATACGACCCATGAACATGGACCCCAACACCCGCTGCACCGCCACCGGGCCGAACATGCCGCCCCCGCCGCTGCGCACGCGCGTGCGGATGCAGTGCCGCTGAAGCCGTCGCAACACTTGCATCTACGCAGCGTTCGCCACACCCACACCCTTTCCCACGAGACATCGCCATGAACCCGATCCGCTCCTTCTCCTGCATCGCCCTCGCGTTGACGCTGACGCTCGGCTCCACATTGTCCGCACACGCAGGCTCCGCCACCGCGCAACTGCAATATCTCGACAAGACCACCTACAGCGGCTACCTGGATGTCTCCGTGGATCTGTACGCTCCGCCACAGAAACCCGGGCAATACGAAGCGCCGAAACGCTACCCGGCGAAGCTGCTGTTCGAGCGCCCCGACCGTTTCCGCATGGTGCTGCGTCCCGGCGAAAAGGACGAGTTCATCGCGGTCGCCGAAGGCGGCACCGTGCGGTGGCTCGATCGCGCCACCGGCATCTCGGGCAAGGAGCAAGCCGGCAAGGTCACCGACCCGCTGGCGCTGGCGCTGCTGGGCTCCGCCGGCGAACTGCTGCGCTTCAGCGCATCGAAGGATCTGGTGCTGCCCAAGGACAGCAAGATCAGCGGCGCGCGCCTGCAGCCGAACACCTGGGGCAGCGGCGTGGAAGAAGGTCTGGCCTGGTTCTCGTCCGACGGCAAGCCGGTCGGTTTCCAGTTCCTGCTGGCCGACGACACCAAGGTGTTCGTCTCGGTCCTGCTGTTCCAGCAGAACGTGCAGACCAAGCCGGAAGATTTCCAGCTCTGATCAAGCCGGCGTTGCAGGAGGGCCTTCAAGCCGGCCCAGGCAGAACCCGGTCGGCGACGACATCAGGGCCGTGCCCACGGCTGAGGAAAACGAAGGGTCGCGTATCCGAAGCAGCGGCCTGAAGGCGGCTCTACGTGGGCATGGAGCGTTTTCGGGCTTGCGATCGCCAGAGCGCGGAGATTCCAGACAGGATGTACGGGATCCGGCTCGAGCGTTTCAATCCGATTGCGGAAACATCGCCGCAGTCGGATTGAAACCACGCGGCGAATAGCCGAAATCGCGCTGCGCATCGCTCGGATCGAACACCAGATCGCTGCGCATGCGCGCCACCGCCGCTTCGTTGAAATCCAGCGCGAAGCCGGCGGCGTGCGCGGCGGCGAGCACGACGTTGAACACCGGCGACGGCACTTCATGCAGGCGCGGCGCGGGCGTCAGCACCGCCAGCACCCGCGCCACCATGTCGCGATACGCGAGGGTTTCGCCGCCGGGCAGCGCGTACGGGCGCCCGAACGACGCTTCGGCGTCGATGCAATCGAATGCGGCATCGGCGAGATCGTGCACATGCACCGGCTGGCGCAGACCGACCGCATCGCGCGGCAGCACGAAGCGGCCGAAACGCCGCGCGACCTGCGCGATCCGGTTGAGATTGCGGTCGCGTCCCGCGCCGTAGACCAGCGTCGGCCGCAACACCGTCGCCGCCGCGTCGCGCGCCGATGCGGTCTCGAACAGCACGCGCTCGGCCTCGCGCAGACGCGCGGCGAGGTCGCGCTCGTCGGCGTCGGCGGAACCGCGCTTCACGTCGATACTGGTGGAACCGAACGCGACGATGCGCGGCGCGGGCATCGGCGTACGCGCATACCACTGCGCGAAGTGATCCAGCGGCCCGCAGCTGAAGATCGCCTGCGCCTGCGATGGCAGGCCATCGACGCGGGCCAGGTCGCCCTGCCGCCAGACCAGCCCCGGCTGTTCTGCGCGTGATTCGCGCGAGACCGCATACACGCGCCAGCCGTCGTCGCGCAGACGGTCGAGCAGCGGCATGCCCAGTTGCCCGCTGGCGCCGAAGACGATCGCGGTCTTCATCGCGACCCTCGCAATGCCCGGTGCATGAATGGACGGATGGAGAGACGCACGAACGGACGAGGGATCAGGATTCGGCCGCTTCCGCACTGCGCGCCGTCGGCAGGACGACACGCAGCCACAGATAGCCCGCGATCGCCGCGATCACCGACGCGCACAGCACGCCCAACACGCTGCTCTCGGCCATCTCCGGATGCCCCTTGAACGCCAGCGAGGCGATGAACAGGCTCATCGTAAAACCGATTCCGCAGAGCATGCCCAGACCGATCATGGCCTTCAGGTTCATGCCCTCGCCGAAGCGGGCGATCCCGGACGCGTGGGCAAGCAGGGCCGCGCCGACGATGCCGATCGGCTTGCCCACCACCAGCCCCAGCGCGATGCCCAGCGGCACCGGCGCCAGCAGATGCGAGAAGGCCATGCCGTTGAGCGCAAGGCCCGCATTGGCGAACGCGAACACCGGCAGGATCACGTAGGCGACCCACGGATGCAGCGCATGCTCCAGCCATTCCAGCGGCGAGTATTCCTCTTCGTCGCTGATCTCATTGTCCTTGTCGACGTGCGGAATCAGCAGGCCCGTAGCGACACCCGCCAGCGTGGCGTGCACGCCCGACTTCAGCACGCAGACCCACATCACCGCGCCCAGCAGCAGATACGGCGTGAGTGCGCGCACCTTCAGCCGGTTGAGCACGACCATGAGCAGTAGCGTCGCGACGGCGCCGCCCAATGCGGCCATCGACAGATTGCTGGTATAGAACACGGCGATGATGATGATCGCGATCAGGTCGTCCAGCACCGCGATCGTCGACAAGAGCAGCTTCATCGCCACCGGCACGCGCGATCCGAGCAACGACAGGATGCCCAGCGCGAATGCGATATCGGTGGCGGTCGGGACCGCCCAGCCCCGCGTCGCCTGCGCATCGCCGGCGTTGATCCAGACGTAGATCAGGCCCGGGATGGCCACGCCGGCCGCCGCGCAGACCAGCGGCTGGATCAGCTGCGCACGGCTGGACAGCTGCCCGCTCAGCACTTCGCGCTTGATCTCCAGCGCCACCAGCAGGAAAAAGATCGCCATCAGGCCGTCGTTGATCCACAGCAGCAGCGGCTTCTCGATGTTCAACTCGCCCGCGCGCGCCTGCAGGGGAAATTCGCGGAACAGTTCGTAGAAATCCGACAGTGGCGAGTTGGCCAGGATCATCGCCAGCACGGCCGCACCGATCAGCAGGATGCCGCCAGCGGCTTCCAGACGGAAGAAGTCCTGCAGCGCACGCGCCGCACGACCCGGCAGCACGCGGATGATCACCGATTCATTTTTACTCATCGACACTCTCTCTTATCGGACGTCGAGACCCGGCATGGCGGGCTATCGACGGGATTGGATCCATCGAAACCCGACAGATCAACGCGACAACATCAGTTCGAACGCCACCCATGCGATGAAGGCCAGCAGCAGCACCCAGCCTTCCGCGCGGCTGATCTGCAGATCGCGACGCAGCATCGGATACAGCAGCAGCGATGCAGCCAACGCGGCCGGCAGTTCGAAGCCGACGAACGATGCCGGAATCGGCAGGTCGCGCAGCGCGGCCATGCCGCCGACCACGATCAGCAGATTGAACAGGCTGGAGCCGATGACGTGGCCCACCACCATGTCGCCCTGCCCGCGCCGGGCCGCGGACATCGCCGCGACGGCTTCCGGCAACGCCGTCGCGATGGCGACCACGATCAAACCGGTGAGCAGCGGGCTCATTCCCCAGGCGGTACCGACGATGGGCGCGTGCTGCACCAGCCACATCGCGCCGAAGTACAGCAGCACCGCGCCGACGACGAAACGCAGCGCATTCAGCGCGAGGTCGTCGCCGGTCGTGAGATGGCCGGCGATGGCTTCCTGCACTTCTGGCGTCTCGCGCCGGCTGCGCACGATCGCGACCGCCACCACCACGACGAACGCGAGCACGAAGATCATGCCTTCGATGCGGCTCAATACACCGTCGTAGCCCAGCGCGATCAAGGCGATGGTAGCCGCGATCAGACAGATCAGCAGCGGCGCCAACGCGCGCCAGCGCACCAGCAGCGGCGCGACGATCGCGGCCAGACCGAGGGTAAGGCCGAAGTTGACGATATTGCTGCCGATGGCGTTGCCCAGCGCGAGACTCTGGCTGCCGGTGAAGAATGCGCGCGCGTTGACCGCGAGTTCCGGGATCGACGTACCGAACGCGACCAGCAGCAGACCGGTGACGAACGGCGACCAGTGGAAGCGTCGCGAAAGCCCCGATGCGCCCTTCAGCACCGAATCGCCGCCCAGCGCCAGAAATACCAGAGCCAGTACGCACCAGCCGAGTGCCATGATCATCGCGCCGTCTCCCTCGTAGTCGTCTGCCCGATTCTAAGCCAGACCGGGCGGATGCGCCGCTTAGCCGCAGCCTTCGACGTAATCGACCTGCGGCGCTACGCCGATGCGCCATGCGACGACGACGCCGTCCGTGCCGGTCTCGAACACCAGCGCAGCGGTGCCGCCCGCCGGATCCTTCGCGCGCAGCATGCGGGCGCCCGGCGTGTACTTGTGCGGCGTTTCCTCCACGCCCGGATACAGGCGCAGGATTTCGTTCGCGAACATGCCGACCTTGCCGCTGCCGGGCGCGGGAATCGCGTCGATGCGCACATCGATGCGCGAGAATTTGCCGCCTTCGAGCATGAAACCGAAACGGAACGGCGGCTCGCCGCGCGGCGCCGGCACCAGCACGTAGCAGCCGCCCGGCTCGGAGGGCGCGCCCTCCATGTCCTTGCCCCAGGCCATGCGCACGCTTTCCTCGTCCGAGCCGAAAGCCGCAGGCCCGAAACCGGCGAAGGTGATGGTGCCCGCTGCTGGCAGCATGCCGACATCGGCAGCGGGTGCCGGCCCGACGACCGGGGGGCGCGGCATCGATGCTTCGGTTCTCCCGGGCGCTGCGGGTTCAGGCGCTGTGGGTTCGGGCACGGCAGGCGTCGCAGGCGTGCGCTCGCCGCATCCGGCCAGCACAGTCACGATCAGCATCGGGATCAATATCGACGGACGCATCGGGCAGCTCCTGCGGAAAGATTCGCCACAGGGTAGCCAAGCGCGACCTTCGATGCGACCCGATGCATGCGCGCCGCGCTCGCGATTCAGCAGAAACGCGTCAACCGAAGACCGCACGTTCAGGGGACGAAGCGCTTCTCCAACCCCGCCCAGCACTGCTGATACTCGCGCTGGCGATGCCCGGCATCGAGCGCCTGTTGCGTCGGGCGAATCACCGCGCGGGTCTCGAACATGAACGCCATGGTGTCGCGGATGTAGTCGGGCTTCGACGTATCTGCGTTCGAAGCCTTCTCGAACGTCGCCGCGTCCGGGCCGTGGCCGGTCATGCAGTTGTGGATGGAACAGCCGCCCGGCGCGAAACCGTCTGCCTTGGCGTCGTAGGCGCCATGCACAAGGCCCATGAATTCGCTGGCGACGTTGCGGTGGAACCACGGCGG
>JBKJTC010000010.1:0-4754 GCA_046590925.1 Lysobacteraceae bacterium | reverse complement strand
GGCCACGCCAACAAGAGCCACATCCTCACCAAGAAAGCGACCAAGCGGAAGCGCAACCTGAGGCAGACGAACCACGGCCTGCGTCTTCGGCGCGAACGTGATTCGTCTGCCTCAGGTTGCGCTTCCGCTTGGTCGCTTTTTTGGTGAGGATGTGGCTCTTGTTGGCGTGGCCGCATTTGTACTTGCCGGAAGCTGTCTTCCGGAAGCGCTTGGCCGCCGCCCGATTGGTCTTGATCTTGGGCATTGCAAGGATCCTTGGGGTCGTTTCGAGTACTGGCTTGGGCGGTGGGTGCCGGAGCAACCACACTTTCCGTCCTGCCCTGCCGGTTGATAGGTCATTGATCCGAAAGAAGAATCCCTCGAAACCAAGACGGGTCCACGGTCGCATTGACGCACCCCGGCGAACCGGGCCGGCCATTATGCCTGCGCATGGTTTCCCATGCAAATCAAAGCGTTGAACTTCAGCGCCCGCGCCCGGCGTTGGCCTGATCCGGGGTGGATCGCTGGGCCGGATCCTGCGTCTGCGGCGGGTTGAAGCCCGGCTGTGATTGCGACACCTGCAGACCCAGCGACTGCCGGCTGCTTTCCGCCAGCGGGGTCTGCATGCCGGCCTGTTGATCGATCCGGGCGTAACGCTGGGTTGCCGGGCTGGCGCCCTGGATCGCGAATGCGCGGCCGTTGTCGCCGAAGGCGACCCGATCGACGACGATCCCGGCTTTCTCCGACGCCAGCGCCGGTGCGCCCGAAAGGTTCTGGGTCTGTGCGTCGAACGGCTTGCCGGCCGCACGCTCCGCAACCGGCACCTGTTCGAGCGATCGTCGCCGTAGATCCGCGCCTTGAAACCGGTCTTGGCGTCATCGAGCACGGTCGGATCGATGCCGGCCTTCCGAGCTGATCGTCGGTGAGGCGCGAGAAGCCGTCGACCGCATTGCCGGTCGGACGGCCGTAAGTCTCGTCCTACAGATCGGCCATGATCCGCGCCATGGAGAGATCGACCGGCTTGCCCGACTGGCCCCGCAGTTCGTCGGCGAACGCGGGACGGTCCGCTCCGGCGGCGGCGACGGCAGGCTCTGCCGCGGGGCCGGAAACATTCGCTGCGTCTTGCGCCATGGCGTACCCCATCCAGCGGTGGATTGCGACGCGAAACCCGACTCAGCGGGCGCCGCGGGTCGGAGCCGCCTGATCCTGGTTCGGTTCCGTCTGCGGAGCGGCCTGCTGCGGCGCATTGTGCTGCGGTGCGGTGGGCGTCTGGGTCTGGCCGAGTTCGACGGCCTGACGGCTGCTCTCGACCAGCGGGGTGTGCATGCTGACGGTCACCGACACCTGCGAATACCGCTGCGTTTCAGACTGGCCCTGCACCGCGAACGCGCGGCTGCCGTCGTTGCTGAGGGCGGCGACTTCCGGATTGACGCCTTCCCGATGCGCGGCGAGGGTCAGCGCACCGGCCACGTTCTGGCTCTGGCGCATATCGAGGCCCTGCTGCTGCAGCGCTGGCTGCAACTGGTCGAAGTTGCGCTGGAACGGGGCGTGGAAGGGATGATCCTGATGGGTCATGGTCGCATCGGCGCGCAGGCCGTAGCCGAAGAATTTCTCCTGCGCGGTGATCACCGAATCCATCGAGTGCATCTGCACGCTGTGCTTGACCGACTGGATCGGGTTCACGCGCTGCCAGAAGCCCTGCGGATCGGGGTCCGGCAGTTCGATCTTCGTACCCATCGCATCGGGCATCAGGTAGCGGGTCGCGATGTTGCGTTCCTGCAGACCGGTCAGGATTTCGTTGTCCACAGCATAACGGCGGATCTGGCCGTGGGTCGCTTCTTCCTTCACCGCGGACGCGTCCAGACCGATGCGCTCGAGCGTCTTGTCCTTCACGCCGGCGGCGTTGAAGGTGACCGCCGGGGTATCGGTGGCGGCCGCGCCGACCGCGGCGAGGCCGCCGCCGAGCGAGTGGCCGGTGATCACCAGCTCATCGCCGAACGCGACCTTGGCCTGGCGGGACAGCATGACCGCCTGGTTGTACTGGGCGGTCTCGAAGCCGAGCCCCTGACCGAGATTGGTGCCCCAGTCCTTGCCGGCATCGGTGCCGCGGAATGCCAGCACGTAGCGGCCCTGTCCGTCGCCGTAGATGTCGGCGTCGAAACCACTGGCGTTGTTGCTGCGCAGCGCCGGGTCGATACCGACCTGACGGAACTGATCGTCGGTCAGCGGGCGGAACTGTGCGGTGTCCCCGCGCTGGCGGTCGTCGGAGGTATAGACGTCGCGCGCGAGGTGGGCGAGCGTGATGTCGATGTCCTTCGGCGCGGTACCGCGCACTTCGTCGGCGAACGACGGACGGTTGAACGTCTGCCCGCTCAGCGGATCGAACACCTGGCGGGCCTCATGACGATCTGGGTCGAATTGCGCGTTCATCCTTTACCACTCTCCCAAACAGGAATATTCGGACCGGGCCGCGCCCGGTCGACGGATCGTGCGGAGGCGCTCAGCGCGCGCCTTCGAGCGGAATGCCGTGCGACGTGAGCCACGCCTCGACCGCTTCGCGCTGCTTGCGGGTCTCGGCGTTCAACAGCGCGGCACGGGTCATGAAGAGGTAGCGCTGGAAGGTCACGCCCTGGGCGTTGCGGGCCATCGGATCGGCCCCGGCGTTCAACAGGTCCAGCGCGCGCGCGGGTTCGTTGATCTGACCGGTCACGTGCAGCGGCGTGTTGCCCATGCGGTCGGCCATGTCCGGGTCGGCGCCCGCCGCCAGCAGGGCGCGGAACTGTTCGTCGCGTTCGCCCATCAGCGCGGCGCGCAGCGGGCCGGCGCCGGAGACGGGGTTGGCGACGTTCGGATTCACCTTGCGGGCGAGCAGTTCGGACAGGTAGGCGCCGTCGTTGGCCATCGCGGCCATGTGTACGACAGTGTCGTTATCCATGCCCGGCTGCAGCGGATCGGCGCTGAGATCGAGCAGCGCTTTCATGCTGTCGAGACGCTTGTTCAACAGCGCCCACTGCAGCAGGGTGACGTTCTTGTCGCCCTTCGTCGAAAGATCGACGCCGGCGGCAAGAGTGCGGATCCGGGGGACATCGCCCTTGGCGATCGCCTCGGCCACTTCGGCCACGCGCGGATCGGCGAATACTTCGCGTGCGTCCACCGCACGCACTTCAGCTGTTGCGGACATCTGTTTCTCCATTGCACAGGCGGGAACGAGCACGCACAGAGCCATGATAAGCGATACGGCGAGGGCGCAAGCGCGGGTCGGAACGTTGGACATGACACTCCCGGATTGGATTCGGCCGGTCGCTTTCAGGGACGGCAGGTTGATCCTACACCACGAACTCTAGGGGGTCGGGTGCACCCTGCCCCGGGCGATCGGGCACCATCACTGATCGATTCCGCAACCATGGCCAGCCGAGAACATCAGACCGGCGCGGTGTCCAGCGGGATATCGTGTTCGAGCAGCCAGGTCAGCACCGCTTCCCAGGTCCGGCGGGTATCGGCATGCAGCAGATCCGGCCGGGTCATGAACACATAATGTTGGAACGTCACATCCTGGGCATTACGACGCAGGGGATCGGCACCGGCCTCGAGCAGATCCAGCGCACGCTGCGGCTCGTTGATCAGGCCCGCGATGTGCAGTGGGGTATTGCCCATGTCGTCCGCATGGTCGGGATCCGCGCCGGCGGCGAGCAGAATGCGGAACTGCACCTCGCGCTCGGTCATCAACGCGGCGCACAGCGGAGCGGCAGCAGTGTCGGCATTGGCCACATTGGGGTCGGCGCCATGCGCCAGTACGGCCTGCAGGAACTGCGGCTCTTCGAGCATGCAGGCGAAATGTACGGCGGTGTCGCCATCCATGCCCGGCTGTGCGGGATCGGCGCCGGCATCGAGCAGAACCTGCACACCGTCGAGGCTGCGGGTGAACAGCGCCCACTGCAACAGCGTGACGCGTTTGTCGCCGATCGCCGCGAGATCGGCGGTGGCGGCCAAGGCCCGGACCTTGCCGATGTCGCCCTCGACGAGGGCTTCCGCGATCGCGGCGGCCGCAGGGTCGGGAAAGATTTCGTAGGGCGACACGGGGATTTCGACGTCGGACATCCTGCATTTCCTCATGCCCGGGCCAGCGACCCAGGCTTCATCCGTTAATAGCATGGCGATTCGCGGCCTGTAAACCGCAGCGCGCCGCGAAACGCAGCGCTGGAAAGTCCGAAGCGCAGCAAAGACGAAGGGCGCCATCGGCGCCCTTCGGATCGCCGTCTCCAGTCATCGAAACGGGAGACGACTCGTTCATTGCATGACGCTTATTTCTTCTTCGGCGCGATCATCATCACCATCTGCCGGCCTTCGAGGCGCGGACGGGATTCGATGACGATGTCTTCGCCGAGGTCGGCCTCGATGCGCTGGGCCATCTGCCGGCCAAGCTCCATGTGGCTCATCTCGCGGCCGCGGAAGCGGATGTTGACCTTGATCTTGTCGCCCTCTTCCAGGAACTCGCGCATCTTGCGCAGCTTGATCGCGTAATCGCCTTCGTCGGTGACCGGACGGAACTTGACTTCCTTGATCTCGACGATCTTCTGCTTCTTTTTCGCAGCGGCCGCTTTCTTCTGCGTTTCGAATTTGAACTTGCCGAAATCCATGATGCGGCAGACCGGCGGATCGGCGTTCGGCTGGATCTCGACGAGGTCCATGCCTTCGTCTTCGGCCTTCGCCAATGCTTCGTCGCGCGACAGAACGCCGATCATTTCGCCATCGCTGCCGATCACGCGCACGCGCGG
>JBKJTC010000310.1:0-5809 GCA_046590925.1 Lysobacteraceae bacterium | reverse complement strand
GCAAGTCGCCGGCGATCGTCGCCGCGGACTTTCCGATCGACCAGGCCGCGGCGCGGCTGGCCAGCGGCAAATGGTTCAACGGCGGCCAGACCTGCATCGCGCCGGATTACATCCTGATCGACGCCGCGCGCCGCGACGCGCTGGTGGATGCGCTGCGCGCCCAGGTGCACGCCCGCTACGGCGCGGACATGCGCGAGGCGACCGACTACACCCGCGTGGTCAACGAAGGCCAGTACCGCCGCCTGCGCGGCTACATCGACGATGCCCGCGCGCGCGGGCTGACGGTGATCGAACTGGCCAGCGTGGATGCCGGGCGCGCCGAGATCGAACGGCTGATTCCGCCGACGCTGATCATCGAACCCGGCGACGACAGCAAGGTGATGCAGGACGAAATCTTCGGGCCGATCCTGCCGATCCACGGCTACGCGAAGCTGGAAGGCGCACTGGCCTACGTCGGGACCCACGACCGGCCGCTGGCGCTGTATCCCTTCAGCCATGATCGCGGCATCGTCGAAAAAATCCTCTCGCGGCTGATCGCCGGCGGCGTCACCGTCAACGACACCCTGCTGCATTTCGCCGCGCACAATCTGCCGTTCGGCGGCATCGGCCCCAGCGGCATGGGCCAGTACCACGGCCGCGCCGGCTTCGACGCCTTCACCAAGGCGATGCCGGTGCTGTGGCAGGCGCGCTTCACCGCGACCGATTTCATCAAGCCGCCGTATCGCGGCTGGATCGACCGGATGATCCGCTCCCTGACCGGCTGAAACCAACAGGCCGGCCCCGGCGGATTGAATCCGGCGGGCTGAAGGCGAACGTCGCTTCCCGGCATGAATCCGCACAAAACATCATTGATCAAGGCCCGCCCTCAGGATCCGCATCCGGCGCTGGACACCCGCACCGATAGAGTCGTGGAGTATTTGCGGAAAATCCGCAGGAAGTTCGGCTTCGAGTGATGCGAGGGCTGCATCCATGCGGGCGGCAACGTCCTCGGCGGCGTTCCGGACGAGCGAACGCGAAAGGCCCGCCGCCTCACCCGTCTGGAAGAAGTGTCTGCTCTGGATCTCGTCGATACGGTAGTGATTGTTTTTGCCGACCGACATGGCGAGCTTCATCTGCTTGCGTTCGATCTGGCGCGCATCGACGTTGGGTTGGGCGCTCAGCACATCGTAGAGCGGCGTCAGTGCATAGCCCCCGCCAGGGTGCAGGTAGATGCTGAAGTTCTTGGCGTGCCCGTCCGTCGCGCCTATCAGCCAGAAGACCAGTTGCGCCTGGAACAACGTGCGGTGATCGTCCGCCGGCGAGTCGGCGCCTTTGAGCAGATTGGCGATCGCCAGCATGCCGGGGCCGCCTTCGTTTTGATATTTGCGCGCTGGCGGCACCCCCAGCGCCTGACAGCAATCCTCCTGGGGCAAACGGATCAAACGACCATCGCTCCAGACCCGATCGAACCGCTCGATGACCAGCGCCCTGGTCTGGCCGAACGTCATGATCTCGGTGCGATTGACCGGCAGGCCGAGGTGCTTGAGCAGTCGCAGGCAATAGAACTCGTTCTCGACGCTGTTGGAAAAGTCGATGCCGTTGGGCAACGTACCGATCTGCGTCTTGAACAGATGCGTGGTCGGCGTGGTTCCGTGCGGCTTGATCCATTGCCCATCGATCCGCAGCAGCGCGGTCTTTTCCTGGGCGCCCGCAATCGAGATTCTGAAATCGTCGTCCCGGCTCAGGCCCAATGGCGCTTGCGCCAGCGACTTGAGCAGCATTTCGATGGCTTGTTTATCGACCTGCTCCCCGGACATCTCTGTCGTGGCTTCCGGCGCCATGGCGTCGCCGGCAATGAACTGCAGGGCACCGACACAATCCCTGCCAATGGCTGCCAGGAGGCTGTAGGCGTCGTATCCGGCGGCACCCACCTTCTCGGCCACGCGTTTTCGCACGTCCGCCGAGTCGGGCAGGAGGTTCTCGAAGACCGCGATGACAGGGTCGCCTCGCCATGCGTCCTCGCGCAACGGGAGCGATAGTGAGACCGGGAAAGTGTTGCTTCTATCCAACCACTCGCGGTCGTAGCGGAACTCGATCGCGCCACTGGGCTCCTTGAGCAGATGTCCGACCAGTCGATCGTTCTGGTAGACGCGCAGCGGCGGGTGGCGGCGGGTTCTGGCCATTATCCGATCAGGTTCTTCAGATCAGGACCGCGACTGCGACCGGCGATCCGCAGCTCCATGTCGAGCGCGGCCAGCACCGCCAGCAGGGTGTCCAGCCGGGTTGCCGGATTGCCGGTCTCGATCAGCGAGATCGTTTCCTGCCGCAAGCCGGCGCGTTCGCCCAGCTCGCTCTGACTCAGATCAAGACGCTTGCGGGCGGATCGGATCGTAGTACCCATCTGCCTGGGTGTGCGAGCAAGTTCATACATGGGGCTCCTCCTAGCCGGAAACTATGCGCCAAAACCGATAAATCGTCAATATCGGATTTGCCGCATATTTCGTGCTTATGCGCTGTTCTGCATAAAACATTTTTATGAGTTGTGGCGCATAACCTTGTGCCTGAGGTCACGAATGTCATTGAGCGCGCAGTCCGACGCGTCCTTGACCAGCGACAACTCCACGCGTGCTGCGGCGGAATCATGGCGACGATCGGCAACACCCGCGCCTCTCTGCGACAGAGATGACCAGCGAGGTGATGCAGCGCGGCGCCATTTGTGCGGTGCCGCTGCGTAGGCCCCTCCAAGTCTTGGGGTTGGTTTGGGCGCTGCTGCCGGGTGAAACCGATCATCGCCAGCACCGACCTCTACCCGCAGCGCTCGACACCATGCCCATCGGGCGTCGGCGCACCGCGGTGATGCGGCGCAGCATCCTGCGTGTCGAAAGCGTGGCGCCGGTCATGGATGCATCGCAACCCTTCGCAGCGTCGAACCGCCGCCGCCCGGCGCGGCTTGACGCCCGGCGCACGGCGGCGTATTCACGGGCTACGTTTCCGCGAGTGCGTCATGCCGAAACCCCGCGCCCATATCCGGCACATCTGCCGGACTTTCTATCTCAGCGAATGGTGGGACGAGTAGCCCTGCGCAGCTGAAGGCTGTCGGCCCGCACCGGGCCGGTCGACGCGTGTCGGCGTTCCGACATCGCATCCGCATCCCGAATCGTGCGCCGCCCGCGCGCACGCATCCATCGCAATGGAGATTTCCCATGTCAGATCGTATTCCGCGCGTGCGTATTGCGCACCGCATCGCGCGCGGCGCCGTGGCCGCACTGTGCGTTTGCGCCGCACTGTTCGCCATGCCCGCCGTCGCTCAGATCACCAGCGAAAGCGAGAACAACAACACCGAAAGCGCCGCCGACGGCCCGGTGGGTTCCGGCACCCGGGTGACCGGCAGCCTGTCCACGTCGTCCGATATCGACTGGTTCTATTTCGACCTGACCGCCGCCAGCACCGTCGGCATCCGTTTGAATCACGACAGCGGCGACGACTTCGACTGGGCGCTCTACAAGGCCACCGGCGGCGCGGTGGCCAGCGGCAAGAGCAGCGCGATACCCGAGAACGGCACCTACGCCGCGACCACCACCGGCCGCTACAAGCTGAAGGTCACCGCGTATCGCGGCAGCGGCTGGTACGACCTGGACGTCACGCTCACGCCGTCCGGCGGCGGCGGCGGTACCGGCGGCACGCGCCCCACGAAACCGGGCAATCTGCAGAGCTGGATCGTCGGCAACGCCGCGGATTCGGGGAAAAACCCGGTCAACGGCCCGGCGCTGATCCTGATGGGCGGCGGCGCCGACGTGGATGCCAGCTTCAGCCAGCGCGCGTTTCCGGTCGCCAACGGCGGCGACGTGGTCATCATCCGCACCAGCGGCAGCAACGGCTACAACGACTACCTCTACAACCTGGTCACAGGCACGACCAAACCCGATTCGGTCGAAACCCTGCTGCTGGACACCGTCGACAAGGCCAACAGCGACTACGCCGACTGGGTGCTGCGCAACGCGGAGCTGATCTTCATCGCCGGCGGCGACCAGTCCGCCTACGTCAACGCCTGGAAAGGCACGCGCAGCGAGGATGCGATCCACGCGGCCTACGCGCGGGGGGCGGTCATCGGCGGCACGTCGGCGGGGCTCGCGGTGGAGGGCGAATTCGTCTACGACCCCGATGGTGTCGTTGCGGCGACCGGCGCGGAAGCCATCGCCAACCCGTATCGCAGCAGCATGCTGTTCACCGGCGATTTCCTGAATTTCCCGCTGATGAACGACATCGTCACCGACACCCATTTCTCGCAGCGCGACCGCATGGGCCGGCTGTTCGCGTTCATGGCCCGGCTGCGCCAGGACAACAACACCGCGCGCATCATCGGCATCGGCGTCAGCGAGAACACCGCGCTGTTCATGGACCGCACCGGCCTGGGCATCGTCGACGGCAGCGGCGCGGCGTATGTGGTCGAAGAGCGCACCGATACCCAGCGCACGCAGGTGCTGTCCGGTCAACCGCTGATCTATCGCAATCTGCAGCGCACCAAGCTCACCGCCGGCCAGTTCTTCGATTTCGTCGGCTACACCCATAACGGCACCAGCATCGTGCTGAGCGTGGACGGCCGCAACGCCACCGCGCCGTTCTCGCCGGCCAGCCCCTACTGACCCCCACTGCCTCGCCGATGCGCAGCCGTCCGTGGATCCACACTTGACGGCTTCCCATCGGCGGGGTATCACATCGCCGGTCCCCTCTGGCCTACGCATGTCGAAACCCCGCACGCATATCCGGCACATCTGCCGGACTTTCTATCTCAGCGAATGGTGGGACGAATAAGCCTGTCCGCGTGAATGTCCGGGCCCGTCGCGGCCCATCGGCCGCAGCCTCGCGCTGCCGCCATCCAACACCCGTTCCGATCCCAATACGACCGCAGATCACCGTTGCGCGCCCGTCGCGCGGCCGTGCCGTCCGTTCGCATGCACGAGTAAATCATGAACAGCACCATGACCCGCATCCTGCCGCCCGCTCTATCGTTCGCCACGCCGCTCGCCACGCCGCTGGCGATCGCCATTTCGCTGTTGCTGTCCACGCCCGTCGCCGCCCAGGACACGACAACGCCCGCCGCGCCGCAGGATGCGCCGGCCACTCCGCAGAACGACCTCGACACCATCGTCATCACCGGCTCCAATCTGCGCGGCATCGACCTGCAGGAAGCGCAGCCGGTGATCGTGCTGGACAGCAACGACCTCAAACAGATCGGCGCCAGCACCGTCGGCGACGCGCTCAAGCAGGTCTCGGAAACCGGCGGCGGCACCGGCAACTTCAGCACGTCCAACTCGGGCGCGCTGCAGGCCGACTCGCCGGCCGGCAGCGCCGCGGCCTCGCTGCGCGGCCTGGGCACATCGTCCACGCTCACCCTGGTGAACGGCCGCCGCGTCGCGGTGTCGTCGTTCGCCAACGGGTCCGAGAACTTCGTCGACATCAACGCCATTCCGCTGGCCGCCGTGGACCGCATCGAAGTGCTGACCACCGGCGCATCGGCGATCTACGGCGCCGATGCGGTGGCCGGCGTGGTCAACGTGATCCTGCGCAAGGATTTCGACGGCCTGCGCCTTGGCCTGAGCTACGGCGATTCGACCCGCGGCACCGACGAGGGCAAGACCAACGTCAACCTGGTCTACGGCTTCCAGGGCGAGCGCATCGACGGCCTGTTCGTGATCGACGCCTACCAGCGCAATGCGCTGTACGACCGCGACCGGCGCATTTCCGCGGTCGAGCCGCGGCCGTCGCAGCAGGGCATTTTTCCGAGCATCAACGGCCCCACGTTCCCGGGCGATGATTTCGTGGAGGCGGG
>JBKJTC010000269.1:0-8570 GCA_046590925.1 Lysobacteraceae bacterium | reverse complement strand
GTGGCCAAGGACAAGGTCGGCCAGATGATCGGTGCCGATGTCGGCCGTTCGCTCACGTCGATCCAGGACGAGATCGACATGGCGGTGTTCCTGCAGGCGGTGCGCACGCTGATGACGTCGGCCAAACCGCTGCTCACCGATGCCGAGATGGATCAAGTGCGCGATGCGTTCTCCAAGCGGATGGACGCGCGCGAGAAAACGCGCCTCGCCGACGCCGCGCGCAAGAACGCGGAAGAGGGCGCCGCGTTCCTCGCCAAAAACAAGACCGCCAAGGGTGTGATCAGCACCGCATCCGGCCTGCAGTACATGGTGCTGCGCCAAGGCAACGGCGCGCGCCCGCGTTTGAGCGATAAAGTCCGCGTGCATTACCAGGGGCAGTTGCTCGACGGCACCATCTTCGACAGTTCGTACCAGCGTGGGCAGCCCGCCGATTTCGCGCTGGGACAGGTCATTCCCGGCTGGACCGAAGGTCTCGCATTGATGCCGGTCGGCGCCAAGTACCGGCTCTGGGTGCCCGCGTCGATCGCCTACGGCGAACGCGGCAGCCCGCCCAGCATCGGGCCCAACAGCACGCTGATGTTCGATGTCGAATTGCTCGACGTGCTCTGAAACCCCGTCGTCTGAAAACAAACCCTTCGCCTTCCATCTTTCGCGCACCGCAGCGGCGATGCGCCACCTATCCTGAGAGTGCCTGTCGATGAAAAGCTCCAACACGACCCTCGCCGCCGCGACCTGCGCTTTGGCCCTCGCCGTCGCCGGCGATGCCGCCGCTGCCGACACCCCGATCGAACTGAAGACCGAAAAAGAGCAGGTCAGCTATCGCATCGGCATGGATGTCGGCAATTCGCTGAAGCCGATCGCCGGTGAAGTCGACATGGCGATCCTCAAGCGCGCGATCGACGACGTGCTGGCGGGCAAGCCGCCGGCGTTGAACGACGCGCAGGCGCAGCAGGTGATGCAGGCGTTCTCGCAGAAGATGCAGGCCAAGCAGCAGGCCGCTGCCGAAGCGCTGGGCAAGCAGAATCTCGCCGCCGAGACGGCCTTCCTCGCCGAGAACGGCAAGAAGACCGGCGTGGTCACCACCGTTTCGGGTCTGCAGTACCAGGTGTTGACGGCCGGTAGCGGCGCCAAGCCGACGGCCGAGGCGTCCGTGCGCGTCCACTACACCGGCACGCTGCTCGACGGCACCAAGTTCGACAGCTCGGTCGACCGCGGCGAGCCCGCCGAATTCGGCGTGGGCCAGGTGATCCCGGGCTGGATCGAGGGCCTGCAGCTCATGCCGGTCGGCAGCAAATACAGGTTCTGGATCCCGGCCAAACTGGCCTATGGCACGCAGGGAACGCCCGGCGGTCCGATCGGTCCGAACGCCATGCTCACCTTCGAAGTCGAACTGCTGGGTATCCTCTGAACCCCGGCGCTTCCGGAACGTCTGCTTCCAGAAATGATCGACCGGAAGCGATCGATTGAATATCTTTCCATCCCCCGAACCTTTCCTGCGCTGCCGTGGCCGCGCGTACCCACCCAGGAGTCCCTGTTGATGAAACTGTCGCGTAATCTCACCCTCGCCGTCGCCACGGCCTCATGCGCGCTCGCGCTCGTCGCCTGCAAGCCGATCGAAAAGGATGCCGCCGGCGCCGCGAAGACCGATGCCAAGGCCGATGAAGCCGGCAAGGACGGCGCCGACAAGATCGCCGGCCTGCCGACCGAAAAGGACCAGGTCAGCTACATGATCGGCATGGATATCGCCAAGTCGCTCAAGCCGATGAAGGACGAAGTGGACATGGCCGTCCTGCAGCGCGCCATCAACGACACCTTCGCGGACAAGAAGCCGCTGCTCAACGAAGAGCAGGCGATGAAGGTGATGCAGTCCTTCGCGGCCAAAATGCAGGTCAAGCAGCAGGAAGAAGCGGCCAAGAAGCAGGCCGAGATGGAAGCGCAGGGCAAGAAGAACGTCGAAGCCGGCGCCAAGTTCCTGGCCGAGAATGGCAAGAAGACGGGCGTGGTCACCACCGCGTCCGGCCTGCAATATCAGGTACTGACCCCCGGCAAGGGCGCGAAGCCGACCGCGAGCGATTCGGTGAAGGTGCACTACACCGGCACGCTGCTCGACGGTACCAAGTTCGACAGCTCGGTCGACCGCGGCGAGCCCGCCCAGTTCGTGCTGAATTCGGTGGTGCCGGGCTGGACCGAGGCGCTGCAGCTGATGCCGGTCGGCAGCAAGTACAAGCTGTGGATCCCGTCGAAGCTCGGCTACGGCGAGCAGGGCACCCCGGGCGGCCCGATCCCGCCGAACGCGACCCTGGTGTTCGACGTCGAGCTGATCGAGATCGTCAAGCCGTAAAGGCGCGACGAACGCAACAACACGATGCGCCGCCGCTCCCCGCGGCGGCGCATCGCACTGCAAAGCACTGCGAGGCCTCATGCGCGTCACCATTTTCGGCACCGGCTATGTGGGCCTGGTTACCGGCACCTGTCTGGCCGAGGTCGGGCATCACGTGGTCTGCGTCGATATCGACACGGCCAAGATCGAAGGCCTGCGCCGCGGCGTGATCCCGATCTACGAGCCCGGCCTCGAACCGATGGTGAAGTCCAACCACGCCGAAGGCCGATTGGAGTTCACCACCGACGCCGCCGGCGCGATCGCGCACGGCGACGTGATCTTCATCGCCGTCGGCACGCCGCCCGACGAAGACGGCAGCGCCGACCTGCAATACGTGCTGACGGTGGCGAACACCATCGGTAGCCACCTGCAGCGCCCGGCGGTGATCGTCGACAAATCCACGGTGCCGGTGGGTACCGCCGACAAGGTGCGTGCGGCGATCGCCGAAGCCATGGCCGCACGCGGCGCCGATGTCGCCTACGACGTGGTGTCGAATCCCGAATTCCTGAAGGAAGGCGCGGCGGTCGAGGACTGCATGCGCCCCGATCGCATCGTGATCGGCGCCGACAGCCCGGCTGCGCTCGAAAAACTCAAGCGCCTGTACGCGCCGTTCAACCGGAATCACGAGCGCATCGTGGTGATGGACGTGCGCTCGGCCGAGCTGACCAAGTACGCCGCCAACGCGATGCTGGCGACCAAGATCAGCTTCATGAACGAGATCGCGAACATCGCCGAGCAGGTGGGCGCAGATATCGAAATGGTGCGTCAGGGCATCGGTTCCGACCCGCGCATCGGCTGGCACTTCATCTATCCCGGCGCCGGTTACGGCGGCTCCTGCTTCCCGAAGGACGTGCAGGCGCTGGCCCGCACCGCGCACCAGCACGGCTACCGCGCCGAACTGCTGGATGCGGTGGAGGCGGTGAACCAGCGCCAGAAAGGTCATCTGTACGAATTGATCGTGCGTCACTACGGCGGCGAAGAAGGCCTGCGCGGCAAGACGTTTGCGGTGTGGGGCTTGGCGTTCAAGCCGAACACCGACGACATGCGCGAAGCGTCCAGCCGCCGATTGCTGCAGCAATTGTGGGATGCGGGCGCCAGCGTGCGCGCCTTCGATCCCGAAGCCAGCCACGAAGCGGGCCGCATTTTCGGCGAGCGCTCCGATCTGGCGCTGTGCGAGCACGCCCACGACGCGCTGAACGGCGCGGATGCGCTGGTGGTGGTGACCGAGTGGAAACAGTTCCGCAGCCCGGACTTCGGCAAGCTGCGCGCCGCACTGAAGGATGCTGCGGTGTTCGACGGCCGCAATCTCTACGACCCGGCCGAGATCGAAGCCGCGGGTCTGGCCTACTACGGCATCGGGCGCGGTCGCTCGATCCTCATTCGCTGATATGACGGCATCCGACTCCCTTGAAGCGCGCGTGGTCGAACTGGAAACCCGTCTGGTGTTCCAGGAACACGCGCTGCAGGAACTGAGCGACGCCTTGGCCGATCTCCGCGGCGAAGCCGCGCGCAGCGCCGACCTGCTGCGTCGCGTGCTGGAAGAACTCAAGACCAACCGCGGCGATTCGATGGCCAACCCGGCCGACGAACCGCCGCCTCCCCACTACTGATCAGAACGCCCGATCCCACCACTGCCGATACCAATGCCATGAGCGATACGCTTCGCGACCAATTGCTGGGTCTCGGCTTCAAGCCCGTGCCCAAACCGGAAAAAACCGCGCGTCCGCCCAACGAGGCGCGACGTGGTCCGCATTCCAATGCCAATCCGAATGCCAGACCGCAGGGTGGCAGGCCGAACAACAGCGGCGCGAATGCGCAGCCGGGTGGCAAGCCGGAAGGCAGACCCGATACGCGACCCGGCGCCAAGCCGGGCACGCATCCTGGCAACCGGCCGACGCGCCCGGGCGGCGGCCGTCCGCAGCAGAATGCCGGCGCGCAGCAGCAGCGCAAGCCGCGTTCGCAGGAGGAAATCGATCTCGCCAAGGCCTACGCCATCCGCGCCCAGCGCGAGAAGGAAGAGCGGATCGAAGCCGAACGGGTGAAGCAGGAAGAAGCGCGCGTACGCCGCGAGGCCAAGGCGAAGTTCGCCGAGCTGGTGAAGGACAAGGGTCTGAACGATCCGGCCGCCGACATCGCCCGCCATTTCGCGTACGGCAACAAGATCAAGCGCATCTACGTCAACGAAGCGCAGCTCAAACAGCTCAATGCCGGCGAACTGGGCGTGGTCCAGCTCGACGGTCGCTACATGCTGGTCACCGCCGAACTGTTGGCCGAGGCCGAATCGATCTTCCCGCAGGCGGTGGCCTTGAAAGTGGATCCGAACGCGACCGCGGAAGAGGATCCCTACGCGGATCCGCAGTATCAGGTGCCCGACGACCTGGTCTGGTAACACGCGTTGGCGGCTGGGGCCTCGCCTCGCTGGCGTTTTTGTAGGAGCGCCGGGAGGCGCGAAGCCCGCAAGACCTGCCTTCAGACATCACCTGCCATCCATCGAATCGATCACGATGACCGTTGGCGGCGCTTGGCAACGTCGCGGGCTTCGCGCCTCCCGGCGCTCCTACAGAAGTGCGATTTCGGGCATTGCGGAATTCCGCGCGGTTTTTAATAGGCTTAATCGGTAGGCTGGGCTGCAAAGCCCAGCGCGATGTCGGCGAATCACGCAGCGATCATTGGTTGTTACGCTGGGCTTTGCAGCCCAGCCTACTCCGGCAGCTCGGCCTGCTCGGGCAGATGTCGAGTCAGGTTCAGAACAGATCTTCCACCGGCGTCGCCAGCAGCGCTTCGGCGCTGTGCGCGAACTCGCGCAGCGATGACACGCCCAAGTCGCGCAGCAGCCGATAGGATTGATGCGGCAGCGCCGAATCGGCGATGTCGTGCGGCGCCAGATTCTTGCCGGACACTTCGGGCAACAGGTGCAGGCCGGCTGCGGCGTAGCAGTGCTGCACCATCGCCGAGCAGTACAGCGCGCCTTCCCGCGCCAGCAGATTGTCGCGCTTGCGCAGGCGGCGGCTGCGCATCGCGAACAGGGTGCCGATGAGTTCGCTCAGCGAATAGCTGGTAAGCCCCGAAAGCAGGTCCAGTCCCGCAGTCACGACCTGCCGCGTCTGCGCGTCGTCCAGGCCGAAGTCGAGCACCGCGAGGTTCGGGAATTCGTCGGCGTCGAAATAGCGGTCGATGCGGTTTTCCTGCACGCCCAGCCGCATCTGTTTGTAGCGCATGTCCAGATCGGATTCGATCACCCACCAGCGGCCGTCGCTGCGACGTTCGCTGAAGATGAAGGCATGCGACCACAGGCTGCGGTGGCCGTCGCGGGTCAGCGGCGATTGCGCCGTGCGGATCAAGTGGCTGATCAGATCGCCACCCGCCACCAGACCGATGCGCCCGGGCGCGGCGTGGCGCAGCAGGAACTCCGCGTTGCCGGTCGCGCCGCTGTTGTCGTCCTCGCTCATGCGATCTCTTCCGTCGTGATGGTTCCGCTCATCGTATCGATCGCCGCGCGCATCAGCCGCGCGGTCTCGTCCGGCGCTTCCATCGGAAACAGATGACTGCCGGTGGTCCAGGCCAGGCGCTCGCCGACCAGCGCCTTGGTCGCACGAAGGCCGACATGCCGCACTTCGCGCGACTTGCGTCCCGCGATGAAGGCCACCGGCACGCGCAGCTGCGCCGCGGCGGCCGCCACGCGTGCGGTCGGCAGCGAGCGGTAGATGCGGTATTCGATGTCGCGATCGAACAGCAGTTCGCGCTGACCGCGACCGTCCGGCGTAGTGCAGTGATCGGCGTAATCGCGCAGCACACGCGGATCCCACCGCGCGAACACGGCCTTCGCGGCGTAATGCGCGTGCGCGGCATCGGCATCCGGCCAGTGCCGCCGGCGCACCAGGGTCTGCTGCAGCGGCATCACCAGCCGGTCCAGCCCCGTCAGCCGCCCCAGCCGCACGAAACCCGCGCTGATCCCGGAGATCAGCGGCGAATCCAGCAGCACGATCCCGGCGACGCGGGCCTGCAGCTTCTGTGCCGCCAGCACACTGAGATAACCGCCCAGCGAATGCCCGGCCAGCCACACCCGGCCGCTGCTGCGGGGCAGGGCGTGCACGAATTCGGTGAGTTCATCGACCAGATACGGCCAGCCGACGGTCACCGGCCGGCTCGGGTCGTGGCCGAAGCGCAGCACGCCGGTGCCGTCGAACTCCGGTCGCAGCGCGTCCAGCAGCCGGCGATAGACCGGCAGCGGAAAACCGTTGGCGTGGGAGAAGACGAGGGTGTCGGTCACGGCGTCGAATGATGATGGTGGGCAGAGGAACGATGCGCCCGCTGGTTAACTCTGAATGTTCATTCCGGATCGTAATCCAGATTCGAGGCCAGCCAGCGTTCCGCTTGCGCCAGGGTCGCGCCCTTGCGCTTCGCGTAATCCTCGACCTGTTCCTTCGATACCCGGCCCACCACGAAATACTGGCTCTGCGGATGGCTGAAGTAGTAGCCGGATACCGCCGCGGTGGGCAGCATCGCGAAGCTTTCGGTCAGGGTCATGTCGGCGTTGGCGGTGGCGTCGAGCAGACGGAAGATCGTGCCTTTCTCGCTGTGCTCGGGGCAGGCCGGATAGCCGGGCGCCGGGCGGATGCCGCGATAGGTTTCGTCGATCAGCGCGTCGTTGCTCAGCGCTTCGTCGCTGCCGTAGCCCCAGAACTCCTTGCGCACGCGCTGGTGCAGGCGTTCTGCGAAAGCTTCGGCCAGGCGGTCGGCCAGCGACTTGAGCAGGATCGCGTTGTAGTCGTCGTGATCGGCCTCGAAGCGCGCCACGTGCGCGTCGATGCCGATGCCCGCGGTGACCGCGAACGCGCCGATCCAGTCCTGTTTGCCGCTGTCCTGCGGCGCGATGAAGTCGGCGAGGCAGAAATCGGGGCGGTCGACGGGTTTGTCGACCTGTTGGCGAAGGAAGTGGAGGGTGGCTTGCTCAAGCCCTTCTCCCATCGGGAGAGGGGTTGGGGAGAGGGTACGGGATAGCGGCAGCGCTTCAGATGCGGCCGTATCCGCCGTACCCTCATCCGCCCTTCCCTCAGTCGCCTGTAGGCGACTTCGACCCTCTCCCGTCGGGAGAAGGGAAACCACCACGTCATCGCCCACGCTGTTCGCCGGCCACAGCGCGAACACGCCCTTTGCGGTCAGCCACTTCTCGCCGACGATCCGCTTCAGCATCGCGCGCGCGTCGCGGTACAGCTCGGTGGCCTGCTTGCCCACGACTTCATCCTTGAGGATCGCCGGATATTTGCCGGCCAGCTCCCAGGTGCTGAAGAATGGCGTCCAGTCGATGTACTCGACCAGCTCGGCCAGCGAATAGTCGTCGAACACGTGCAGCCCCGGCGCGCGTGGCGTCGGCGGCGTGTAGGTGTCCCAGCCGCCTTCGAAACGCTGTCCGCGCGCCTTGGCCAGCGGCACCAGGCGCTTGGCGTCGCCGCGGTTCTTGTGGCGCTGGCGGATTTCCGCGTAATCGCTGTCGTTGGCGGCGACGAAGGCTTCGCGCAGCTCCTTCGAGATCAGCGACTGCGCCACGCCGACCGCGCGCGAGGCGTCCTTCACCCACACCGTCGGCGATTTGTAATGCGGGTCGATCTTCAGTGCGGTGTGCGCGCGCGAGGTGGTGGCGCCGCCGATCATCAGCGGCATCTGCAGGCCCTGGCGCTGCATCTCGCGGGCGACGTGGCTCATTTCCTCCAGCGACGGCGTGATCAGGCCGGACAGGCCGATCAGGTCGGCGTTCTCTTCGCGGGCGCGGTCCAGGATGATCTGCGCCGGCACCATCACGCCCAGGTCGATCACCTCGAAGTTGTTGCAGGCCAACACCACGCCAACGATATTTTTGCCGATATCGTGCACATCGCCCTTCACTGTGGCCATGATGATCTTGCCGTTGTTCTTGCCGACATCGCCGGTACGCAGCTTTTCGGCTTCGATGTAGGGCAGCAGATAGGCCACGGCCTTCTTCATCACCCGCGCCGACTTCACCACCTGCGGCAGGAACATCTTGCCGGCGCCGAACAGATCGCCGACCACGTTCATGCCGCCCATCAGCGGGCCTTCGATCACGTCCAGCGGCCGCGTCGACAGCGCGCGCGCTTCCTCGGTATCGGTTTCGATGTACTGGTCGATGCCATGGACCAGCGCATGCGACAGGCGCTCGCGCACCGGCTTCTCG
>JBKJTC010000218.1:0-2801 GCA_046590925.1 Lysobacteraceae bacterium | reverse complement strand
CCCCGGCGGGCGTCGACGCGGTGGTGGCGTGGCTGGGCGCGGCCTCCGCGGCGCGCAGCGTGGCCGGGCTGGCGGTGCTGACCGATTCCGGCCCGGCCACGCTCCGCGCCGCGGAGGCCGCGCCCAGCCACGCCACCACCGCGTCGACGCCCGCCGGGGCGTCGTGCAGCGCGATGTCCAGCCGCGCGGCTTCGCCATCGGCCAGCCAGTACGGCCCGCGATTGCGCCCCGCCAGCGGCAACAGGTCCGGCGCGCGGCTGCGGTCGGTGCCCCAGCCCACGCGCAGCCCCAGGCGGGCGAAGTCGGCGTAGGCGCGGCTGATCACCATCCGCAGGTTGCGGGTGTTGGCGAACTGTTCGCGCAGTTGGCTCTCGCGCAGCCAGCCTTCGCCGGACTGCGCCGCCAGCCACAGCCGCAGCAGGATCCACAGCGACTGGTGCCGCACCGGCTGCCCCTGCACGCGCGGCGGGGTGCCCAGTTCGATGTCGATGCGGTCCTGCGTCGTGCGGCTGGGGGGCGTGCGGCTCAAAGTCATGCGCTCGTGTTTCGTGCGGGCGTGGTGGCGCAGTCTGGCATGTCCGAATGCGCGCGGTGACAGCCGTTACGGCCGTGACGCGCGCGACATCGCCACCGCTTGGGACCGCAGTGCACCGCGACCACACTGCGACGCACGCCCCGCCACTGGAGTTGCCCGATGTCGCGATTCATCCGTCTCTGCACCACGCTCGTCGTACTGACGATGCTGTCACCCGCCCTGTCCGCGGCACCGCCGACGAAAGATGCCGCAACGCAGACCGCCGCTGCGCGCTTCGCCGATTACGGCCAAACCGGCACGTTCCTGGTCAAGCCCGACGGCCAGCGCGAGCAGGTGGCGCATGGTGCCGCGTTCGCGGACACGCCGCTGCGCCCGGCATCGACGTTCAAGCCGATGCTCGCGCTGATCGCGCTGGAAACCGGCGTACTGAAAAGCGCCGACGAGATCGTGCCCTGGAACCGCAAGCCCTATCCCGACCGGCCGGCATGGCGTCGCGACATGGCGCTGCGCGAAGCGATGCAGACCTCCAGCGAAAGTTACTTCGGCGTGCTCGCCGGGCGCATCGGTCGCGAGCGGCTGGCCGCGTGGGTGCAGCGCGTGGGCTACGGCAACGGCCGGATCGGCCCGACGCCGGCGATGGTCTGGCACGACGGCGTGCTCACCGTCACCGCGCGCCAACAACTGGCCTTCGTCGACCGCCTGCGCCGCGGCGACCTGCCGTTCTCCGCGAAGACCATCGCCATGGTGAAGGCGGCGATGCGCGACGATGCCGCGAACGGCACCGGGATCTACGGCAAGACCGGCACCCACTCCGACGAAGGCACCGGCACCGCCTGGTGGATCGGATGGGTCGAAGGCCCGCAGTGCAACGCCAGCTTCGCGCTGGCGATCGATCTGACTTCGATGGACGATCGCGCGATGCGGATCGCGCTGGGCAAGCGCATCCCGCTGGGCAAGCAGTTGCTGCGCGATGCGGGCGCGTTGCCGGCCAAGTGACGGCACTCAACGCCTGAACATCGATCTTGTGGGAGCGACGCAAGTCGCGACGGGCTACGGAGAGATCGATCGCAACTCGTCGCGACTTGCGTCGCTCCCACAAGAACCAGCCACTGATTCCGTAGCGTCTCGCAAAGCGGCCCAGGATGAATCCGCTTCTGGCCTGTCCGGCTCCTGTAGGAGCGGCGGAAGCCGCGATAGGTCACTGGTTTTCAACAGCCGTACGGCTGGTCAAGACTTGCCTCACATCATCGCGGCTTCCGCCGCTCCCATAAGGCGCGTTGCCGGCCAAGTGACGGCATTCAACGCCTGAGCATCAGCTCTTGTGGGAGCGACGCAAGTCGCGACAGGCTGCGGAGAGATTGTTAGCTGTCCCACCGCTTCCGGAGGGATCCAACCTTTCCGTCTGAACGAGCCTTGGTGCCGGTGGGATTCTTGATTGTGACGCTACCGACCGGAAGACCATAGTCTTTCTCTATGCGCTTGCTAATAGTCTTGATGCTCGCACGGGAGTTTCCGTGCGCTTTGCAGCCTTCTTCGGGGGCGCAGTCTTCTTTGTCGCCACGACTATCTCCATAGTGCTGTTGTGACAGTTATCGCTGATTAAGTCCGCCGATCACCCCTTCTTCAACCACTTCAACAACGGCGCCCAGTCTTCCTGGTGCTCGCGCACCTGCTGCGAGTGGTAATCGAACAGGCTGCGGCCCAGGCCGATCAGCATCACGTAGGCCTGGCTGTCGCGCAGCTGCGCCACCACCGGGTAGGGCCATTGCTGCAGCAGTTCCACCGCCTGCTGCGAGGCGTTGGTCCACGGTTTGAGGCGGTTGCCGACCAGCCCCACGCGCAGCTGGCCACGGCGCACGCGCGGGTGCTTGGCGATGGCGTTGAGGAAGGGCACGGTGGCGTCGATATCCAGCGTCGATGGCAAGACCGGCACCACCAGCGCGTCGGCGTGTTCGAGGAAGGCTTCCAGGCTGTCGGCGGTGGCGCCGGCGGGCGCATCGACGACGATGCGCTGGGCGTCCTCGGGAATCTGCTTCAGCCAGGCCTTGCGGGTGCCGTCGATCGGCAGCACTGCGGTTTCGAGATCGGACCGGCGTTCGGCCCAGCGGGTCGACGACCCCTGCGGGTCTGCGTCGATCAGGACGGTGCTGTGCCCGTCCAGGGCCGACTGTGCGGCGAGATGCGTGGCGATGGTGGTTTTGCCCACTCCGCCCTTCGAGCTGGCGACCAGAACCGTTTTCATCGGCACCTCCGCAGTGAAGAGCCC
>JBKJTC010000188.1:0-6468 GCA_046590925.1 Lysobacteraceae bacterium | reverse complement strand
GCTGACTGTGGTTGCAGGCCGTCACTCCTTGTCTGCGGGCAAAGGCTCCCTCCCTTTCGCCATCGGCGAAGGGGGCGAAGCGTGGCGCTACGAATCACCGATTCGTGCCTCGCTGAGCGCCCTCGCAAATGCGAGGGCCGGACGGGTTGGTGAGGGGTTGGCCGGGCGCCGGTGTTGCCGAGTTGCAAAAGCAACCCCCTCCCAGCCTCCCCCTGCGCTACGCGCAAGGGTGAGGAGTAGCTCCTCGGGGAGGAGTAGGTCGTTGCGGACTGTGATTTGATGCTCGTCAGAAAAAACGAAGCCCGGCGTTGCTGGCTTCGTCGCGATGCATCGTGTGAAGTCTGCCTCAGGGCACTTCGCTCAGTTCGACCAGATAGGTCGTGGTGCCGCCGCCGATATCGATGCGCCAGCCCTTGGTGAACTCGCTGCTGTTGACGGTGTTCCAGTTGCGCAGGGCGATGGTGGCGTTGGCCGGTTCCAGCACGCGCACGCGCAGGCGGCCGGCGGTGACGGTGGTGCCGCTGATCGTGGGCTGCACCGGGACCTGCACCTGGAAGAACGCGGTGGTGCCCGCGGCCATCGTGAAGTTGTCGCGTACGGTGAGTTTGCGCGCGGCGAAGTCGAGGCGCCGTGTCCACGCGCTGAGCGCCGGGTTGCCCCGGTAGGCCGGGGTGAGGTCGGAGACGACTGTCAGCGCGCCATTGGCGCCGGGGGTGACGGTCATCGTCGAGGTGCTGGGCTCGCACTGGTGGACGATGCGGTCGTTGGCCGGCGACGCGCACTGCTGTGCGCTGGTGTTGGTGCGTTCGAAGCGCAGCATGTTGTGGACGTCGGTGCCCTGCTGGATGCCGCTGCGGCTCCAGATGTTCTCGGTCACCGCCAGCCAGTCGCCAGCGAACAGCGTGAACGCGCCCTGGTCCTGATGGGCGTGGCTTTCGTTGTATTTGCCGGCGACGTAGGACATCCACATCGCGCCGGTGTCCCAGCCGCTGCGCGCGAACAGGTGGCCGGTGCCGGTGCCGTTGTAGTGCAGCTCGGCGGGGGCGACGCCGTTGCTGCCGGCGGGCAGCATGTCGTAGCGGAAGTTGGCGCCCTGGCCCATCTGCTGGATCGAGATGCCGTTGAGCCACCAGCTGGCGATGCGCTGCGCGGCGGCGTCGTTGGTGAGATGGCGGGCTTCCAGCATCAGCCGGCGGTGGTAGTCGTACAGCTCCGGCACCGAATTGCGCGACTGGTCGCCGATCGGCGCGAAACGGTCGCGGGTCGGCACGGTGGCGTGCGTCCACCACTGGATGGTGTTGGTGGCATGGGTATTCGCGTTGGCCAGATCGATGCCGGTGGCGTCCTTCCACATCCGGTACAGCTCGAACAGGCGCATCTGCGCGGTGCCGTAGCCGGTGCCTTCGAGGCTGCCGCCGGTGGGCATCGCCCGGTAATAGGCTTCCAGCTTCGGCAGTTTGTCGGTCTGCAGCAGGCTCATCCAGGTGGCGTTGCGCGAGGCCAGCGCCCACGACATCGTGGGTTCGATGAAGCTGTAGTGATAGTTGTTGCCGGGGTTGGTGACCGACCAGCCACTCCACGGGTGCGAAGTCGTGCCCCAGCGCGCGCTCTGGTAGTTCCAGACGTTCCAGATCGCCTGTTCGGCATAGGCCGACCAGCGCTGGCGCTGGCTGGCGGTGACGCGCGCGGCGCAGGTGTCGTAGGTCATCGCCAGGTCGGCGATCATCGGGCCGACTTCCAGATACGAGTCGCTGGCGACGGCGGGACGCTGGCCGGCGGCGATCGCGGTTTCGGCCTGCGCGACCTGCTGTTCGACCAGGGTCACCGCGTGATTGCAGTACTTCACGTCGCGGGTGATGCGGAACATCAGCGCCGAATCGCGGGCCTCGTAGGCGTAGCCCGGGCTGCCGTTCAGCGCATTGTCCACCCAGGTGCGGAAGCGGGTGTAGGGCGTGCGGCTGGTGTCGACGTAGGTGAGATTCATCGGAATCTCGGAGAGCTGCGGCGACGACACGTTGCCGGTGAGGCGTCGGCGCTCGGCCGCGGCCTGGGCCAGCAGCGCCGCCTGGCTATGAACCACCGGCCGGGTGCGTTCGATGCGCGCGCCGCGAGGGCTCTCGAACCTTGCCCGCAGTTCGCGCATGAGGTTGGCCGGGCCGGCGAGGGCGACGCCGGTGGCCGCGACCACGCCCAAGGCGATCAGGCTTCTGGCGAGACGGTTGCGGCGTGGGGTGTGGTGCGACGCGTGGGGGATAGCGCGGTGCGGCAATGACATGTCGTGGGCTCGGCGTTCGCGTCCGTGGCGATGCGGCGGTCGGTCGCGCCCCTGAATGCACCTCGTCCGGACCTGGGTGCAGCGCGTTCAACTTGGAAAGCTCCCGAAACTGAACGGGAGCGACTGGGCCGCAGTATGTGCCGAGATTTCGGGGCGAAGTGTGACCGGTCGGACGGATGCCCAGCGGTTTTTCGGCAAGCGTGAACGCTGTCTCAGACCAAAGTCAGGAAGCGTTCAGTTTGAAGCTGCTTCTTCAAGCTCTATGACGTAAGTGTCTGTTCCGCCTGCAATATCCAGACGCCAACCGGAGCGGAATTCGGCGCTGTCGATGCTGCGCCAGTCCAGCGCGCTCAGCCTGGCATTGGCCGGCGCGATCACCCGCACCTTCAGCCGTCCGGCGACGGCGGTGTTGCCGTCGATCCGCGGTTCGGCCGGCAGATTGAGCTGGAACACCGCCCGGGTGTCCGCCGCCACGTCGAAGCGGTCCTCCACCCGCAGCCTGCGGCCGGCGAAATCGAGCCTGCGGGTCCAGCGCCGGACCGACGAATCCCGGCCGTAGGCGGCGGTGAGATCGGCCTCCACGCCGAGCGCGCCGTCGGCGCCGGGCGTCACCGTCATCCGCGAGCGGGTGGGCTGGCACTGGTGGACCACGCGGTCGTCGGGCGGCGCGTGGCACTGGCGGGCGATCGGCGTGTCGCGCTCGAAGCGCAGCACGTTGTGGGTCTCGGTGCCCTGCTGGATGCCGCTGTGGCTCCAGATGTTCTCGGTCACGGTCAGCCAGTCGCGCGCGAACAGGGTGAAGCCGCCCTGCTCCTGGTGCGCGTGGCTTTCGTTGTACGGCCCGGCGACGAACGCCAGCCACATCGCGTCCTTGTCCCAGCCGCTGCGCGCGAACAGGTGGCCGGTGCCCTCGGCGTGATGGAACAGTTCCGCGGGAGCAGGTGCCTTCGCATCGCCCGCGGGCAGCAGATCGTGCAGCGTATTGAAGCCGCTGCTCATCTGCGCCATCGAGATCCGGTGCAGCCACCACGACGCCAGCGCCTGCCGCTGCGGATCCTTGCCGAGCGCGCGCGCTTCCAGCACCAGTCGACGGTGGTAGTCGAAAATTTCCGGCACCGAATTACGCGACTGGTCGCCGATCGGCGCGAACCGGTCGAGGGTCGGCACGGTGGCGTGCACCCAGTAGGCGATGGTGTCGTTCACGTGCGGACTGGCGTTGGCGATGTCGTCGCCGGTGGCGTCGTGCCAAAGGCGGTACAGCGCGAACAGGCGCATGTGCGCGGCGCCGTAGCCGGTGCCTTCCAGGCTGCCGCCGCCGGGCAGCTTCGCGAAATAGGCCTGCAGCGGCGGCATTTTCTCTTCGTGCAGGACACGCATCCAGTCGTTGCTGCCGCTGGCCAGCGCCCAGTACAGCGTCGCCTCGACGAAGCTGTAGTAATAATTGTTGCCCGGGTTGTCGACCGACCAGCCGGTCCACGGCCGCGGCCGTCCGCCCCAGTTGGCGCGGACGTGATGCCACACGTTCCACACCGCCTGTTCGGCGAACGCGGACCACCGCTTTTTTTGCGCTTCGTCGATCTGCGCCTTGCAGGTGTCGAGGGTCAGCGACAGCGCGGCGACGCGCGGGCCGACTTCCAGATACGAGTCGCCGGCGATCTCCGGCGCGCGGCCGTCGGCGATGGCGGTTTCGGCGTCGGCGACTTCCTCTTCGACCATCGTCACCGCGAGGTCGCAGTATTTTTTCTTCGGATCGATGCGGTACAGCAGCGCGGCGTCGTAAGCGGAGAATGCATACCCCGGCTGGCCGGCGACCGCGCTGTCGACCCAGCGCTGGAAGCGCGCGAACTGCGGCGACTTGCGGTCGATGTAGTCCAGGTTCAGGGGAATCCCGGCTTCGATCGGGGCGAGCGGCGCGCGCGGCGCTGCGATGCCCGCGGCGCCACCGCCGCTGCCGATATCGCTCACGGCCGCATTCGCGGTGGTCTGCTGGCCGCAGGCGGCGGCGAACAGCGACAGCAATCCGAGCATCGACGCGAACAGCGGACGGCGCGCGGGCGGATGGGACGATGAAAGACAGCGACGTGAAGTGTTCATGGCGTCAGCGGTTGTTGTAGAGGATGGTCAGGCCGATCGCGTTCTGGTCGGCATCCTGTCCGGCCGAGGTGCTTTCGCGCGCGTAGTGCGCCAGCGACAGCATCGCGCTCCAGTGCCGGGTCCATTCGATGCGCGCGTAGCCGGCGTAGCGCCGGGTTTCGTCCTGGCGGTCGAGATTCACGTAATCGTTGCGGTCCAGTGCGCTGGAGAAGCCGAGCATCAGATTGCGGCGCGCGCGCCAGCTGATTTCCAGCCCGGCGCCGAATCCGTTCTGGTCGAACTCGTCGGTGTCGTCGTAGCGCAGCCGGTCCACGTAGGGCGTGATGCTGGCTGTCCAGCGGGTCGAGGTGTAGGCGTATTCGGTTTCCAGCCGGCGCTCGAGGAACGGCGAGGCATTGACGACGGTTTCGCCGGTCACGACTTCGGTGGGCAGCCCGGCGTCCTCACCGACGTTGGCCAGACTGTCGGAGGCCACATCGGAAAACGCGCTGCTGAGCCGAGCCTCGAAGCGGTGGCTGTCGTTCGGCCGCCAGGTCAGCTCGGTGCGCAGCATCGGGTCGGAGCGCGCGCCGGCCAGTCCCGGCAGGTCGCGCTTGTAGTCGAGCCGCGAATAGCCGGCGTCGATCGCGACATCCAGGCGGTTGAGCGTGCGCGAATAGCGCGCGAAGAATTCCGAGCGGGTGTAGTCGCGGGCGATGACGTCCTGTTCGAAATCCACCTGCTGGGTCTGCAGATTGAATGCCAGCCGGCTGGTCGGCGCGAGCCGCCTGGTCGCGCGCAGCGCCAGATCGATCCGCTGCGAATTGAATTCGTCGCTGATCTCCGCCTCGCTGCGCACGTAGCGCAGTTCGGTGGCACCGCGCCAGCCGTCGCCCCACTCGAAACTCAGGCTCGGGCCCGCCGACAATACGTTCACCTGCTGGCGGTTGCCGGGCGTGTCGGCGGCGAGGGTGTCCACCGGCTGCAGCGTCAGGCTGTCGACCACGGTGAAACTCAGGCGCTCGGGAACGACGACCCAGTTGACGCGTGCGTCGAGGGTGCCGTCGACGACATCGCCGAAGCGGTCGTCGCCGTAGCGGCGGTATTCGGCGCGGCCGCTGACGCGGGTCTGCAGGGTGGAACTGTCGTGGATGATGTCGAAGCCGAGGCCCGGACGCAGGATGGTGAGCGCGATCGGATCGTCCGCGGTCAGCAGCAGATTGTCGTTGTGTTCGACGATGAGATCGAGCGCGTAATCGACGCGCAGCGCATGCGCCGCGTGCGGGGTCGTCGCGAGCGTTGCGAGCATCAATGCATGGTAGAGGCGGGTGCGCGACATGCGGCCTCCGGGGCGACCTTCAGGGCCGGCGGTTGAAGACCACGCCGGCGAACTTCTCCGGCGGGAAACTGGCGACGGCCTTGTCGATGGCTTCGGTGCCGACCTGGCCGTAACCGACCACCAGCACCACCAGATCGGCGAGATCCGACAGGATGCGCGCGTCCGGCGAGCCCTGCACCGGCGAGCCGTCCAGGATCAGATGGCGATTGCCGTGATGGGCGCGCAGCGAATCGATCATCGCGCGCATGCGGAACGAGCTGAAACTCTCGCCCGGGGTTTCGCGGCTGCGGCCGAACGGAATCAGCTGCAGGCGCGGCACGCCGGTGGGATAGACGATGTCGCCCAGCGGCACGTCGTCGTTTTCGAGATAGTCGATCAGGCCGCCGCGCGCGGCGTCGACCTGCAGCGCGCCGCCCTGCGCCGGATGGGTGGCGTCGCAATCGATCAGCAGCGCCTGTTTGGATTCGTCGAATGCGAACGCGGCGGCGAGATTGCGCGCGACGTAACTGCCGCCGCTGCCGTGACGCACCGGCGCCACCAGGGTGACGAAGCTGCCGTCGATATGCGACAGGCCGCTGCCCAGAGCGAGCAGGCGCGTGCGCAGCTCTCGAAAAGCGTCAGCATGTTCGCGCACCGATTCCTGGCGATGGATCAGCCGCCGTTCTTCCAGCTGACGCGTGGTCAGCGGCTGACCGGGCCCGTCGTTCGTTCGCGCCGCGCTCAGCGCGCGGGTGGCGTTGCGGTCGGCGCTGGCGTCGAAGTCGTTGCTCATGCGTGCTGC
>JBKJTC010000058.1:0-4226 GCA_046590925.1 Lysobacteraceae bacterium | reverse complement strand
GGCTTGGCCAGATTCAGCCATTCGAGGCTGTCGGGGAATTCGGGGGCGGGAGACATATCCATCAGTAGAACAGCATCCCTAGTCTGCGAGCGAGCGTCAACATTCCATCATACGGCTGCTGGCGTCGATGAGAGACGGCCGACGATGCCCGCAGCCGCCGCGTCCACCATCGCCCAGACCCTGCGGAAGTCTTCCGGGCCGCCGGTGTAGGGGTCCGGGACTTCGGCACCCTCGCCCTGCCCTGCCCATTCCATCAGCAGCGCGGCCTGTGCGGCCGACCCGGACGGCGCCATCGCCTGCACATCGCGCAGGACGCTGCGATCGGCGCAGAGCAGCCAGTCGAAGTGCTCGAAATCGGCGCTGCGCAGCTTGCGCGCGCGCTGGCCGCGGATATCCACGCCGAAACCGGCCGCCACCGCGATGCTGCGGCGATCCGGCGGCTCGCCGGCATGCCAGCCGCCGGTGCCTGCGGAATCGACTTCGACCCAGTCCAGGCCCTTCCGATCCAGATGCGCGCGAACGGCGCCTTCGGCCAGCGGAGACCGGCAGATATTGCCCAGACAGACCATCAGCAGACGCATCGTTCAGGTTCCGTCCATCGCCGCGAGGTGGCGCTCTGCGCGTTCGAGGTCTTCGGGGGTGTCGATACCGGGCGGGAAGGCGGCCGGCGTGATCGCCACCGCGATCCGGTGTCCGGCCTCCAGCGCGCGCAGTTGTTCCAGCGACTCGATCCGCTCCAGCGGCGACGGCGGCAAGGCCGCAAACTGCTTCAGGAAGCCGGCGCGATAACCGTAGATGCCGATGTGACGCAGCCACGGTCCACCTGGCGGCAAGGCCTCGCGGCTGTGGGCGAAGGCGTCGCGCGGCCACGGAATCGGCGCGCGGCTGAAATAGAGGGCGTCGCCATTACCGGCGCGGACCAGCTTGACCGTGTTCGGGTCGAGCAGCACAGCGACATCGTCGATCTCCGTCGCCAGCGTACTCATCGGCGCGCCCGATGCCACCAGGATCTCGGCCACGGCGCGGATCCCTGCCGCCGGCGCGAACGGCTCGTCGCCCTGCAGATTGACCACCACGGTGTCGTCGGTCCAACCCGCGAACGCGGCGCATTCGGCCAGGCGGTCGGTCCCGGAGAGATGGTCGGCCGAGGTCATCGCGATGCGCACGCCGCTGGCGGCCAGGGCATCGGCGATACGGGCGTCGTCGGTGGCGACCCAGACTTCGCGCGCGCCGGCGGCCAGCGCGCGCCGGGCGACGTGCAGCACCAGCGGCTCACCGCCCAGCGGGCGCAAGGGTTTGCCGGGCAGCCGCGACGCGGCGTAACGGGCGGGAATGGCGACGACGAAATCGGAGATCGCGGGCATGGGGGAATGATAGCGGTGGGCAGGTTCTCCCTCTCTTCAACCGGAGGTTGAGGGGAGGGCTGGGGAGGGGTGCTTCATGGTGAACCTTACCCCCTCCCAACCTCCCCCTGCGCTGCGCGCAAGGGGAGGAGACAAAAAGCGGTCGGTCATCACCGCTTCAACCGATCCAGCAACGCCACCCAGAACGCTTCCGGCAATTCGGCGCGGATCGGCACGCTGTAGCAGCGTTCGCTGTCGAATCCGGCGCACTTCACCGCATCCTTCTCGGTCATCAGCACCGGCAGGTCGCTGCCGAACTGCAGATCCTCGGCGCAGTAGCGGTGGTGATCCGGAAAGGCGTGCGGCACGACCGCGATATCGAGGCCGCGCAGCATCGCGAAGAAGCGCTCGGGGTCGCCGATGCCGGCCACGGCATGCACGCGCTGGCCCGCGAACGCCGACAGCGGCGCGCCGCGATGCCCATGCAGCGGCACGGCGTCCTGCGCGCGCAGGTGCATCGACCATTCGCCGAAACCGGCGTCCTGCTGTTCGTCGCCGCTCAGATTCACCACCCGGAAATCGCAGCGATCGCCGCGTTGCGGCGGTTCGCGCATCGGCCCGGCCGGCAGCGACAAGCGGTTGCCGTAGCGACGGCGGCCGTCGATCACTTCGATCTCGACATCCCGCGCCAGCCGGTAATGCTGCAGGCCGTCGTCGCAGACCACGATGTCGCAGCCGGATCCGATCAGCGCCTGCGCCGCGGCCACGCGGTCGCGATCCACCCGCACCGGGGCGCCGGTGCGACGCGCGATCAGCACCGGCTCGTCGCCGCCCAGCGCGGTCTCGGTGCCGGCGTCGACCCACCGCGGGACGTTGGCGCTGGCGCGGCCGTAACCGCGGCTGGCCACGCCCGGGGTCCAGCCCTCGGCGCGCAGGCGCTCGACGATGGCGATGGTCAGCGGCGTCTTGCCGCTGCCGCCGGCGATCAGATTGCCGACCACAAGCACGGGTTTGCCCGGGTGCCGGCTTCGGAAGATTCCTTTGCGATACAGCGCCGCGCGCGCGGCCACCACGCCCGCGTACACGCCCGAAAGCAGGCGCGCCGGCCACGGCGGCGCGGTGCCGTCGAACCAGTACGTCGGCGGCTGCCGGCGTGCGCCGCTCATGCGAGTTGATTCATGACGAGGCGTCTGCGCCCGGCTCGCGGAATTGCATGCGGTGCAGATGCGCGTACAGGCCACCCTGCGCCAGCAGTTCGGCATGCGTTCCCTGCTCCACCAGCCGGCCCTGATCCAGCACCAGTACCTGATCGGCGTGTTCGATGGTCGACAGCCGGTGCGCGATGACCAGCGTGGTGCGATCCGGCATCAGCCGGTTCAGCGCGTCCTGCACCAGCCGCTCGGATTCGGTATCCAGCGCGGCGGTGGCTTCGTCCAGAATCAAAATCGGCGCGTCCTTGAGGATCGCGCGGGCAATCGCCAGGCGCTGGCGCTGCCCGCCCGACAGACGTCCGCCCTTGCTGCCGATGCCGGTTTCGGCGCCATCGGACAGTTTGTCGACGAATTCACTGGCGTTGGCGGCGTCCAGCGCCTGACGCACGCCGTCGCCCGGCACATCGGCCAGTTCGCCGTAGGCCACGTTCGCGGCGACGCTGCCGTCGAACAACATCACCTGCTGCCCGACCAGCGCGATCTGCCGGCGCAGATCGGCGAGGCGGTAATCGGTCAACGGATGGCCGTCGAGCAGGATCTCGCCCGATGCCGGCTCGTAGAACCGCGGTATCAGCTTGATCAGCGTGGATTTTCCGCTGCCTGAACGGCCGACAATCGCGGTGACCGTGCCCGGCTTCGCGACAAAACCGATCTCGGCCAGCGCCGGTTCGCCCTGGCCCGGGTAGCGCGCAGCGATGTCGCGGAATTCGAGTTCGCCGCGCGCGCGCGTCAGTTCGCGCGCGCCGTCGTCGCGTTCCTCGTCGGCATCCAGCACGCCGAACAGACGCTCGGCCGATGCGATGCCTTTCTGCAGCATGTTCTGCACGTTCGTCAACTGCTTCAGCGCCGGGATCATCGCCATCATCGACATCATCAATGTGACGAAACCGCCGGCGCTGAGCCGCTCCGCCGCCGCCTCGCGGCCGGCGAAGAACAGCAACAGCGCAAGTCCCACCGCGCCCATCAACTGCACCACCGCCGACGAGATGCTGCGGGTGGATTCGACCTTCATCGACAGCCGCAGATTTTCATCGGCGAGCGCGCCGTAACGCGCCAGCTCGGTTTGCTGGGCGCCGTAGATCTTCACTTCCTGCTGGTTGTTGAGGGTCTGGTCGGCGGCCTGCAACAGTCGGCCGCCGCTTTCCTGCACGCGGTGACTGAAACGCCGGTAGCGTTTGGCGACCTTGTCCATCAGCACTGCCAGCGGCGGCGCCATCACCAAAATCGCGATGGTCACCTGCCAACTGGTCCACAGCATCACGATCAGCGCGCCGAGGATCTGCAGCGACTGCTGCAGCATGACCTTGGCAGCGTCGACGGCGGCGTTCGCGACCTGGTCGCTGTCCGACCCCAGCCGCATGAGCATCGACGGCACCGGCTCGCTGTCGAAACGCAGCCCGGGCAGGCGCAGATACTTGCCGAGCACCCGCACGCGGAGGTCGCGGGCGATGCTGCGCGCGGATTTGCCCATGCACACGTCGGTGATGTAGCCGGCGATGCCGCGGATCACGAACAAGCCGACGATGGCCAACGGCAGGATCAGGCTGAGCTGAGAGTTCTTGCTGATGAAGGTCTCATCGACCACCGGTTCCATCAGCTTCATGAACGCCGAGCCGGCGGCGGCCTCGATCAACATGCCGCCCAAAGCCAGCAGCAGCAGATTGCGGTACGG
>JBKJTC010000278.1:0-41776 GCA_046590925.1 Lysobacteraceae bacterium | reverse complement strand
CGAAGGACAGGTGCTGTACACCTACCTGCACCTCGCGCCCGATCCGGCGCAGACCGAAGGCCTGATCAGATCCGGCTGCACCGCGATCGCCTACGAAACCGTCACCGATCGCAAGGGCGGCCGGATCTGATCAGGCCTTCGGTCTGCGCCGGATCGGGCGCGAGGTGCAGGTAGGTGTACAGCACCTGTCCTTCGCGCAGCATCGCGACCTCGACCGGCTGCGGCTCCTTGACCTTGATGATCATCTCGGCGCGACGGAAGATTTCTTCCGCGGTATCGACGATTTCGGCGCCGGCCTTCTGATACATCTCGTTCGTCAGGCCGATGGATTTTCCGCCATCGCGCTGCACCATCACCTTGTGGCCGTGGCCGACGAGTTCGCGTGCGCCGGCCGGAGTCAGGCCGATGCGGTACTCGTGGTTTTTGATTTCCTTGGGGACGCCGATCAGCATGACTGGATACCGTGGATAAGGTGGATGGCGCGCATTAGGCGGTCTGGCCGATCACATGCGCAAGGGTCTGGAAAATTCTATCGATATGCCCGCGGCCCAGGATCAACGGCGGCGACAGCGCGATCACGTCGCCGGTCACCCGGATCAGCAGGTTTTCCTCGTGGAAACAGCGGATGAACACGTCGTAGGCGCGGGCGCCGGGCGCGCCCGGACGCGACGCCAGTTCGATCGCGCCGATCAGGCCGATATTGCGGATGTCGATGACGTTCGGCAGGGCGCGGAGGGCGTGGATGGCATCGGCCCAGTAGGCTTCCAGTTCGATGGCTTTCTCGAACAGGTTTTCCTCGGCGTAGGTGTCCAGTGTCGCCAACGCCGCGGCGCAGGCCAACGGATGGCCGGAATAGGTGTAGCCATGGAACAGCTCGATGAGGTTTTCCGGGCCGTGCATGAAGGCGTCGTGGATGCCGTCGGAAACGAACACCGCGCCCATCGGCACGCAGCCGTTGGTCAAGCCTTTGGCGGCGGTGATCATGTCCGGCTGCACGTCGAAACGCTGCGCCGCGAACGCCTTGCCGACGCGGCCGAAACCGGTGATCACCTCGTCGAAGATCAGCAGGATGCCGTGCTTGTCGCAGATCGCGCGGATGCGTTCGAGATAACCCTTCGGCGGCAGCACCACGCCTGCCGAACCGGCGACAGGTTCGATGATGACGGCCGCGATCGTGCTGGCATCGTGCAGCAGGACCAGACGTTCCAGATCTTCCGCCAGTTCCACGCCGTGCTCCGGCAGGCCGCGGCTGAACGCGTTGCGTTCGATATCGAGGGTGTGGCGCAGATGATCCACGCCCGGCAGCAGGCTGCCGAACCATTTGCGGTTGTTGGGCAGGCCGCCCACCGAAATGCCGCCGAAACCGACGCCGTGATAGCCCTTCTCGCGGCCGATCAGGCGTGTGCGCTGGCCTTCGCCGCGCGCGCGGTGATAGGCGAGGGCGACCTTCAGCGCGGTGTCCACCGCCTCCGATCCGGAATTGGTGAAAAACACATGATTGAGATGATCGGGGGTGATGGCGACCAGACGTTCGGCCAGCGCGAACGGCAGCGGATGACCCATCTGGAAGGTCGGTGCGAAATCGAGGGTGGCGATCTGCTGTTGCACCGCTTCGACGATGCGCGGGCGGGCGTGGCCGGCATTGCAGCACCACAGACCGCCGGTGCCGTCGAGAATCTCTCGGCCGTCGACCGATGTGTAGAACATGCCCGAGGCGCTGGCCATCAGCCGCGGCGCCGACTTGAACTGGCGATTGGCCGAGAACGGCATCCAGAACGCGTCCATGGCTTCGGGTGGGCTCGTCGCCTGCCGGAGGTAGTGCTCGCCGTAGCCGGCGGCAGGCGGGACGGGACGATCGTCGCTCATGAACAGGCTCCAGGTCGGCGGTGCGGACGGGCGGTACAGGCGGTTCGAGCAGGCGGTTTGGGCAGGACGTACAAGCCGGCGTCGAGGTGCAGGCAGCTCGGTGTACGAAGCTTAGCGCGTTGAAAAAACTTTACAACCGATGTGGAAAACCGCATGTAACGCGCATGTTACGCATCGGTGTAAAGTATCCGGCAACAGCAAAGTCGACGGATTCCGATGGATATCGGCGCACGCCTGCAACTCGTCCGCAAAACCAAGGGCCTCAGCCAGCGCGAGCTGGCCAAGCGGGTCGTCGTGACCAACAGCACCATTTCCCTGATCGAACAGAACAAGGTCAGCCCCTCGGTCAGCTCGCTGAAGAAGGTGTTGGACGGGATTCCGATCTCGCTGGCCGACTTCTTCACCCTCGATCTCGACGCAGGCCCGGTCGACAGCCCGTTCTACGAGCGCGGCGAGCAGCCGGACGTCGGCAACAACGACATTCATTATTATCTGGTCGGCCAGCGCCGGCCGCAGCGGCAGATGTGCATCCTCCGCGAAGTCATGCCGCCCGGCACCGATACCGGCGAAAGCATGCTGGCGCACGAAGGCGAGGAGGGCGGGGTGATCGTCCAGGGCCAGGTCGAAGTGACCGTGGGCGACCGGGTCCGCATCCTCGGCCCGGGCGAGGCCTATTACTTCGAGAGCCGCATCCCGCACCGCTTCCGCAACATCGGCGAGGACGACGCGATCCTCGTCAGCGCCAACACCCCGGCCACGTTCTGAGCCTTCTCCCTGCGTCTCTCAGGAATTTCTCCCCATGACTGCTCCCCGCACCCGAGACACCTGGCAGGCGCTCGCCGATGGCCTGCGCATCCGCACCCAGGCCTTCATCGATGGCCGCCATGTCGACGCCGCCAGCGGCAAGACCTTCGACTGCATCAGCCCGATCGACGGGCGCGTGCTGGGCAAGGTCGCCGAGAGCGAAGCCGAGGACATCGAACGCGCGGTGGCCGCCGCGCGACGCAGTTTCGAAGCCGGCGTCTGGGCGAACGCCAAGCCCACGCACCGCAAGAAAGTCCTCATCCGGTTCGCGCAACTCATCGAGCAGTACGGCGACGAACTGGCGCTGCTCGAATCGCTGGACATGGGCAAGCCGGTCAGCGATGCGCGCGCCGTCGATGTGGGCGCCACCATCCGCTGCATGGCCTGGACCGGCGAGGCGCTGGACAAGGTCTATGGCGAAGTCGCTTCGACCGGCCCCGATGAGCTGGGATTGATCACCCGCGAGCCGCTGGGCGTGATCGGCGCCATCGTGCCGTGGAACTTCCCGATGCTGATGGCGGCGTGGAAGATCGCGCCGGCGCTGGCGATGGGCAACTCGGTGGTGTTGAAGCCGTCGGAGAAGTCGCCGCTCACCGCGATCCGGCTGGCCGAGATCGCGATGGAGGCGGGTATCCCCGCCGGCGTGCTCAACGTGGTGCCGGGCTTCGGCAAGGGCGCCGGCGAACCGCTGGCCTTGCACATGGATGTCGACGGTCTGGTGTTCACCGGCTCCACCGCAGTCGGCAAACACCTGCTGCAGTGCGCGGGTCGCTCGAACATGAAGCGCGCGTACATGGAATGCGGCGGCAAGAGTCCGAACATCGTCTTCGCCGACGCGCCCGATCTGGCCGCAGCGGCCAAGGCCGCGGCCGGCGGCATCTTCTACAACCAGGGCGAAGTCTGCACCGCGGCGTCGCGGCTGCTGGTGGAACGCTCGATCAAGGACGAATTCGTGGCCGCGGTGGTCGAGGCCGGCAAAAGCATGTACCCGCGGCATCCGTTGGAACCGGGCGCGCCGATGGGCGCGATGGTCGACGAAGGCCAGACCGCGCGGGTGCTGGACTACATCGCGAAAGGCGAAGCCGACGGCGGGCGCCTGCTGCTGGGCGGTAAACGCGCCGACATCGTCGCCGGCGGCTGCTACATCGAACCGACGGTGTTCGACGGCGTCGAGCACACGCACACCATCGCCCGCGAGGAAATCTTCGGCCCGGTGCTGTCGGTGATCGCTTTCGACGATGAAGCCGATGCGCTGCGGATGGCCAACGACACCGAGTACGGTCTGGCCGCTGGCGTGTGGACCCGAGACATCGGCCGCGCGCATCGCGTCGCGCGCAAACTGCGCGCCGGCAGCGTCTGGGTGAATTACTGGGATGGCGGCGACATGACCGCGCCCTTCGGCGGCTACAAACAGTCCGGCAACGGCCGCGATAAATCCCTGCACGCCTTCGAGAAATACACCGAGGTCAAGGCGACCTGGATCAATCTGGCGACCTGAGAGTCTGTTCAAAATCCCCACGTTCTTGCGATGGCAACCACGAAAACGCATGCCATCCCCGTAGAGCGGCCTTCAGGCCGCTGAAACGCGATGCGATGCTCAAAGCAGCGGCCTGAAGGCCACTCTACAGTCAGCGGTACGGATGGGACTGTGGTCAGTATCGCTGTCCTTTGCCGCCTTCGCCTTGCGCGGACATGCTCTCCGGCGGCGAAAGGAAGCGATTCTCACCATTTGTTAAATATAACGCACTGGCCGAAGCGCACGGGTTTGTGCGTAGATGAAACGCTGCCTGCAAGCGTACCGATGGGGCATCAGATCGGAATCGATGGCATCGCAGATAGCGGAACAATGGGGAAGCGGTAGAGGCAGGCTGTGCCATCGGGCATCGATGCGGAGCCGCGCTACGAACGATTCCAGCGCGTGCGCCGGTTTCGCGACAAGACCGCTCAAAACAAGACCGTCGTTGAAACCCGAACCTCGCGTCGGGGCTTGATCGGCTCCATCGATCTCCGCCCGATGCGTCGCAGCAGGGAACGCCGGTATCCACGATGATGGTCACAAGGTCCGGGGGGACTCATGGAAGATCATTCGCGCTTCAACCTTATCGGTTCGTCTCCGCAATTCCGCAAGATCATCGACCAGATCCACCGGTTGGCGAAGCTGGACGCGACCGTGTTGATCGCCGGGGAAACGGGGACGGGCAAGGAACTGGCGGCACGCGCGATCCACTATCTCAGCGCGCGATCCGACAAACCCTTCGTGCCGGTGAACTGCGGATCGCTCACCGATTCCCTGGTCGAGAGCGAACTGTTCGGCCACGAGCGCGGCGCCTTCACCGACGCCAAGACGGCATCCGCGGGCCTGATCGGCGAAGCCGCGGGCGGCACGTTCTTCCTCGACGAAGTGGATACCCTCAGCGCGAAGGCACAGACGGCGCTGCTGCGGTTCCTGCAGGACCACACCTATCGCCGCGTCGGCGGCGGCGGGTTGCGCCAGGTGGATGTGCGCGTGGTCGTGGCCAGCAACGCCGATCTGGCCGACCTTGCCCAGAAGCGCCAGTTCCGACAGGATCTGCTGTACCGGCTCAATGTCCTGTCCCTGCACATGCCGGCCCTGCGCGACCGCCAGGGCGATGCGGCGGTGCTGGCCGGCGCGGTGCTTCAGCGTCTGAGCCATCAATACCGGATGCCGTTGAAACCGCTGCATGCCGACGGTCTTGCGTTCGTCCAGCAATATCGCTGGCCCGGCAACGTGCGCGAACTCGAGAACATCATCCATCGCGAATTCCTGATGAGCGACGATGCCGAACTGCGGCTGCGCGAGTCCCGCAATCTGTTGATGGGTGAGGTGCCCGTCGAAGTCCCCGCCGACGGTATCGATCATCCCTTCCGCGACGCCAAGGCCAACGCCGTGGCCGAATTCGAGCGCAGCTATGTCCGCGCGATGCTGGCGCGCACCGGCGGCAACATTTCCCAGGCCGCGCGCCTGTCGAAGCAGGAGCGCAGCGCGTTCGGCAAGCTGGTGCGCAAATACAAACTCGGCGGTTTAGAGGGGCAGGTCGCCTGATCCGGTGCAGGGTAGGCCCGCGGACCGGAGTGCCGATCGCCGACCTGCGGAGCGGGATCGATGTCGCGCCGGTGCAGGCCGCTTGAATGCAGACAGGATCGGACGCGGCTACCGGGCACAATGCCGGATAGCGGCAACTCAGCCCGCCGACACGATATCCTCCAAACGCGATTCTGCGACGCACCGAGGTCGAATCCGCCTCCCATGGACGAGCAACTGGTTGAATTTGCCGAAAATGCCATCCGCGGCTACCTGGCCCAGCGCCCGGAGAGCGCAGATACGATCGAGGGTGTCCATCGCTGGTGGATCCGCTGGCCCGGGTTGGCGGAATCTCCGGTGGTGACCCAGATCGCGCTGGAGCGCCTTGTCGCTTCAGGCGAGATCGAATCCTTCACTATCGGCAACCAGCTCCTGTGGCGTCGCCCGCGCAGCCTGACCCGGGCGGTTTGAGCGGGCGCGGCAATCGAGTGACTTGATCGGAACGCTGGAAATGATTGCCGCGGCGATCCGTACGGCAGTATCCGCCCATCGATCCATGAATCGTCCGGCGCCTGTCATCGGTGCGCGTATCCATGCGCCTGGATCCTGAGGTGAAAAACCACTCACCGGGTCGGAATCGACCCATGCCTTCGATGCGAACGAAATGACGGCGCCAACGCGCGCCGGCATGACGTGTTCCGGTCCATCGACCATGAATGCGCAAGCGCCCATGGTGAGTCAAAAAATACCTTGCGCATGAGCGCTTCGCGCACGCATTTGCCGCAAGCTCTTGTTTTAAAGCCGAACGAATGGATTCCGGGTCTGGCGCGGAACTTGCTGCGGTTTCCGCCAATAGCACTTCATCATCCGGGCGCGACCGGCCCGGCGTGGACGGGGGCGGGCGCGGCGGAATCGAAAACCCGCACGCGTACGACCTGACCGTGCACGACATCGTTTCGGCCAAACCGGGCGACGGCGCGTTCCCGATGCAGCAGATCGCGGAGGACTTGGAGCAGATGGGCAAGCCGTTCGCGCGCACGACGATGACTGCGCCCAGCGCGTTCGGTTTCCATCACCGCATGGGCATGATCGCAGTCTTCACAGCAATCACGAGAAAGGATCAGGATCATGGATGGTGGAAGGCGCGGGAGAGGCAGGGGCTATGCCAGCGGTGAGCACAGAGGCGCGATGGAGTTTCTGAACGCCGAGAACAAAGGGCGCAGCAGGCGCAATTCGCTGCCGCAGGCGGATTTGATCCATGCGACTGCGTTGGAACAGGATCCGTTGATGCCGCCCAGAGCCTTCGGTCGCGACAACTTCGAAGCGCTCAGGGATCCACATGGAAGCATCGATGCGCGCGCACTGCTCAGTCAGATGCATCCGAGCCAGGAGATGGGATGGAATCCCGATCTGGGCGGCGGGCGGCGACAGATCCGGACCGGCCGCAATTTCAGGGTTCCGGATAGAGACGACCCCGCTCGCCACTTCAATGTGCGTATCCATACCAACGACAACCATCGGGAGAATCCGGAAGAAAATGCGTTCGGCCATGCCATCGTCCGGATCGAGCATGTAGAGAGAGTGGTCAACGCTGCGGGCGCTGAAGTGCATCATGTCAGAGGGGCGCTGATGGGCCTGCCGCCTGCCGGGCACGTCGGCGGTCCGTGGGTCGCGCATCCGAACGATGCGCAGGCCAACGCCGCGCATATTCCGGCGAGATTCGGCCGGCGTCTTCGCTGATGCCATCGGATCGATGACATAGTCGACGGTGGACGACCACCGCACCAGGAGAGATGTGTGTACGCGATAGCGCAGACGGATGAAGCATCGCAGCGTGCATCTCATGGCGACTCGTCTGCCAGCCTGTCGCTTTCAACGCTCTGGGACGCGCTCGAGTCCGCGCAGTGGTCGCCCCGCGCGCTGGAGCAATGGCTGCCCGAAGTGCTGGCGCGCGCGTTCGAGCTTCCGCCGGATGCGCGCATCGCATGGCTGATGCGGCTGCGCGAAGCCGCACGCCATGCCTGGGCGGCCCCGGTCGCCGTCAGGCAGACGCTGTTGCAGCTCGCCTGCGCGTGGTGCGACTGGCCCCTGTCGCTGACGACGGCCGAAAGTCTGGACGCGGCCGGCGAACTGCCCGACTGGGCCGGTCCTCTGCGGGTGGATGCGGAGCTGCGGCTGGGCGCGTCGCAGTCGGCGCTGTCGCGCTGTCGGACCATGGCGCTGTTGCGTCCGACCGACCGCTGGCCCGGCGCGACCCACGACGCGCTGCGACGCTGGATCGATTTCAGCGAACGGGTCGCATCGCCCATCGTCGGCGAATCGCTGCGCCTGGAACCGATGGGGCATCACCATGCGGGCGATTTCGCCTGGCAGTACTACGACCCGGCCATCGCCGAGCGCTGCTGCCTGCCCACCTTCGCCGATCACGCCCATTGGCATCGCTGGCTGGACCAGTGCTGGGGCTACGGCGATCAATGCATGTATGCGGTGATTCACCCGGACTGGGGCTTCATCGGCAGCGTCAGCCTCATTCTTCGCGGCGGCGCCGGTTTTTTCTATTACTGGTTGGGGCGCGATTTCCAGGGCTACGGCCTGGGACCGGCGGCGGCGCAGCTGTTGCTGGATCACGCGCATGCCGATCGCGGGATGCGTGTTTGCTACGCCAAAGTGTTCGAGGACAACGCGCCTTCGCGCCGCGCCCTGCAGAAGCTGGGCTTCGATGCGCTCGACTTTCGCCCGGCGCCGCCCAGCGCGCATGAAGTGCTCTATCGACGCGGCCATCCACAGTGCCGCGAGGACAGCGTCGAGGAATTGCGCACGCTGTTCGAGCGCATGGGTTCGGACACCCGCATCGCGGTGCCTCTGTCGATATTCGACAGCGGCAGCAGGCGATGAGCGCGCCGGTCGGCGTCTGTCCGCCAGCGTAGGTCCGCGCCTCCGGAACCGATGATGTCGATTCGCTGCTGCGCGATGCGGCAGCGCCTGCATTCCTGCCTGTCGAAGAACCAGCCGCACCTTGTGCAAGGGCCGGTGCTCACGCCGTGCGACGGGCGTATGCATGCGCCGGGACACTGCCGATACGACATCGGCGCCCGATGAGGTCGATATCCACCCAGTCGAGGGAAAAAATTCCTCACGACAATTTGCGGCTGCAGCGGCTGCGGCAGGGGATGGCGATGCCTTGATTCAAAAGGATTTCACGCGTCGTTGGCTGCTGCTCAGCCGACGGCTGCACGCATCGGCAACGGGTGCGACTGCACTCTCTCGATAGAAGGCAGTTTGCGGTAAACGAGAAAAACGCATGCATTTCAAAGCCTTCCGGATTTCGGAAAGTTGGCACGTTACTTGTTATTGCTATCCACGAAGCAGCAATGGGCCGCCCACGCGTTCGCGATGGATCGCCCGGAGTTGCGAAGGTTGCATGCGGTCCGGCAGCCGACACGGGTCCGCATGTCGGACGCATCGAATATCAACACAACCCTGGATTGGGGCAAGCGAATGAGCGAAAGCATTCAGAAGAAGCTGTTGCGGGTGCGTCCACCACGCGTGCGCATCACCTACGACGTCCATACCAATGGCGCCATCGAGAAGCGTGAGCTTCCGTTCGTCGTCGGCATTTTCGCGGATCTCTCCGGCGACCGCGACACGCTGGCCGCAACGCCGGTACCGCCGGAGTACAAGGAGCGAAAGATCATCGAGATCGATCGCGACAACTTCAACGACATACTCAAGCAGAGCATGCCGCGCGTCGACCTGGCGAAAGTGGAGGACGTGCTCAGCGACCGCGCCGCCGGCGCGCCCGTTCCAACGATCGGTGGCGCGCTGGTGTTCGCCTCCATGGACGATTTCGAGCCGATCAGGGTCGTTCAAAAAGTAGATATGCTTAAAGCGATCTATCAACGGCGCAAGTCGCTGCGCGACGCGCAGGCGCGCACCGAGGTCGACGACGTCGCGGCGAAAAATCTTGATGAAGCCATCGTCGAGATGGAGAAATGCGTAGAGGATTCGATTATCGCAGTGCCGTGGGTTGCGTCGTCAAGGTCGGCGCTCGCTGCGCTGAACGATGCGCTCAAGGCGATCGACGACGCGAAACCGACGCCCGCGAAACCCGAGACGCTCGCTGCGCCCGCAACAGCCACGGCGCCCGCTGTAGACGCACAGCCCGCAACGGCCGAGATACCCGCGGCGCCCGAGAAACTCCAGGCCGCAGCGGACAAGCTGAAGGCCGCTGCATCGGCGCTGAAAACGTCTTCGGATCTGCTCAACGCTGCGGTCACGGCTCAGGGCGCACTGCCCGATGGCGATAAGAACAAGGCGAGCGCAGCGGGACTGGCTGCGCTGACTGCGCTCGCTACGCCCATGGGAATAGCAGCGACCGATGTCAAGACGATGTCCGACGCGCTGGCGGCACCAACGACCAATGTGTCCGAAGCCGACAAGACGAAGCTGGACGGACACGCGACCACACTGCTGCCACTGATCAACACCTTGGCTGCACCTACTGCTTACAATCTGGATCTCGATACGAAGATCAAGCAAAAACTGGAGAAAGCGTTCCCGGCCAGCGATCGCTTCCCGAACAACGAAGCGTTCGCGAACGACGTGGCCGATGCGCTGAAGGCGCATGTGTTCCCGGTCGTGACCGCGGCCAGCGGCAAAGGCGTTGGCTGCGGCTCGGCGGTATCGATCGATAGCGCCGTTGCGGCCATCGATGCCGCGCTCAGCAAGCAGCTCTCGGTGATCATGCACAGCGACGGCTTCAAGGCGATGGAAGCCACCTGGCGCGGCCTGTTCCATCTGGTGTCACGCACCGAGACCAGCACGCGGCTGAAGCTGCGCATCTTCAACGCCCAGCTGGCGGAACTCCAGGACGACATGTCCAAGGCGCCGGAGTTCGACCAGAGCAAGCTGTTCAAGATGATCTACGAAGCCGAGTACGGCACCTTCGGCGGTTCGCCCTACAGCATGCTGCTCGGCGGTTACGACATCGGGCCGGATCACTCCAATATGACCTTCATCGGCAAGATGGCCGAGGTGGCAGCGGCGGCGCACGCGCCGTTCCTGGCGGCAGCGTCGCCGAAGATGTTCGGTCTCGATGATTTCGGCGATCTGGCCAGACCGCGCGATCTTGCGAAGATCTTCGAAGGCGCGGACCTGACGGAGTGGTCGGAATTCCGCGGCACCGAGGATTCGCGCTACGTCTCGCTGGTGTTGCCGAAGGTGATGCTGCGCCTGCCGTACGGGCAGAACACGCTGCCGGCCGAAGGATTCATCTTCGAGGAAGACGTGTTGTCAGACAACCGCGTTCCCGACAACACCCACTTCCTGTGGGGCAATGCCGCGTACTTCCTCGCCGAACGCATCACCAATGCGTTCTCGCTGTACAGCTGGACCGCGGCGATCCGCGGCGTCGAAGGCGGCGGTCTGGTCGAAGGCCTGCCGATCTATACCTTCAGCAGCGGCGAGGACGAGGGCATCAAGGAAATCTTCTGTCCGACCCAGGTCGCCATCACCGACCGGCGCGAGAAGGAGATCAACGATCTGGGCTTCATCGCGCTGTGCCACAGCAAGGGCAGCGGCAAGGCGGCGTTCTTCGGCGGCCAGACCACCAACAAACCCAAGAAGTACATCAACGCCGATGCCAACGCCAACGCGGCGCTGTCGTCGCGCCTGCCGTACATCATGGCGGCCTCGCGCTTCGCGCATTACATCAAAGTGATCGTGCGCGACAAGGTGGGCGGGTTCCTGACCCGCGGCAACGTCGAGGCGTTCCTGAACAGTTGGATCTCCCAGTACGTGTTGCTCGACGACAACGCTTCGCAGGACGTCAAATCGGCGTTCCCGCTGCGCGAGGCCAACATCGTCGTGGTCGATGTTCCGGGCGAGCCGGGATCCTACAAGGCGACGGTCTTCCTCAAGCCGCATTTCCAGCTCGAAGAGCTGACCACATCGATCCGGCTCGTGGCCGATCTGCCGAAATAAGTCTGCCGAACGTCTGCTGGAACCGGCGCCCCGATGGCGCGCCGGAGGCGCATCGCACAACACATTCAATCCGAGGAACGAACGCAATGGACCTGATCCTTCTGCAACCCGGGAATTCCGAGATCATCGGCGATACCAGCTCCACGTACATCGACAACGATTGGCGACAGGATATTCTGCAGTTCGGCAAGTGCATGGAGCTGGTCTCCATCCATCACGGCATGAAGCAGCAGATCACCACCGACGTGAGCAACAAGGCCCGCACCTCGGGCCGGCCGGTGATCACCGAATTCACCTGCGTCAAATACGTCGACCAGACCTCGGTGAAGATGTACGACTATTGCCTGCGCGCCGCTTCGCTGGGCTCGGACAAGGCGAACCCGACGAAGATCTACATCGCCCGCAACTCGGGCGACAGCAAGACGATCAACATCATGACCATGGCGCTGCGCGACGCGATCATCAGTGAGATCCAGTTCCAGTCGCACCCCAACGACATGCCGACCGAGCAGTTCAAGCTCAGCTTCACCGAGATCCTCTGGACCTTCACCGTCCAGGAGCACGACATGTCGGTGGCGGGCAATGTCCAGGCGGGCTGGAGCGTCATGCACAACCGTCCGATCGGCAACGCGTTCACCTGATCGGTCTTATCCGTTCGATCCTCCTGCTTCGTGCGGCGATACGCCGCGCGAAGCAGGCCCGGCGATACCCGACCCGCCTGCCCACGTGTCTTCGAATGCGGAGTGTCCATGCAGTTCCTGTTCGAACGCCTCAGCGTCATGCCGCGCGACCTGGACGGCCGGTTCGAGCCGTTCGACGAAGTCGCGGCGGTCATGGCCCAGATCCAGCGCATCGCGTCCACCAGCAGGCACGCCGGCGACGCCATCGCCTCCGTGCCCTGGGGCATGCGCTCGGTCGTGACCATGGGCGCCGACGCGACCCTGCAGATCGAGGCCTACGCGAAGCAACTGAGCGAAGCCATCGTGCGTCATGAACCGCGATTGACATCGGTGAAGGTCAGCGTGGAGCGCGGTGAAGATCCGCTCAGTCCCTATGCGCTGCTGGTCAACGCCGTATTCCCCGACGAAGCGCAGCCGCGCAACGTCCGCATCGCCGCGCCGTACTGACGTCAGGGGAAGAGCAGGGCATGCAGACCTCCACCGATCGACTGAAGGATTTCTACCAGCAGGAGCTGTCGTCGCTGCGCGAGGAAGCCAGCGAATTCGCGCACGACTATCCCGAGCAGGCGGCGCTGCTGGGGATCCAGCGCGGCCGTTCTTCGGACCCGCAGGTGGAACTGCTGATGCAGTCCTTCTCGTATCTGACCGGGCGGCTGCGCCACCAGTTGGAAATCGATCAGGCGGATCTGCCGAACGCGCTGCTGGGCGACCTGTATCCGCATCTGGAAGCGCCGCTGCCGTCGATGATGGTCGCCGAGATCCAGATGCAGCCGGACGGCGCAGCGGCCATCGAACGCGGCCGCAGCGTGATGGCGTCGGTGCCGATCGAAGGCGGCGGCAGTGCGGTCTGCCGGTTCCGCACCTGTTTCGATACCGCGCTGGCGCCGCTGACCGTCGTCGATCTGGCGATCATGTCGCCGGAAGATTATCCGCAGCTCCCGCGCGATCCCGATGTGCGCGGCGTTCTGAGGGCGCGACTGCGCAAGAACGGCCGCACGCCGCTCAAACAGCTGCAGCCGCGGAATCTGCGTTTCCATCTGAATCCGGAAGCGGGTTCCGGCACGGCCAACGCGCTGCACCATTTGCTGTCCGCGCATCTGCGCGGCCTGGCGGTGGTCGAAGAGCCCCAGCGCCGCACGCTGCCGCATCTCATCCCGGTGGACAGTCTGCGCTGGGTCGGCTTCGAGGACGATGAGGCCGCGCTGCCGTCGCATCCGCAGGCGCACCCGGCGTTCCGCATCCTGCAGGAATATTTCGCGTTCCCGGAGAAGTTCCTGTTCTTCGATATCGCGTCGCTGGCGCTGACGGTGGCCGACGAGACCGTCGACCTGTTGTTCCTGCTGGACGTGCCGCCGAAGCCGTCGATGCGGCTCACCGCGTCGATGCTGCTGACCAACTGCGTGCCGCTGGTGAATCTGTATCCGCAGCGCATCGATCCGCTGAACCTCGATCACTCGCGATTCGAGTATCGCCTCACCGGCGACGCCGCGCAGCATGCGAACTGCGAGATCTACCGGATCGAACGGCTGCACGCAGTGCGGCCGGGCGCCGAGCCCCGGGTGGTGGCGCCGTACTTCTCGATGGACGATTTCCAGCATATCGAGGGGCAGGGATATTTCTACATCACCCGGCGCGAGGCGAGCCAGCGTCCGCGCATCGGCGGCACCGAGCTGCACGTGTCGTTCCTGGATGCGACCTTCGTGCTGACCGATCCGGCCGAAGATGTGATCGGCGGCAGCGCGCTGTGCACCAACCGGCGCATGCCCGAGCGCCTGCGCGTCGGCGATCGCCTGGAGATCGAAGGCGCGCCGCCCACCATGGCGATGCGCGTGCTGGGCAAGCCGACCGCGCATCAAACGCCGCCGCTGACCGGCGAACGCCCGTGGCTGCTGGTCTCGCAGCTCGCGCTGAACCATCTGTCGCTGGCCAGCGGTCCGCATGCGCTGGCCGCGCTCAAGGACATCCTGCGCCAGCACGTCGGCCCCAGCAGCACCCTGGGACACCGGGCGATCGACGGCATCCTGGGCATCGACACCCGCCACGTGGTGCGCTGGCAGGCACAGGCCGGCCAGCGCGGCTACATGCAGGGATTCGAAATCGATATCACCCTCGATCACGCGCGCTTCGAGGAAAGCAGCGCCGTCCTGTTCTGCGCCGTCCTGCGGCAATTCTTCGCCCTGTATGCCGCCGTCAACACGGTGGTGCAGGTGCGCCTGCGCATGCCCAACGTGAAAGGAGTTCTGAAGGAATGGCCACCCTTGGCAGGCAATCAGCTCCTTCTCTGAACGCGGTGATCGCCGGGCAGTACGCGCGGTTCAACGTGTTCCAGCTCGTGCGTCTGCTGCAGCGCGTGCCTGAAGGATCGGTGTCGGGCAGATCGGCGCGCGCAGGATCGGCGCCCGGCAAAGCGTGGCCGCTGGCGACGCGGCTGCGCTTCCGTGCGGATCTGCGCGCCGGTTTTCCCGGTCATGAAGTCACCGGTCTGACTTGCGCCAAGGCCATGCCGGCGTTCCGCTGCGAAGCGCGCTCCGGACGGAAGATGCCGGTGCGCCTGGAAGTGCGCACCCCGAATTACTGCGTGGCGAGCGAGCTCGGGCCGCTGCCGGAGCCCTTCCTGGAATGGGTGCGCGACCAGGAACGCGTCGGCGGCCACGCCATGGCCGCATTCCTCGACGTGTTCAACCAGCGCGTGCATGTGCTGCGCCATGAATTGAAACTGCGTTCGCTGCGCGCGCTGGATCCGGCGCTGCCGGCGCAGACGCGGTATGCCGCGCAGCTGGCCGCGTTGATGGGCGTGGCCCTGCCCGATCAGCAGACGCAGATCCCGCTGCCCATGCGCGCCTGGCTGGGCCTGTCGGGCCTGCTGGTCAACAGCCGCAAGAGTCCGGCGGTGGTGGCGCAGATCCTCACCGCGTATCTCGGCGTGCAGTGCCGCCTGCAGACGCTGGTCGGGCGCTGGCGCGACATCGAGGACGCAGATCGGATGGCGCTGGGCCGCAAACAGCATGCGCTGGGCCATCAGAGTCTGCTGGGTCGCCGCACCTGGGACGCGCATGCATCGGTGCGTCTGTACGTCGGACGCATGCGTTACGACGCGGCCTGCGCGCTGCTGCCGCTGCGCGCGACGCGCAGCGACGATGCGCAGCCGAAAGGCGCGCACCGCGGCCTGGTCGCCATGATCCGGATGCTGCTGGATCGCCGATTCGATTGCGAAGTCGAACTGATCCTGGATTCCGCCACGGTTCCGCCTTCGCGCCTGTCGCTGCCGTGGCGCGGCGGCGGCCTTGGCCTGCGTCTGGGCCAGACCGCCTGGCTGGGGCGCCACAGCGGGCCTCCTTCGCTCCCCTTGTTGCCGGGACGGAGCGGCGATTCGGGGCCGCGTCTGGGCCGGACCGCCTGGCTTGAGCGCCGCACCGAGCGTCCGCTGCGCTTCACGGTCGAGGCCTTCGACCGCTTGGACGGGGAGGCCGCCGCGTGAACCTGCCGCTGGATCCCATCGCCGGCAGCGCGGTCGAACTGGTCGAACAGCCGCTGCTGTTCCAGCACTGCCGGATCGACATGCCGCAGGGCCGGATCCTCGGCGAAAGCGCGCTGCGCCTGGTGCAGTTCCAGGGGCAGGAGAGCGTGTCGGATCTGTTCGAGTATCAGCTGGAGCTGCACGGCGACACCGTGAAGACCGGCGCGGGCAAACCGCTGGTGTTCTCGCAGATCATCGGCCGGCCGCTGACGGTGGGCATCGGCATCACGCCGGACGACGATCCCGATGTGGGCCACGAAGCCTTCATGCGCGCGCTGGACGGCAGCGACCCCAAGGGACTGTTCGCCCTGTTCAACGGCATCGTCGCGGCGTTCGCGATCGAGGCGCCCGGCGTGTACCGCGTGACGATGCGGCCCGCGGCGTGGCGCATGAGTCTCACCAACCGCTATCGCATCTTCGCGCAGAAGAGTCTGCGCGAGGTGCTGGAGCAGCTGTGCCGCGAGCACCGTATCGAAGCGTCCTTCGACGGTCTGAAAGGCAGCACGAATATCGCCTCCACCCGGATCCAGGACTGGCTGCAGGCGGGCGAGTCGGACCTCGAATTCATGCGTCGGCTGATGACCAAGGCGCACGTGTTCTATTACTTCAAGCATGAAGCCAAACGCCACGTGATGGTGTTCGATAATCAGGTCGCGTATCCGCCGGCGCTGTCGGGCAACGCGCCGCTGCGCTACACGTACAGCGGCATGGACGAACTGGGCATGCACCAGTACGACGTGGTATCGCAGTACAACTACCAGCAGTCGATGGGGATCAGCGGCGTCGAAGGCGTGTTCACCCTCCAGAGCGAGGCCTGGGACGTGACCCAGCCGGGCGACCCGCTGGCGACCTTCACCAGTTTCCGCGCCAACAGCCGGCCCGATCCCGGCGAACTGCCGTTCAAGCAGTACAAGATCGTGCAGTACGGCTTCAGCGACAAGGAAGTGCGCGAATACGCGCAGTCCACCGAACTGGCCATGCACACCGCCAACGTGCAGTTCAGCGGCGCCAGCTTCTGCCCGGCGTTCCGCGTCGGCCATCGCTTCAGCATGGCGCCCACGCCGTCGGACTACACCGGCGACGATGTGCGTCCGGAGCTGGCGGGCGTGGAATTCGTGCTGACCCACGTGCAGCACAGCTCCAGCCTGGACGGCCAGTACACCAACCAGTTCAACGCCACGCTGGCGACCGGCCTGGTGTCGGCGGTCGGTCTGCAGGACACCCAGCAGGGCATGGTGCTGGCGCATGTCACCACGCCCGAAGGCAGCGAAGCGGTGCAGGACTGGCCGTACTACGTGCCGGACGATTTCAGTCTGGGCCGCCAGCCGCTGATGGACAGCCAGGGCGTGCATCCGCGCCTCAACGCCAAGGGCGTGCACGTGCGCTTCTCCTGCGACGGCCCCGACGCGCCGCCGGTGTGGGTGAAGCTCGCCGGGCACATGCAGACGATTCCGGAAGTCGGCACCAGCGTCTGGGTATCGCGCGCCAACGACGAGTCCGAACTGCCCGAGATCCAGAACATCGTGCAGGCCGACGGCAGCAAGACCATCACCGATTCGGGCTGGACCGCGCATACCCAGGCCGGCAACAGTTTCTCGACCAGTTACGGCGACAGCCGCAGCGTGCGCTTCGGCCAGCCCTGGAGCCGCGCCGATGTCAGCGCCGCCGTCAAACTGGTGGAAGATGCCTATTCCACCGGGAAATTTCGCGATGCGTCGTATTCGCGCGGCGGCAACTATGGCTATTCGACATCGGAAAACGCCGAAAAAGGGGTGCTAAGCGAATCCCTGTCTTTCGGTTCCACCTACAGCGAGTCGTGGAGCCTGGAGCAGAAGAGTTTCAGCGCCGCCGGCTCCAGCCACCATCAGTCGGTGATCGGCAAGAGCGATCCGGCGTTGATCCAGCCCGAGACCCCGAGCGCGGAGGCCCAGGCGGCGGTGCAGTCCTCGCATTCGGTAGTGTGGGGCGATACGTATTCCAGCAGCGACAGCCACGGCAACACCAAATCTGTCGCCAACTACGAGGGCAACGTCGAGAACGACAGCACCCACATCGGCGATGTGACATCCAGAACCACCATCAGCGGCGCATCCACCAACAGCAGCACTATCGACGGCACCAGCACCAATCACAGCACCCACAACATCGTCCACAACATCACACACGTCGTCGCACAGACCAGTTCCACCACCATCGGCGCGAACAACAGCAATGACGCCATCGGATTCAGCAACAGCAACTCGGCCACCATCGCGAGCAACCGCAACTCGCTGGTCGGCGCGAATATCGATCTGAGTCTGCAGGGCACCGGCAACACCGTGTCCATGACCGGCATCGAAAACCGGATGACCATGACGATCATGAACAACACGCTGAGCGTGAACGGAGAATCCAACAGCGTCAGCGTCACCGGCCCCAGCACCACCGTGGAAGTGGCCGGGCCGGGCGTACACGTCTCGGCGAAATCCGCGCAGGCCAACATCGACCTCAACGGGCCGGTGATGCAGATTCCCTTGATCGTGCTGGTGATGTGAACGATGAAGATCATCAAGCCGCTCACGCTGGGAATCCTGCATCAGCCTTATCGGTTCCAGGGCCGGCATCGGCTGTCGATCGCCGCGCTGGGATTCTTCAAGCTGGGCAGCAGCGACGAACGTTTCCTGATCGACAATCTGCAGTGGCCACTCGTGCTGCCGAAGCTGCCGGCGGGGCAGCCGCTGGATCACGTGCTGCCCAAGGCGCATGCCGAAATCATGCTGTGCGGCAATGCGCATGCGCCGAAGCCGGTCGAATCGATGCAGGTGCGCCTGCAGTGCGGCCCGGTGGACAAGCGGCTGCGGGTGATCGGCGACCGTCGCTGGGACCGCACATGGTCGCGCGCGGTCTGCGTGCATGCGCCCACGCCATTCACCACGATGCCGCTGACGCTGGAACGCGCCTACGGCGGCGCCGATCACGACAATCCCCTGGGCTGCGGTCATCTGCCGCCGCTGTCGTGGCTGCAGGTGCAGGGGGGCAAGATGCCCAACATCGAGTATCCGGACCGGCCGGTCGTGCCGGGTCGTCTCGATCAGCCGTATGCCGCGTACGCCCCTCAACAGCTAGCGCACGCCAGGCGCAAGCGCGAAGCCAGCGGCACGTACGACCAGCGCTGGCTGGCCGAGGATTTCCCGGGCCTGCCGCGCGATTTCGATTTCTCGATCTACAACCTCGCACCGCCGGACCAGCAGTTCCGCGGCCGCATCGCCGGTGGAGAAGCGTATCGGCTGGAAGGCGTGCATCCCACCCGATCGGCGATCGCCGGCAGTCTTCCGGCCATGCAGGCGCGTGCTTTCGTACTCAAAAAAGAAGATGTGCTGGCGCAGGGGCAGGGCGCCGATGCGGCCCAGGAAGTGGCGCTGCACTGCGACACCGTGTGGTTCTTCCCGGAAGTCGACGTCGGGCTGATGGTCTATCGCGGCGAAGTGCCGGTGACCGACAGCGACGCGCTCGATATCGATACGCTGATGGTGGCCTACGATGCGGCGGAGCGTCCGCGCGACATCGCCCACTATCGCGAGGTCATGGCGCTGCGGCGCGACCCGCACACCGCGGCGCTGCACGCGTTCAACGAATCGCAGCTGGCGCCGCTGCGCAGCCCGCAGGCGCAGGCCGAACGCGACGCCGCGCGCGCGCGGCAGGCGCTGGCGGCGCAGGCGCATCGGCAGGCGCTGCTGGACGAAACGATGGAAGAATTCTGGCAGCGCAGCGGCATGGCGAAACCGGCGGATCATCAGCCTCTGCAGGCGCCCGCGCCGTCGCTGACGGCCGTGTCGGCGGATGCGCTGGCCGAGGGCGATTTCGACCTGGCCGAACTGTACGCATGCGCGCAGGTGCTGGCCGATCAGGCCCGGCGCGATGGCGAAGCCAGACTCGCGGCCCTGCCGGGACAGTTGCCCGCCGCACCGCCATCGCTGCCGGAAAAAACCCTTGCCGAGCAGACCGATGCCGCGCTGGCGCGTGCGGCGCAGCCCGCGTACGACCTGCACACGCCGGCCCAACAGGCGCCGCTGCCGCCCGAACTGGCCGAAGCGCTGGCGCTCGCCGAACAGGCCGCGCCCGGCAGCGTGGACCCGCAGCAGCTGGCCGAGGCGCGCGCGGGGCTGGCCGGATTGCCCGCGCTGCAGCGAGCGGCGCGGACCGCTGCGCCGGAGCCGACGACCCTGAAGGACGCGCTGCCCGATCCCGTGGCGCAGGCGCTGGGCGCACGCCTGCTGGCGATGCATCGTGCGGGCGAATTGCTGGCCGGCCGGGATTTCGCAGGGGCGTATCTGCGTGGCGCCGACCTCCGCGGCGCCGATCTGCGTGAAGTGCAACTGGAACGCGCCGATCTGCGCGGGGCCTGTCTGGCCGGCGCGGATCTGTCCGCAGCCGCGCTGACCGCCGCGCGGCTCGATGAAGCGGATTTCTCCGCTGCGTGTCTGCAGGGCGCCAATCTGTGCGGTACATCGGCACGCGCCGCCACGTTCGCGAATGCGGTGCTGAAGTCCGTGCATGCCTTCGATGCCGACTGGTCCGGTGCGGATCTGCGCGGCGCTGTGCTCGACGATGCGCTGCTGATGCGCATCGATCTGAGCGATGCGCAGCTGGACGACAGCCAGCTTGCCCGAACGGTGTTGATGCACGCCAAGGCGCCGCGAAGCCGCTGGGTGGGCGCGCGCTGGCGCATGTGCGTCGCGCCGTCTGCGGATTTCACCGCCGCCTGTTTCGACGGCGCGACGCTCAGCCGCAGCGTGCTGATGGATGCATCGCTCGCCGGCAGTTCATGGCAGGGCGCCAGTCTCGATACGGTCTATGCCGGCGGCAAATCCGACTGGCGGAACAGTAAACTTTCGCTGCTGCGCGCCAACAAATGCGGCTGGCGCGGCAGCGCATTGACCGGCGCCTGCATGGACGGCGCGGTGCTGAGCAGCTGCGATTTCGGCGAGGCCGACCTCAGCGGTGCGAGCATGCGCGACGCGCAGCTGTACCGTTCGCTGTTCATGCGCAGCAACCTGCGCGAAATCGATGCGGGCAAGGCCAGCTTCTTCCAGTCGATGTGCCGCAAGGCCGACTTCAGCGATGCCGGGCTGGAAGGCGCGATGCTGGTGCAGGTCGACATGAGCGAGGCGGTCATGCAGGGCGCCAGGATGGCGGGCGCGCGCGTCGATCGACCGGCGAGGCTGTCATGAGCGCTTCTATGCCCCCGACCATCACGCGCCCGACCGTCACGCACCGGACCGTCGCCGCAGCGCCCAGCGCGACCTGGGAAGACATCGCCCGTCTGCTCCGCCTGTCGCGGCCGGTGAGCGGCCTGTCGCTGAAAACCCTGTCGATGCGCGCACGCACGCTGGTGGGCGGAGTGTTCCAGAAGTGCGACCTGACGGCTGCCGACTTCAACGGCAGCAATCTGGGCCACTGCACCTTCATCGACTGCGACATGCGCGATGTTGATCTGCGTGCGGCGGCGCTGTCCAATACGACGTTCGTGCGCTGCGGGCTGGCCGGTGCGCGCATGCCGATCGGCGACCCGGCGCAGCTGGTACTGGTCGACTGCGACCTGACCGGTTCCGATTGGCAGGGCACGCACATCGCACGCAGCGCGGCCAGCGGCTGCGATCTCTCGGGCGCGGCCATGCGCGGCGTGCGCCTGGAGCGCAGCGTGCTGTGGCAGGCGAAGTTGGACAGCGCCGACATGCGCGATGCGGTGCTCGATCAGGCGGCGGTTTGCGATACCGATCTGCGCACGACCGCATTGAACGGGCTGCATGCCACGCTGAGCGCGCTGATGAAGAACGATCTGCGCGGCCAGCAGTTGGCCGGTAGCCGCTTGGTGCGCTGCCAGTTGCAGGGCAGCGATCTGCGCGGCGCCGATCTGCGCGGCGCTGATCTGGGCGAATCCGGCTGCATCCAGGTGAATTTCGAGGGCGCAAACCTCGACGGGCTGCGCGCCCGGCGCGGGATGTTCCTGTCGGCGCGGCTCGCGAACTGCAGCGTGCGCGGCGCCGATCTGCACGGCGCACTGTTCCATGCCGCGGTGCTCGAAGGCGTGCGTTTCGAGCACTGCGCCATGCGCGAGATCAGCTGGGAAAAGAGCCGCATGCGCGAAATCCATTTCAGCGATTGCGACCTGCGCGATACGCGCTTCGATCACGCCACCATCGACGACGGCGAATTCGTGCGCGTGCAGTTGCAGAACAGCAGTTTCCACAACACCCGCCAGACAGGCGTGCGCATGCGCAGCGCGAAACGCAAGGGCATGCGCGGCACCAACGCGGCCCTGCTCGACATCGAAGCTCCCACCCTGGAATTGGAGGACGTCCCATGCGCACCTTGAACGCCGACCCGACCGCACCCGTGGCGCCGGTCGTCCCGGCCGCACTCGCCGACACGCGCATCGCGCTGCTGTTCGACGACGGCAGCTGCCTGCTCGGCAACGGCATGCGCGCGGTGCGCGCCGTCAGCTGTCTGGTGGAACCGCAGATCGGCGACCGCGTGCTCGCAGGCGCCACCGTCGATGGCCTGTGCCACGTACTGCATATTCTCGCGCGCAACGAAGGCGAAACCGCCCATCTGAGCGTTCCCGGGGCGGCCGCTGTCGCGCTGCGCCAGGCGCACATCGCCCTGCATGCCGGCGAGAGCCTGCATCTGGGCAGCGCCGGCGAAGCCTCGCTCAGCGCGGCCGGCGGAACGCTGTCGTTGAACGGCCGCAATCTGTTCGTCACGGCCGCCGATTCCATCGTCGAACAGGCCAGTCATTACGTCGGCAAGGTCGGTCAATACCTGCTCGACGTGCGCGCGCTGCTGCGCCTGCACGGCAACGACGCACTCATCACCGCCGCGCGCGACATCAAGGTTGATGCCGAACGCATCAGCATGGGCTGAGCCATGTTCGCAAACAACAATCTCGGCGTGATGAGTCTCGGATTCCCTGACGTGTGCATCGTCGGCATCGTCCCGGTGCCCGAGGTGAACATCGACTTCTCGATCACCAACATCCCTACCGTGTTCAACGTGCTGTACGGCGGTGGTCTGGTCGAGAATCTCATCACCATCAGCGTGCTGAGCACGGCCGATGCCGGCGTCGGCGTGGTGTCGGGCATGTGCATGGGGCCGAAGCGTTCCTTCCTGGGCAGCTTCAAACTGCTGGTGGGGGCGATCTTCGTGTCGCGCATGACCTCGATCAACGGCCAGAACGGCGCGCTTCCCAACGCGGTCGGCGTCTGTCTGGTGCCGACGCAGTTCCGCGTGCTGGTGCTGTCGTGAGTATTGTCGTGAGCGTCCTTCGTCGCGGACTCATCGCGATCCTGGCGTTGAGCCTGCTGGCCGGCTGCGGTTCGATCAAGAGCAAGCTGGGCATCGGGCCGCCGCGCACCGATCTGCGAAGCCTCACGATGATCGCGGAACAGGGCGCCAATCAGGGTAATGCGACCCAGATCGACATCGTGGTGGTCTACGACGACAGCGTCGTGGCGCGGTTGCCGAAAACAGGGCCGGACTGGTTCCGCCAGCGCGACGCGCTGCAGAAAGAGTTGGCGACGGCGATCGAAGTCGTTTCGCTGGAAGTCGATACGCCCAGCGCCAGCTTCGCGGTGAAGCTTCCGAAGAAAGTCAAGAAGAGCTTCGCCGTCTATGCATTCGCCAACTACGTCGCGCCGGAAGGCTGGCCGCTGATCGCGTTGGCGCCGTACAAAAAAGCCACTCTGCGGCTACAGTCGACCTCCATCGCATTGGAGCGGAAGTGAATGCAGAACCACGAACGCAGCACCGATGAAGGCAGCACAGATGAAAGCAGCACAATGAGGAACGTCGCATGACCGACAACGAATTTCTGCCCGACCCCGTACAGTGGTCCGAAGGCATGCTGCTGTCGCCGCAGCATTTCCAGCAGAACGATATCCAGTGGCAGGCGATGCTGCATCAGCGCCTGATCGGTCTGACGCCGAACGCCTGGGGCGTGCGTCATCTGCAGTTGGACGCCACGCGTCTGGCCGACGGCGTGGTCCGGGTCATCGAGTGCGATGCGGTGATGCCGGACGGTCTGCCGCTGACGTATCGGGCGATGACCTCCGGTTTTGAGCTGAAGCTGACCGTGGAAGCCAGGTTCGCCGCCGACGGTGCGCCAGCGCCCGTACGGGTTTTTCTTGCGATCCCGCCGCGGTCCGGCGCGCTGGACGTGCCCAGCACCACCATCCGCCGCTACGAGAACCTGCCCGGCAGGAAGACGCTGGACGAAGTCACCGGTATCGGCGATGTGGTGGTGGAGCGGCAGCGCGCGCGCTTCGAGTTGTTCTCGGAAAAGGATCTGCCATCGGGCTATCACGCGCTGCAGTTGCTCGAAGTCATCCGCGATGCGTATGGCGCCGTCGCGCTGACGGCGTATCACCCGCCGATGTTCCGCATCGGCGCATCGGCGTTCCTCGGCGCGCAGGGGCTGCAGCAGCAGTTCGCCTCGCTGCGCAACGATATGTGGGGGAAACTTCGCGAACTGGCCGGTACGGCCGTCGACGATGCGCCGGAATCCGTCGCGGTGCTGGGCGAGGAGGCGCGCATGCACCTGCGCGTCGCGCGCGAAGTCGCGGCGTGCCTGCCATTGATCGATACCATCCTGTTCGATCCGCTGTCGTCGCCCGCGCAGGCGTGGTGGGCGATGGCGCAGATCGTCGGACGCATGGCGGCGGTCGGCGGCAACCCGCGTCCGCTGGCGATGGATCCTTACCGGCATGCCGATTGTTACCCGCAATTCCAGTCCGCACTGGCGTTCGTGAAGCGCAAGCTGGCGCTGATCAATACCGATTGGGACAGCCCGGAGTTCATCCGCGTGGGCGAGGGCACCTACGAGCGTCGTCTTCCGGAGGACAGCCCGCAGACCGTCTATCTGGAACTGCGCACGCGCGAAGGGCAGACCGCGAACGACTTGCAGGCCTGGCTGAGCGAAGCGCGCATCGCCAGCGAAGACCTGCTGCCGGTGCTGCGCCAGCGTCGTCTGCCGGGCGCATCGGTGCGCGTGCTCAGCGCGCGCGAGGTGGCCGGGTTGGGACTGCGCGCCAACGCGCTGATCTGCGCGGTGAGCAGTCAGCGTCTGGAAATGCCGCAGGGCCCGGTCGACAGTTTCCGCGCGGGCCGCGCCATGGTGGTGCAGGGCGATGCGATGAACGCGCCGGCCGCGATCATCCTCCACCACCGCAAGCATGCGACCGGCAAGGCGCCAGCGGCCACGGCATCGATCGTGGCGTCGACGGCTGCACCTTCGTCTCCGGCATCACCGACAGGGCCCGGATATGCCTGAGCGCATCGGCGCCCCCCTGTTCCTGCTGGCGCGCTTCGCCGAATTCTTCGAGGCGGTGGCGGGCAGCAAGCTGGCGATCGCCGAGGGACGTCTCGGCGCGCAGCTCGTCGTGGGCGACGAACTGCCGTCGAGCGATTCGGGCGAACTCGCCGCGCGGCTCAGCGCGAAACTCGCCGGGGTGCTGCGCGCGCAGGAAAAGGAGGTGTCCCGCAGCGGTACGCCGGCGGAAATCGACGCCCATCGCAAGGCCATGTACGTGATGGCCGCGCTGACCGATGAAGTGTTCATCCTGGAACTGGATTGGGCCGGGCGCGATGCGTGGGTCGATGTGCTGATGGAACACACGCTGTTCCATTCGCGCAATGCGGGCATGCGTTTCTTCGAGATGGCGGATGCGTTGCTGGATCCGCACACGCCGGATCCACTGCAGGTCGATCTGGCGGCGATGATGGTCATGGCGCTGCAGCTCGGGTTCAAGGGCCGTTACCGCGGCGCGCGCGACGACAGCGAATTGCACGCCCTGCGCAACCGGCTGTTCCGGTTGGTCGAACGCGAGCACGGCGGCCGCGCGATGGAGACCGCGTTCCCGCAGACGCTGCAGCAGTTGCAGGCGGGCGGCACGCCGGAGCGCCTCGCGCCGCTGTCGCCCTGGTATACCGGCGCGGTCGTGCTGTTGATCGCATACCTGGCGATCTCCAGCGCGATGTGGCTGCTGCTGATCGAGCCTTTCCGCAGCACGGTGGGGAAGGGCTGAATGAGTCCGAAGCCCGTCAGCGACGCGTTGCCCAAGACCGGCCTCGACAAGGCCGGCGCGGACACGTCCGGTCTGGACAATCTCGGTCTGGACAAGCTTGGCTTGGACAAGATCGATCTGGGCAATCTCGATCTGTTCAGGACATCGCTCGCGGTGGCCGGCGTTCTGGTCGCGATCGTGATCGTCGCGGTGCTTGTGAGGCGCCTGCGCAGCCCAGCGACCCTGATTCCCGGCGGCAAGGACGGGAAGTGCGGCATCTGCGCGCGCGTGTGGGCGTACGTCAAGCGTTTTCTCGATGCGATCGATTACCTGTCCACCCGTCGCGAATGGCGCTATGCGCAACCCTGGCTGCTGGTGCTGGGCGAACAGGGCGCCGGCAAGAGCAGCCTGATCGAATCGGTATCGGCCACATGGCGGCATCACCCGCCGCCGCATGCCGATCAGCTACAGGCCGAGGGCATGGCGTGGTCGTACTTCCGTTACGGCGTCCTGATCGACGGCGACGGCAAATTGGCCGCCGCCGAGCCCGGCAGCGATCACGGAAAGCAGTGGAACAAAGGCCTGGAACAACTGAATGCGCTGCGCCCGGAACGGGCGCTCGACGGCATCGTACTGTGCGTATCGGCGCGCACCCTGCTGCATGCGAAGCAATCGCAGCGCGTCGCGCTCGCCGAAAACGTGAACCGACAGATCAGCCTCCTGCAGGCCAGCGTCGAATTCATGCTGCCGGCCTATGTCGTGGTGACCCATTGCGACGATATTCCGGGCTTCACCGCGTTCTGGCAGAGCCAGGACTGCGCGCGTCGCGGCGAGATGGTCGGCTATTCCGCCATCGCGCAGGACCAGACCCTGCAGCCGTCGGCGTGGGCGGAGACCGCGTTCGACCGGATCGGCGCGCGCATGCGCGAGGTCCAGGTCGATGTGGCGGCGCTGAGCGAAAAGATCGACGATGTCGATGGATTCTTCCTGTTTCCCGGACATTTCCGCAGCCTGCGCGACCCGCTGGCGCAGTGGCTGGAAACGGTGTTCCGCACCACAGCATGGCAGAGCGGCTATCTGTTCCGAGGCATGTACTTCACCGGCTCGGTCGAGGCCAACGGCGCCAGTGCGGAGGGGCCGCGCGACGACGTGGATTTCGTCGATGCGCTGGTCTCCGAAAAACTGCTGCGCGAGCCGGCGCTGGCCAGGCCGACCCGGCAGGGTCTCTGGTCGCGCAATACGCTGATCCGGCGTCTGCAGATCGCCGCCATCGCCGCCGGCATCGGCGTGTTCGCGGCGCTCGGTTTTGCCGGCTATCGGGTCTCGAAGCAGGTCGAGATGATCGTCGGCGCCATCGATTCGCTGGAGAAGATCGCGCCCCGTATTCCGCCCGCGGGCAGCGGCGAATGTCTGGCCCGCGAGGATGTCTATCCGCTGCTCGAGCATGTCTCGAAGATCGATACCCGCTCGCGCTACCTGTTCATTCCGCTGTCGTGGGTGGATAGCCGCCTGACCAGCGGCAGCGCCACGGTGATCGGCCGTTCGATGGTGGAGAAGGTGTTGATGCCGACGCTGTCCTGCGTGCTGGAACAGCGCGCGGGCGAACTGCTGGCCTCCACGCGCGGCGTTACCAGCGCGCCGACGTCCGTGCTGTCGCAGCAGCGCGAAGATTTCCGTACGCTCATCGTCGACGCCCGCAGCCTCGAAGAGAACCTGCTGCGCTTCAAGACGCTGTCTTCGAGCAGCGGCACCATGGAAGAGCGCGAACTGATCTCGACGCTGGACAGTCTACTGCGCTATGCCTACGACGAAGCCCTGCCGCCCGAGGCATGGCGCAAGGGCGGTGTGCTGGACAATGCGTTCCGCGATATCGCCGACGTCCAGCAGCCGGTGATGCCCAATGGTCTGCACGCCCGTCTGGCCGCGGCGATGGATGCGCGCAGCGCGAGCCTGCGTGCGGCGCTGGGGCGTGAAGTCGCAGTAGGCGACGATCTGTTGGCGCGGTTGGACGAAGGCCAGCCGCCGATCCTCGACAACACCCGGCGCATGGGCATCTGGTTGGCCTGGGTGCAGCGGTCGTGGCTGGGGTCTTCGCCCGAGCGCAATCCCTGTCAGGAAATCGTCAACGCCAACAAGGCCGATGTGGATGTGCTGATCGCGTATTACGGCGACATCGCGACCATGCAGGGCATGACCATGGACGGCATGCTGCAGCGGTTCAGCGCGAAGCAATGCCATGAACCGGAAATGCAGACCCTGGCCACGATGACCCTGGCGCCTTACGGCCCGATGTTCGTTGCCGGCAAGGACGGACTGGTGATGGCGCCGGAACTGCAGGGCGAACTGTCCGGATTGCCGGCGCTGGTGTCCTTGCCCTTCATGCAGCTGACCTCGGCGCGGCCCTTCGCATGCGTGGGCGCCGCCGCGGAATGGCGCTCGAACGAAATCGCCGAGGCCGCGGGCTATCTGCAGCAATACGAAGCCTTCGCCAAGTCGCGGAAACTGCCGAAACTGCCCGACGGCGCGCTGCCGCTGTACGACACGCTGGCGCGCGCGTCGCTGGGGCACGCGCTGGACGATGCGCTGCGCCGCGCGCAGCGGGTTCCGCCCGAGTCGCAGGCCGATCTGGAGGCCGCCACACGCACCAACGCACAGTTGACCAGGGTCGGCGACGAACTGGCGCGCGGCCTGGATTCGCTGAAGACCGTGCTGAACGCCTACGCGAGTTATGGGTTCTCCGATGGCGGCGCCGAAGTGCGCCAGTGCGCGCGCGGATTCGCCGCGGACAACCTCGGCGGCGTGGATGCATTGGCCGACAGCAGTCTGCTGTATGCGCCGACGGTCGCGGTGGGCACGGACACCCTGTTCACCTTCGGCGGCCTGCCGGTGACCAAGGATTATCTGGCCCGCCAGGTGGCGCGTGCGGAGGTGTTGGCCGGATACGCCGACCCGTTCCTGGCCCTGCTCAGCGATACCCCGGGCGTCGACGACGCCTGGCGCGACACGCCGCAGACCGCGGCGTTCTGGCGCAGCACGCGCGACGAGCTCGATCGCTACACCAAGGGCAAGGAGCCCGCGGGCCAGGTCGCCAATCTGGATGCCTATTTCGTCGCCCAGCTGACCGGCATGACCTACGCGAACTGCGCCAGCGTGCTCGCGGCCTACACCTCGCCCGAATTCGGCAACGACCTGTTCTCGGACCGTCGCCGCAAGCTGGAACGCCAGGTGCAACTGCGCTGCACAGACCAGCGCCAGGCGCAGGCCGAAGCGCTGTATGGCGCGCTGGCGACGCGCTTCAATCGCGATCTTGCCGGCCGCTACCCCTTCGGCGACATCGGCGCCCGCGATGCGGGACTCGCGGCAACGCGCACGTTCTTCCTCGACTACGCCGATCAGCGCGACAGCATCGCCGCCGCTTTGAACGCGATGAACAACGATCGCTGGCGCAGCGCCAAACGCTTCATCGCGGACCTCGACATTTTGGCCGCATTCTTCGCGAATAACGTCGGCGCGCCGGGCGACATGGCGGTCACTGGATTGACGCCGGTGTTCCCGGCGGAAACCGCCAGATCGGTCGGCAGCGACCAGATGCTGACCTGGCGCCTGGACGTGGAAGGCGCGGAATCGGTGTTCCCGAACGGTCTCAAAGCCCTGCAGTGGTACCCCGGCGACAGCGTCGCCCTGCAACTGCGCTGGGCGGCGCGGTCGCAGTGGCGCCCGCAGGCCGACCCCGCGCAACCGGGCCTGAGCGTGCAGGACGCCAGCGCGAGCTTCGACGCCAGCGGGCCGTGGGCGCTGCTGCGCTTCATCGATACCTACCGCTTGCCCGGCAGCAATGCGAAGGAACCCGACCAGATCCTGCTCGGCTTCAGCGTGCCGGTGCAGAGCCAGGTGGCGGGCGCGGACGGCAAGCCGGCGCGCAGCGAGGCGAAAGTGTTCATGACCTGGCTGCTCACGGGCGTCGACCCGAAGACGCAGACACAGAAAACGATCGCGCTGCCCGCGGATTTCCCGCGCAGCGCACCGGTGGAGTAGGGGCTGCGTCTGCGGAGACCTGCGGATGCGGACGCGGAATCGATGGACGCATGACTCGATTGAAAACGGTGGCACTGGAGATGAGCGTATGAACAGCAATGCACAAGACCATGCATCCGACCATGCACACGACACCGATCGCTACTTCCAGGCGACGGTCGGGCTGACGCTGGAGGCATTGCTCGCCCCGATTTCGGCCGCTGCGCCCGAAGGCCGGCCCGCTGCGGAGGACGAAAGCTATCGCCGCATCCGCCATGAGCGCGAGGAAGAAGATGCCAGCCTGCCTCTGGGCGCCTGGGAGCGCGAGCTCAAGCGCGCCAACTGGGTCGCGGCCAGCGAACTGGCGGCCACCGCGATGGCAATGCGCAGCAAGGATCTGCAACTGGCGGCGTGGCTGTTCGAAGCGCTGATCGCACGCAGCGGTTTCCAGGCGTTGGCGCCATGCCTGGGCCTGATCGACGCGCTGTTCGTGCGGTACGGCGCCGGCCTGCATCCGCAGGACAGCGAGCATCGCATCAATCTACTGGTGTGGATCGGTCAGAAACTGCTGCCGTCGCTGCGGCGGGTGGCCATCACCGCGACCGGCAGCGGCCGCGATTACGCCTGGAACGACTGGGAACAGGCGCAGCGCAACGAACAGCTGCGCGCCAGCCTGGGCAAGCAGCGCGAAGCCGAGATCGAGGGCGCGACGCTGGGCGATGTGGGCGCGGCGCTGGCATGCACGTCGAACGAACGGATCGTGTTTCTCCAGCGCTGCCTCGGCGAGGGCCTGGTCGCGTTGCAGACAATGGAAGCAACGCTGGATGCGCAGTTCGGCGACGACGCACCGGGCTTGAGCGCCATGCGCAATCTGCTGGAGCGCATCGAAGTGGTGCTGGCGGCCGAAGCGCGCAAGCGCGGCGTGTCCATGCCGGCAGCGGCGCTCACCGAAGACAGGGTGTCCGACGCTGCGGGCAATGGAGATGGAGATGGCGATGCGCGTAGCGAAAGCGCTGCGATGGGGTCTCTGGACCGGCGCGAGGTCTATGCGGCGCTCGCCGATATCGCGCATGCGCTGGAAACCATCGAACCCCACAGCCCGGTGCCGTATCTCATCCGGCGCGCCGTGGCCTGGGGCGGCCTGAATACCGCGCAGCTCTACAGCGAGGTGTTCGTGCGCTGCGGCGGACAGATCAACATCTTCGAATTGCTGGGACTGGGCGACCCGGCGGCCGGGCATCCGCCGGCTGCGTGAGCCGACGTCCAACATCGCCGCAGTCGTTCTCCATACCGCACAGGAGCAGGATCATGAGTCGACGTTCATGAGCAGCACGACACGCCAGGGCCCGGCCGCGAAGTCGCCGGCCGCCAAGCCCGTTGCGGTTCTGATCGCAGCGAAGATGCGCATCGCGATACCCAAAGGCGCGCAGTCGCACGGACACGCGCCGGTGAACGTCAAACAAGCCTTGAAAACCGCGGCCAATTCGTCGCCCGCGGCCAAGGCGGCCTTCAAGCGTGCGGCGCCCGCCGTCAAGGCGGCGGCGCCGCACCTCAAGGCGCTGGCGCAGCCGAATCGCGGCCTGCTGTCTTCGCTGCGCCACGGCGTGTCGGCGATGCATTCGCTGCGCCAGGTGACGCGCGAAATGGCCAAGGAAACGCCTACGCCTCTGCAGTCGGCCGGGTCGGCGTTCAAGGCGGCTGCGGCGTCGTCGCCGGCCGCGGCGGCAGCGTTCAAGCATGCCGGCCCTGCGGCGGCCAAGGCGCAGACGCATGTGGCTGCGCTCGCCAGGCTGCAGCAATCGCCCAAGCCCGGGCTGTTGTCGTCCCTTGGTCACGGGTTCCAGGCGATGCGCGCGCTGCGCCTGGTGACCAAAGAGATGCAGAAGGCATCGGCGCCGGCATCCTTGTCGCCCATGCACATGTCCGGATCCCTGCATGCATCCGTCAACCCGGGACACGATGTGCACGAAGGGCCGCGCTCCGGGCTGCTGTCGACCTTCGGGCAAAGCGTGCAGATACTGCGCGCATTGCACGGCACGGCGCAGACCATCGGCCAGCACGCCATTCCGGAGCATCCATCGGCGAAGATGCCGGGAACCCAGGCCGGCGCAAACCAAGGTCCGGATTCGACCCCGTTCGCGCTGATGTTGATCGCACGCAGGAAAAACGGCGGGCTGTCGCCCTTCAAGGATCGGACATGAACGCGCGTCCGCGATACGGCATCGGCACGCGCATGGTCCCGCGCTGCTGCGGGCGCGATCGGCCGCGGTGGAGAAGCGCGGTGCGGAGCGGGGCATGGTGATCGGCCCCGACCCGGCGCACGATCCCGTCCATGGCGCAGCCACGCTTCGACCTTTCGGCGGCGCGGCCCGCGCGGCATGGATGGCCGGGCGCGTGCGTGCGCTGCGCGAAGCCGAGGACGATGCGCAGACCGTGCTTGCGTTCCAGCTCACGGGTCTGGCGACGCATGCGATCGATCCGGCCGAGGTCGTGTGGGTGATCGACCTTGCGCCCGCCGAAGGCGAACGGGCGTGGCGGGTGTTGAAGGCGCTCTCTGGTCGCGCGCCCCGCGGCGCACCGATCCGCTACATGGCCTGCTGCGTCGACAGCGCTCACCATGCCCGCCTGGCCGCGCATCCGCTGCTGAAACCGCTGGTGTCCAACGGCAGTCTGCTTCTCGATCATGCGTTCCTGGATCACTCGTTCCGCGATCATGCGTCGCCCGATAGCCCGTTCGCCCATCGGCAGAGCGCGCGCATGCCGGCGCACATCGTCCGCAATCCCATCGTGGTGTTGGCGCACGAAGGGATTTCATCGCTTTCGCAGGGTCTGTTCGCCTCACGCTCCGGCGAACTGATGGAGGCCTGGCGCGACGGTCGCGGCGGTCTGGACTGGCGTGCGACGACCCGGCGCGACGGCGTGATGCGGCTGCTCTCGACCTATCGGCAGTCCATCGACAACGCTGCCTTCACGCTTCCGTATGGGGCGATGCGCGCGCTGTCGGCATTGCTCCAGACCAGCGGCGGGCGATTGTTGCTGCGCGTGTCCGACCTGGGCGCCAAGGACATCGCGCAGATCCGCAGGGGCGCGCTGGATCCTGAGCGTAGCGATGCGCCCGCCGACGGCCTGGGCTCAGCGCTGCGCGTGAATTTCGAGGCGCTGGCGCGCTGGCATCGGACGCAGGGCGCCAGCGTGCATCAATCGCAGCGCGACGATCATGGGCGCGTGCTGCACATCGCATTGCACGATATCGCCGGCGGCCGATTGCAGGAATGTCTTCCGGAGGTGTTGGGCCTTCCCCATCCGGACGATCACGTGCAATTGCTGCTGGCCATGGAAGCGCTGTCGGCGGTCTCGCCCGCGCAATGCCTGTCGCTGCTGCATGCGCAGGCCGGCGACCCGCGGGCGCTGCGGGCGTTGTCGCGGCACATACCGCATAGCGAGCGCGGCAGACCAGTGGCAGCGCAGGAGCAATGGCGCGAGATGATCGCGTACTGCAGACGACTCCATTTTCCGCGGTGCGACGGCAGCGATGAGGACGACGCGATGTTCGAGCTTTTCGAAACGATGTCCGGTGGATTCACGGCGCTGCCTCCGGCCGGACCCGAACAGCCTCTTCTCATCTGACTTGCGCACGGCTGTGCCCGCCCTGCCCATGCGCACCGAGTTAGTTTCGTCAACCCGATTCAGGAGGTGTTCCCATGTTGAGAAGTAGCGGCGGACCGGGGCGTGCGTCCCAAACCGGGTCGTCCAGTGCCAGCACCGAAAGTCATGCTGCGAGCGGTAGTAGCAGTAGCAGCAGCGCGGTGGCGCCCATGCAAGCCCCGTCCGTCAGAGACGTCCTGGCGCAGTTGAACATGCGCCAGGAGTTGGCGCGCACGATGCATACGGCCGATGCCCGCTACGCCCACCAGGCGCAGACGCCGATGGCCGAGCACATGCACGGCACAGCCGAGGTTCGCGGCACCACGCGCCGCACGGCGCAGGTGCATACGCCGACTGATCGATTGCAGCTGTCCGCTATGAATCGTTCGCCTGCCGACAATTACATGCAATTGGAGCGCAATACCGGCGCGGGCATGGTTCCTGTGGGGCGCTTTCAGAATCCGCCGCATCTGCCCCAGAGCGAGCGCCACATCTATGCTTCAGGCGGACGGGGCGCACCGTCCTATCCGGCCGAGGCAAGCCATTTGTCGAGCACGGCGCCAACCCAGCGGGGCGCCTTCGAAAATATGCGTTCGGAAATGCTGGTGCAACCGGTGGCAGGAGCGACGCCGACGCAGGCTGCGCATCTTGCAGCGTTCGGCAACATCGTTGGCATCGCCGAACAACGACGCGACCCTTTCATGGCCATGGCCAGCGCGCAATCGATCGAGCATGGAACCCTTGCAGGATCGACCGACACGGTCAGCAGCGTTTTAGGAAGCCGCAACCCGAGGGGCGGCAACAACCCCGGCACCATGCCAGCCTCCGGCACCGGCGCGGTGGCAACATTTCGCGGTGTGCGCGCAACGTTGACAAGTGGCGCGGCAGCAAGCCCGGCCAGCGAACGTGTACTCGCGAACATGGAAGATGTGCACACCGACCTGATGGCCAGCGGCTATGACGGCCAGCAGGCACAGCGGATGGCCGACGATGGCTTGGATCCGCGCTTCATTGCGGAATCGATGGCCACGCGCATGCGTTCGGCCGCTACGCGCAACCCTGCGCGGATGATGGGCCAGCTTACGCACAACCTGCGTCCGCTCACGAGTGGCGCCATGGCCATCGAACAGGATGAATGAGCGCTTCGAAACACGAGTTGCAGGTTTCCACACACGTCGCTGGCACACGAGAAGCTGATCATGAATGAAAGGCATGGCTACAACCTTCGTAAGAGACAAAGAGATCCATCTTCCCAAGCTCCAACCACTCAAGCTCCAACCACTCAAGCTCCACCCTCTCAATCCGTTCTCGTCGGCCAGCGCCAATCCGCCACCTTGCCTTCGCCTGGTACCAGCGCCAACGCTCCGCGGACAACGCCAAAAATTCCCGTCGGCATGCCGCCACCCGAGTCTGGATCCACCACGGTGGCGCGTATGCAACGCGCATACGACCGGGACTCACAAAGAACCACCGATGGCTATTCAGGCAATCGAAAACATGCTTTTGTCAAACGCATGGAGCAAACGGTTGCTCCGGATTTCAGAAATAGTCCGCGCACCATGAAGGACATCAGCACGCCTTATGGCTCGGTCAATCTCAGCAAGTTTCCGACCAGCGATCCCGCGCCAAAAATCACCACGGAGAAGTCCAACTTCAAGAATTTCTCTGTCGGCCATAAATACACGGAGCTTACCCAGTCGCTGTTCCCTCCCGTCGCTGAAGGCGGAAATCAGCCCCGGCAGGACGCCGGTGTTGCCCGCGAGTTGCTGGAAGCCATTCGAACCGACGAGCCGCCGGCAAAACGGCGACGCCTTATCCAGGAGGGCGCGCAATCCAACGCCGCCGCCAAGTTGATGACCATCGCTACGCTATCCGAACCAGAGCGTGTGTCTGGCAGCAGTAAATATTTTCGAGGCGCCCTGAGGGGTATTGAGCAACAAACACTAACGCCTCACGACGCTTTCGCTTCGGACAACCCGGTTTTCAGCATGGGCGTCAACCCAACCTTGCAGCGGCGTCAACTCAATCGGGAACACAAGAAGCTGACAAAGCCACCCAGCCGGCCCAAGGGCTTTACCAGCTTTGGAGGCAATATGTCCGACAGCAGTGACGATGAGCTGTGAGGCCACGGAGATTCGATTCGACGTCGGGTGGCAACACCAGGCGATTGGTTTGAGGGACAACTAAAGTTTCAGATCCAGTTCGACGCCGTGCTTCCGCGATGCCGGCAACGCATCGGTCACATCGCCGTTGATGGCCCGACGCACTTCGGGCGGAACGCGGTAGGACAGGATGGTCTGGGTCCGCGCCGGCAGCGCTTCGTCGATGGTGGCGGGCGCTTCGGTGCGGGTGGGCTGCTCGACCCAGCGCCAGTAGCCGAGAATCGAGGCGCGCCGGTCGTCTTCGTTCGGGTGTGCGGTGCCGAGTTCGGGTCGGGGACTGTCGACGTGTTGGATGACGCTGACGCGTTCGCGACCGTTACGCAGATTCAGCAGGATATCCAGCAGCATGATCCGCATCCGTTCGCGACGATACGCCGAGTATGCGAGCTGTCATCGCTCCGGGCAAGTCATGCTCAGGCCAAATAACGGGGAAAAACAATGGCGAGGGTGTACCAGACCGCAAGCATGGGCGAAGCGCATCTCCGCGTGGCCATCGTCACCGCGAAAGGCCAAGCCGATCTGCTGGTGCATCGGGTCGGCAGCTGGGGGCTGGCGCAAGGCGACGGACTGTGGCTCATCACCCGAAACAAACAGGACGCCACCGTCTGGATCCATCCGTGCAGCATCGGCATGGCGGACGTGCGCATCTGTTTCGTGGACAGCTATGCGGAAGCCGGGTGGGCGAAACCGCATCGTCTACAGGGTCGTTTCTCCCGCTGAGCGCATGCGGCAATGGCCACAAACGAAAAACCGCCTGCCGAACGCGCCGGTTCGACAGGCGGCAGTGGCATCAGCTCTGATGGGCTTTCTTGAGCTCGCGCATCTGGTCGTGGCATGCGCGCACCTGCGGCATATGGACCTGAAGCACGTTCTTGACCGAGGCATCGTCGATCTTTTCGAGTGCGTCCTCGAAATGGTGCAGCAGTCGATCTTCCGATTCCTCCAGTTGGGCGACATAGATCTTCGCATCGTCCTTGGTGAGCGAAGCGCGCAGATCGGCGTAACCCTGCCTGAACTTGCCGGCGATGGTGCCGTCTTCCGGAACGTCCTCATCGTTCACGCGCAGCGTCGACGAGAGCGACTGGATCAGATCCCGCTTGTGCTTCGCCATATCCGAGAAGATGGATTTCAGTCGCGGGTCGTCGATCTTCTGGATCGAATCTTCGTAGAACATCGCGCCGTCTCGGGCGATCTGCACAAGTTCTTTCAGGGTGTCGGCTTTTTGCATGGGATATCTCCTTGGGGGATTTTGGAAAGATCTACCGGAACAACGGTTTGGCGGCGCTTTCCGGGCCGCGCATAAAGCATTGGAGGGAATGCATTGCTTACCGTTGACGTCAATGCATCAAAGATCGTGCCAGTGACGTGGATGGACATGGCGACGATTCAGCCCGGCCCAGGCAGAGCCCAACCGGCGGCGACATCAGGGCCGTGCCCACGGCCGACGAAAACGAAACGGCTGCATATCGGAAGCAACAGCAGTTCCCGCGAATATCGACGCTGACGGTGCTGCTCGAAGACCTGATCCACCATCTCCGGCGAGAGCGCATGCTCCATCGCCTCCCGCATCATCACGCTCAGTGGCGCGTGCTGTTCAAAACGCGCCAGGATCGTGTCGCGCATGGGCTGCTCCTTCTTGCAAAGGGGGCAGCGTAACCATTGCGGGAAAGACCTTGAAAGGGCTGGGCCTGAAGGCCCTCAAAAGACCTTGAAAGGGCCGGGCCTGAAGGCCCTGATATGAAGGCATGAAGCGTTCGAATTTCGCTTTGCCGGATCAATAGTCAGCCCTGGCATCGCCGACAAAGATACAACCGCCGCGATCCCGTCTCCTGTCGCACGATCCCGTTCCCGCACTGCGGGCACGGCTGGCCTTCGCGATCGAAGACGAGGAAGCGGAAGCCTTCCGGGGTGTCGGTGAGGTAGTCCTCACGCATGCCCGCCGCGGGTTCGATGCCGCGGGTGGCGTAGCTGCGCCGCGGAATGGCCAGCAGTTCGCGGGCCAAACGTTTGATCTGCGCTGTGGTGAGTTCGGACGGCTTGCGCTCCGGCAACAGCCCGGCGGCGAACAGCACTTCAGAGCGCAGGTAGTTGCCCATGCCCGCAAGGAAGCCCTGATCCAGCAGCAACCCGCCCAGCGCGCGGCCGCTGAAGCGCGGGTCGCGCAGGCGTGCGGCGACCATGGCTGGCGTCAGTGTCGGGTCCAGCACGTCCGGGCCGAGTTTCGTCAGGAACGGATGACGATGAATCTCGTCGCTGCGCCACATTTCGATATCCGATGCCGAATACAGCAGGATCGCGCTGCGTTCGGTTTCCAGCGCCACGCGCAGCGAGCGGGTGGTGTCGGGGCGCTCGCCGGGCGCGGCGATCTTCCACACGCCGTACAACTGATTGTGGCTGTAGAGCGTCCAGCCGTGATCGAAGCGGGTGAGCAGGGCCTTGCCGTGCGGGACGATCGCGTCGATGCGTCGTCCCTGCAGTTGCGCTTGGTAGGGTTTCAGTGCGGGAAACGCGAACCACGCCGAGCGCAGCGGCTCGCCGACGACGGCGGCGGCCAGCCGGTCGGCGGCGCGGCGGATTTCGGGGCCTTCAGGCATCGCTGGGTCGCATCCGGTTCGAGAGGATCGCGTTCATCGCAACGACGGCGGAATGGTTTGCGGTTCGTGGTATTCGAAGCCCAGATGGCGCTCGGTGACGCGGGCGATCCGCGCCGAGACCGGCACTGCCGGGCCGGTGCCGTGGAAAAACAATAATTGCGCCACATTGCCTTCGTGCAGCAGGCAGCCGCCGGGCCGGAACACGCCGCAGCCGCCTTCGGAAAGATCCAGAACATCGGCGGCCCCGGCCAGATCGCCGTGAACGATCATGACCTGGATCGCGAACGGGACGCGGTTGCCGGTGCGCCGATTTTTCAGCAGGGTTTCTTGCATGCGGGACCGTCCTGGAGCGTGGGAATTGCCGGAGCCGTAATGCAGACGCTGCGATCGTCGCAAGCGTGCGGACCCAAGGCTGCCTCAGGCGCGCACGGCAGGCAAGCCTCGCCGTCGAGTGCGGGCGAAATGCCCGGCATCTGTCTGCACAGTGGCCGCATGCAGGATGCGGGGCGTTCCGGATCGATCAGATCGACTGCATCCGCCCGCCATCCACCGCCAGACTGACGCCGTTGATGTAACCCGCGGCCGGCGAGCACAGGAATGCGATCGCGGCCGCGATTTCGTGCGGCTGTGCGAACCGGCCCGCCGGTACGGTCTGGCGCATGCCGGCGGCCACCGCGGCTTCGTCCTGGCCGCTGGCCTTGGCGCGGTCGCGCAGGATCTGGGCCAGGCGCCCGGTCTCGGTGTAACCCGGCAGCACGTTGTTGACGGTGATGCCTTCGGCCGCGAGTTCGCGCGAGAGCGTCTTGGCCCAGCTCGCGACCGCGCCGCGGATGGTGTTGGACACGCCGAGGTTGGCGATGGGTTCGTACACCGAGGTCGAAATCACATTGACGACCCGGCCCCAACCGGCGCCGCGCATGCCCGGCAGCACCGTCTGCACCAGCGCGTGATTGGCCAGCAGATGTCTGCGGAAGGTGTCGAGAAACGCGTCTTCGCCCGCGGTTTGCACCGGGCCGCCAGCGGGACCGGCGGTGTTGTTGATCAGCACATGCACGGGGCGCTCGGCGACGAGGGTTTCCATCGCGCCGCGCAGGCCGGGCGTGTCGGCGACGTCGGCCGCGATGAAGCCGTGGCGCTGCGTGCCGGTATTCGGCAAGCCATCGACCACTGCCGCCAGCGCATCGGCGCGCCGCGACATCACCGTGACATCGGCGCCGAGCAGGGCGAGTTCGTGCGCGGTCGCGCGGCCGATGCCTTCGGACGCGCCGCAGACGAGCGCGTGTTTGCCGCTGAGATCGAGATCCATGGGCGTCGTATCCGTGGGGATTGAAGGTGGGTGGGTCCGCTTCAGTCGCGCATCAGCGCGGCGATGGCGCGGGCGCCGGGGTCGCTGCGGCTGGCCATGTCGTCGCGCACCGCCTGGCGATTGGCAGGCGGATGATTCTGGCTGAGCTTGAATTTCAGGTCGATGCGTTCGGGCTGGAAGCGGAAGCCGACGATGGCGCGCAGTTGGCTGCGGTGGTCGTCGCGGGTCATCTCGAACCGCCAGTCGCGCCCGACCATCGCTTCGAAACGCTGGCTGAGGCGGTCGACGAGATCGCCGAGCGCGGTTTCGTCGTTGTAGCGTTCGAGCGTGCCGCGCAGATGGGCGATGGCGTAATTCCAGGTCGGCACGCGTGCGGCGGTTTCCTTGTCCGGATAGACGCCCGGCGAGACGTACGCATTGGGGCCGTGGACGATCATCAGCACGGCGCCGTCGTGGGTCGCCTGCGGATTCGGCCGCGCCCAGTGGCCTTCGATCAGCACCGCATCGCCGTCGCGGCGATACAGCACCGGCAGATGGCTGACGAAGGGTGCGCCCTCGGCGTCGGTGCTGATCAGGCTGACGAACGGATGCGCGTCGATCAGCGCGTCGAGCAGGGTCAGGTCGGTTGCGGCGAAGGCGCGGGGGAGGTACATGCGGTTATTGGATCGGAAGGCGTCGAGGAATGCGGCAGGCATCGCGCGAAAAGCAAATCCCCCCGCCGCCTGCTTCGCAGACGTCGACCCCCTTTTTCAAAGGGGGTGATGTCCGTGTTCCACGTTCTTTCGGCGTGGTAGACGACGCATACGCGTCTCTCTGCAAATTCAGATAAAGCGCTGCCCTTGTCTTCCCCCCCTTTGAAAAAGGGGGGCAGGGGGGATTTGCTTTTCCCTGACCCGCCATCGACACCTCAGGCCCGCGCGCCCAGCGTCTGCACCATGCGGCCGTGCAGCGCGGCATCGTCGTCGCCCTGCGGCGGCAGCACTTCGCTGAGCGAGAATCCGCGCTCCAGCGCATCTTCTTCATCCAATCCCTCGAATGCGACGAACTCGGCGTCCATCAGCGCCGCGCGGGCGGTGTCCTCGCTGTCGTACGCGAGCAGGTTGCCGTCGCTGTCGAACACATCGGCGGTGCCGGCCGCGCGGACGCGCAACTGCGCCCACACCAGGGTGCGCCCGAGGCTCGCAAGCCACCATTCCCGGTGCGCGTCCTGTGGATTGATGTTCATGTCGGGATCGCTCATGTGGTCGCCTCCGACCACAGCCACAGGATGCCGGCCGTGAACAGGCCGATCAGGATCGTCGCCAGCGACAGCCGCGCCGGCGTGGCGAGCCCATCGAGATTACGGTCCTTCGCGGCGCGATAGCCGCCATCCAGCAGCCACCACAGCGTGGCGGGATGGATGAACGCCGGCGCGGGGAGCGCCGCGCGCATCTCCGGCTGGCGATCGCGCAGATGCACCAGCGCCAGCGGCCAGAAGATCATGAAGGCGGTGGCGCCGGCGATGGCCAGCGCCACGCAGACCAGGGCGAAGAACAGAATCATGGCAGGCCGCATACCTCGACTGTAGGAGCGGCGGAAGCCGCGATGGGCAGAGGACAGTGTTGGAAATTTTTGTCGCGGCTCCCGCCGCTCCTACAAAAGCAATACATCAGAACTCCGCATGACCCGGCGCGCGCGGGAACGGGATCGCGTCGCGGATATTGCTCAGGCCGCAGATGTACACCACCAGCCGCTCGAAGCCCAGGCCGAAGCCGGCGTGCGGCACGGTGCCGTAGCGGCGGAAGTCGCGGTACCAGCCGTAGTGCGCCGGATCGAGGCCGAACTGGGCGATGCGCGCGTCCAGCACGTCGAGGCGTTCCTCGCGCTGGCTGCCGCCGATGATCTCGCCGATGCCCGGCGCCAGCACGTCCATCGCGGCGACGGTCTTGCCATCGTCGTTCAGACGCATATAGAAGGACTTGATGTGCTCGGGGTAGTTCATCACCACCACCGGCCGCCCGACGTGCTGCTCGGTCAGCCAGCGCTCGTGCTCGGTTTGAAGATCCAGGCCCCATTCAACCGGGAACTCGAACTTGTGGCCGGAGTTCTGCAGCAAGGTGACGGCGTCGGTGTAGTCGATGCGT
>JBKJTC010000214.1:0-3380 GCA_046590925.1 Lysobacteraceae bacterium | reverse complement strand
GGAAACGAGACTCGAACTCGCGACCTCAACCTTGGCAAGGTTGCGCTCTACCAACTGAGCTATTCCCGCGGTGGAATTGAAATTTTACCTTCTGTGGCGGAACTGTCAACACTCTTTCCCTCATCGGCCATCAATGCGGGCCAGGCGGCGATCAGATATTGGGCGCCGGACCACAGCGTCAACAGTGCGGCGACCGCCAACATCCAATCGCCGACATGGAAAATCATGTCGCCGGGCCACGGCGCAGGTTTGCGGCCGGGCACCACGGAATACAGCAGGCACAGCAGCGCCAGCATCTGCACGACCGTCTTGAACTTTCCGATCGCGGCGACTTTCACGGTCGCGCGCTGACCGATCTCCGCCATCCATTCGCGCAGTGCCGACACCGCGATTTCGCGTCCGACGATCACCGCGGCCCAGAACGCCATCCACGGCGTGGGATGTCCCTGCACGATCAGGAACAGCGCGACCGCGACCATCAACTTGTCGGCGACCGGATCGAGAAAAGCGCCGAACGCCGAATGCAGCGCGTAGCGGCGCGCGATCCAGCCGTCGAGCCAGTCGGTCAGCGCGGCCAGCGCGAACAGCGCAGCGGAAGCGAAATTGCTCCAGCCGTACGGCAGATAGAAGAACAACACCAGCACCGGGATCATCACGATCCGCGCGAGCGTCAGCATGGTGGGTACCGTCAACTTCATGGCTGTCCTTGTGATTCCAGACCGTGGAGGGTCGTGTAGATACGCTCGGCCAGCGCGGCGTTGATGCCTTCGACCCGGGCGATCTCCTCGATCCCCGCCGCCTTCAGGCCGCCCAACCCTCCGAAATGCCGCAACAGATTAGCGCGTCGGCGCGGCCCGATGCCGGGAATATCCTCCAGACGGCTCACATTGCGCGCTTTCTGCCGCCGCCCGCGGTGACCTGTGATCGCGAACCTGTGCGCTTCGTCGCGGACCTGCTGGATCAATTGCAGGCCCAGCGAGCCGGCCCCGGGGTGCAGTTCGCGACCCGGCTTTCCATCGACGCCGGGCAGCAGCAGGGTCTCATCGCCCGCACGCCGGGCCTCGCCCTTGGCCACGCCGACTACGTGGACATCGACGACGCCCAGATCCGCCAGTACGGCGTTGGCCTGGGCCACCTGCCCTGCCCCGCCATCGATCAGCAGGAGATCCGGCAGCACGACCGGGGCCCGGGACGACGCGGCGGCCGTTGCGGCAACGTCCGCGACTTCGTCCGGCATCGACTGCGCCACGGCATTTTCCACGGCGTCTGCGGACGCTTCGACCGCGCGGCGGAAGCGGCGCTCCAGCGCCTGGCGCATCGCGGCGTAATCGTCGCCGCCGGTCACGCCTTCGATGTTGTAGCGTCGGTACTGGCCGCGCACCGGGCCATCCGCGTCGAACACCACGCAGGACGCCACCGTCGCTTCGCCCATGGTGTGGCTGATGTCGAAGCATTCGATCCGCTGCGGTATCTCGCCCAGCCCCAGCAGGTCGCGCAGCGCCTCGGCGCGCGCGCGCTGCGCGGCGTTGCTGCCGATCTCCGCCGCCAGCGCCACTTCGGCATTGCGGCGCACCAGATCGAGATACCCGGCGCGTTCGCTGCGCACGCTGGTCTTGATCTGGACTTTTCGGGTTGCCGACGCGCTCAGCGCTTCTTCGATCAATTCGCGCTCGGGAATATCGCGATCGAGCACGATTTCCCGCGGCGGGCCGTGCTCGGCGTAATACTGCGAAACGAACGCGCCCAGCACTTCCTCCGCACTGTCTTCGCCGTTGGTCTTCGGAAAAAAGCTTCTGGTGCCGAGGTTGCGTCCGTCGCGGAACATCAACAGCATCACGCAGGCCTGGGCGCCGCGCATCGCACAGGCAAGCACGTCGAGATCGGCGGCGTTGCCGTCGACATACTGCCGCGATTGCAGTTTGCGGATCGAAGCGATGAGATCGCGCAGGCGTGCGGCGTCCTCGAAATCGAGACGGACGCTGGCGTCTTCCATCGCCGTGGTCAGCTCGACGGTGAGATCGTCGCTGCGGCCGTCCAGGAACATCGTCGCCTGGCGCACGCTGTCGGCATAGTCGCGGGCCGGCACAAGCCCGACGCAGGGCGCGCTGCAGCGGCCGATCTGGTACTGCAGGCAGGGCCGCGAACGGTTGCGGAACACGCTGTCCTCGCAACTGCGCAGGCGGAAGATCTTCTGCATCAGATTCAGCGTGTCGCGCACCGCCAACACGCTGGGATAGGGGCCGAAATAGCGCCCGGGGAGCGAACGGGCGCCGCGGTGGAACGCGATCCGCGGCCAGGATTCGCGGGTCAGCACCAGATACGGATAGCTCTTGTCGTCGCGCAGCAGCACGTTGTAGCGCGGCAGCAGCGACTTGATCAGCTGGTTCTCCAGCAGCAGCGCTTCGGCCGACGTGCGGGTGACGGTGACGTCCATGCGCGCGATCTGCGCGACCATCGCCGCGGTGCGCGCCGGCAGCGCCTTGGTGAAGTAGCTGGCGACGCGTTTCTTCAGCGCCGCGGCCTTGCCGACGTACAGCAGGGTGCCGTCGGCGGCGTACATCCGGTAGACGCCGGGCGCGGTGGTCAGATCACGGGCGTAAGCGCGGCCGTCGAATGCATCGTCGGCCGGCGCGTCGATCCGGGCGGTCATTCGCCGATCGGAACCTGACGCAGGCTGCCATCGGCGGTATCGAAACGCAGGACCGCATGGGCATCGGTGTCGGCGATCCAGACCACGCCGCCCACCACCGCCAGACCGCCCGGAAGATGCAGGCGCTGCGGAAGGTTGATGGTGGCCAGTTCGCCGCCGCCCAGGCGCAGGGTGCGCAACTGGTCGTTGCCGCTGTCTGCGATCCACAGGACGGGCGATGCGCCGTCGAGCGCGATCGCCTGCGGCTGCTGCAGCAGCGCGTCGCTGCGCGAACCGTCGAGGCTGCCGAACCGCCAGGCGCTGTGCCCGACCAGGGTCGTGACCTGGCGCGTGCGCAGATTGATGCTGCGCACCGCCGAACCGGCCTCATCGCATACGTACAGGATCTGCTGGACGATGGACAGCGAAACCGGGCCGGCAAACGCGGCCGCGGCGCCTTCGCCATCCACGATATCCAGCGCGCCGGAGCCGGCGAGCAGCTTCAGCGAACGATCGCCGAGATCGTAGGCCCAGATCTTGTTGTCGCCGGCGGTGGCGATGCAGATCAGGTTGGAGGGCGAAATCGCGACCGCCCGCGGCTGATCCAGCGCGACCGCGCGCGGATCGTGGACCACGCCTTCGACCGGCGCGCCGGGGCGCCCGGCGCCGCAGAGGGTATCCACATCGCCGTTGCCCAGCTTGATCCGGCGCACCGCATGGTTGCCGGTGTCGGCGACGTACAGCGCATCGC
>JBKJTC010000166.1:0-4406 GCA_046590925.1 Lysobacteraceae bacterium | reverse complement strand
GGCGAACGGTGACCGGCGAGGTGATCGGCGACCACCTGCCAGACCAGCGGGCTGCGGTGGCGTTCGCGCTGCGCCAGCAGTTCGTCCGGGGTCAGCCACAGCGCCTGGACGATGCCGTCGTCGAGCGGACGCGCCGGATCGTGACGCTCGGGCTCGGCGGCGAAGGCGAAGCGGAGGTAGTGACGTTCGGTTTCCGGCGCCTTCCACTGATAGGCGCCCAGAAAAGCGGTCAGGCGCACGTCCCAGCCGGTTTCTTCCCGGGTTTCGCGCAGGGCGGCTTCCAGCAGGCTTTCGTCGGGTTCGAGATGGCCGGCCGGCTGGTTGATCACCAGTCGACCGTTCACCCGCTCCTCGACGCACAACAACCGGCCGTCCGCGACCACGACCGTGGCGACGGTCACATCCGGCTGCCAGAAGCGGCCTTCGCGATAGGTCATGCGCGTCGACCCGACGTCTGCAACGCCTGGGTCACAGATCGTCCCGATCGCCGCTGAGCTCGATTTCCATGTCGTCCGCGGTCTCGGCGGCGATATCCATCGCCGATTCCAACTGCGCCGCGTCGAGGCTGTCCGGCAGCTTGATCACGAAATAAAGCACGTCGCCGCTGCTTTCCCAGCCGCCGACCTTGTTCTTCCGGCTTTCGGCCAACAGTTCGAGTGCCTTGGCGCCGTTGATGCCATCCTTCTCGATGCGCGCCGCGGGCGAGAAGATCTCGCGGATCTTGAATCCGCCGACGCTCTGGGTGCTGCCGCTGACGAACACCAGCTGGCTGCGACCTTCCTTCGAATAGTTGTAGGTGACCTTGAAATCGCCGTCGTCGTCCAGCTCGTATTTGACGCCGCGAGCATCGAGGCGGGTCTTGACCGAGGCATCTTCGGCGTGCGCCGCCGGGGCGAGAAGGCTGCAGGACAGCAGCGAGGCGATAAGCACAGCACGGACGGATGACGACATGGGCGACTCCCCTGGTCGAGCGGTCGGAATGGCCGCTGCGGTGTCGCATTGTGTTCCGGCGAGCCGACCGTCGTCCATGGTCGGCGGTCCGACGGGGCCGAGCCAACGGCCTGTACCGGGCGGGGTACTCGCCGCTTGCGACGCCGTTCGCTGCCGATTGCGCAGACGCATCGTTGCGAGCGTCACCGGGATCGACGCCGCCGTTATAATTGCCGGATGGCCAACCAGCACGACCACGAACATGAGCGGGACCACGGCGTCGCCGTCGAAACCAGCAAGCCCGAGCTTGCGCGGCCGCCGCTGTATTCGGTGATGGTCTTGAACGACGACTACACCCCGATGGACTTTGTGGTCGTAGTGCTGATGCGCTTCTTCAGCATGAATCTCGAGAAGGCGACCCAGGTCATGCTGCATGTGCATACCCGCGGGCGGGGCGTTTGCGGTGTGTTCACCCGCGAGATCGCCGAGTCCAAGGTCGCCCAGGTGAACGAATACGCGCGCATGCATCAGCATCCGTTGCTGTGCACCATGGAAAAAGCCTGAGCCTGCCCCCACAGTCTCCGCCATCGGAATGGCACGACCGCGCGAATGGCGCGGAACTTGCAGCTGAATCTTCTACTTGCGTCCGACCGTACATTGAGTGCATCGTCATGCGGCATGGATCGCCTTGGACGATGTGATCGACGAAGGCAGATATCGTTTATTACGACGCAGTGTTCCAGATCTTCGGTATTCCGCTTCGGGATGGCGCTCCCATCCTGAAACCCCGAGGCCCGATGTGACCCAACCGGGCACAGTCGGTCCCACCGGCAGAACTTCTCGGAGGGTGTGCGACCATGTTCAGTAAAGACCTCGAATACGCCATCGGACAGTGCTACAAGCACGCCCGCGAGGCGCGGCACGAGTACATGACCGTCGAGCACCTGCTCCTGGCGCTGCTCGACAACCCATCCGCCGAAACCGTGCTCAAGGCCTGCAGCGCCGATTTCCTGCGCCTGCGCAGCGATCTGGAACACGCCATTTCGACGTCGGTGGCCACGCTGGCCGAAGACGATGCCCGCGATACGCAAGCCACGCTCGGTTTCCAGCGCGTCCTCCAGCGCGCGGTCTATCACGTGCAATCCTCCGGCAAGAACGAGGTTACCGGCGCGAACGTGCTGGTCGCGATCTTCGGCGAGAAAGACTCGTACGCCGTCTATTACCTCAATCAGCAGGGCATCACCCGGCTGGATGTCGTCAACTACCTCTCCCACGGCATCGCCAAGACCGGCGACGGCGCCGAGCCGCAGGGGCAGGATCCGATCGAACAGAACAGCGAGAGCGAGGCGGGCGAAGGCAAGAACGACCCGCTGGCCGAGTTCGCGGTCAACCTCAATGCCCTGGCCCGCGAGGGCAAGATCGATCCTCTGGTCGGTCGCGTCGAAGAAGTCGAGCGCACCATCCAGGTGTTGTGCCGTCGGCGCAAGAACAACCCGCTGTACGTCGGTGAAGCCGGCGTCGGCAAGACCGCGCTGGCCGAAGGACTGGCGCGGCGGATCGTCGACGGCGAGGTGCCGGACGTGCTGGCCGACGCCACCATCTTCTCGCTGGACCTCGGCGCGCTGGTCGCCGGCACCAAGTACCGCGGCGATTTCGAGAAGCGGCTGAAGTCGGTGCTCGCGGCGCTGAAGAAGATCCCGCAAGCGGTGCTGTTCATCGACGAGATCCACACCATCATCGGCGCCGGCTCCGCCAGCGGTGGGACGATGGATGCCAGCAACCTGATCAAACCGGCGCTGGCCTCCGGCGAGATGCGCTGCATCGGTTCGACCACTTTCCAGGAATACCGCGGCATCTTCGAGAAGGACCGCGCGCTGGCCCGGCGCTTCCAGAAGATCGATGTGGTCGAACCCACCATCGGCGAGGCCGTGGAGATCCTGCGCGGCCTGCGTCCGAAGTACGAGGCCCACCACCACGTCACCTATGCCGACGAGGCGATCCAGGCAGCGGTGGATCTGTCGGTGAAGCACATCAACGACCGTCTGCTGCCGGACAAGGCGATCGACGTGATCGATGAGGCCGGCGCGCGCCAGCAGCTGTTGGCGCCCGAACTGCGCAAGAGCCGCATCGATGTCGAGGAAGTCGAGATCATCGTCGCCAAGATGGCGCGGATCCCGGCCAAGCAGGTCAGCGCCTCCGACAAGGATGTGCTGCAGCACCTCGAACGCAACCTCAAGATGGTGATCTTCGGCCAGGATCCGGCGATCGAGACCCTGACCTCGGCGATCAAGCTCGCGCGCTCCGGCCTCGCCAACCCCGACAAGCCGATCGGCAGCTTTCTGTTCGCCGGCCCCACGGGCGTGGGCAAGACCGAAGTCACCCGTCAGCTCGCGCTGCAGTTGGGCATCGAACTGGTGCGTTTCGACATGAGCGAATACATGGAGCCGCATTCGGTGAGCCGCCTCATCGGCGCGCCTCCGGGCTATGTCGGTTTCGATCAGGGCGGGTTGCTGACCGAAAAGGTCGTGAAGACCCCGCACTGCGTGCTGCTGCTGGACGAGGTGGAGAAGGCGCACCCGGACATCTTCAATATCCTGCTGCAGGTCATGGACCGGGGCGTGCTGACCGACACCAACGGCCGCGAGGCGAATTTCCGCAACGCGATCATCGTGATGACCACCAATGCCGGCGCGTCGCAGGCGGCCCGCCGGTCCATCGGTTTCACCAAGCAGGACCACAGCACCGACGCCATGGAGATCATCCGCCGCAGCTTCAGTCCGGAATTCCGCAACCGGCTGGATGCGGTGGTGCAGTTCCAGGCACTGGGCTTCGACCACATCCTGCGCGTGGTCGACAAGTTCCTGATCGAGCTGGAAACCCTGCTGCATGAGAAGAACGTCTCGATGTCGGCCACCCCGGCCGCGCGCGACTGGCTGGCCGAGCACGGATTCGACCCGCAGATGGGCGCCCGCCCGATGGCGCGGGTGATCCAGGACAAGGTCAAGCGCCTGCTGGCGGACGAACTGCTGTTCGGCAAGCTGGCCGGCGGTGGACGGGTCTCGATCGATGTGCGCGACAACCAGCTGGTGGTCGACTCGCAGGCCGAGCCGGAAAAACTGCTGCCCGTGACGGTCTGATCGTCGCGATCCCGTGGAAACGCAAAAAGGCGGCCAATGGCCGCCTTTTTCTTGACTCGATTCAATGGGTTGTTGCGATCACTTCATGCGATATGTGATCCGACCCTTGGTCAGATCGTAGGGGGTCATTTCGACCTTGACCTTGTCGCCGGTGAGGATGCGGATGTAATTCTTGCGCATGCGCCCGGAGATATGGGCAATGATCTCGTGGCCGTTCTCGAGCTTCACCCGGAACATCGTGTTCGGGAGGGTCTCCGAGACCGTACCTTCAAATTCTATGACGTCGTCTTTCGCCATGCGCCTTGGGCTGCCGTTGAGGTCGGGCACAAAGGCCCAACG
>JBKJTC010000080.1:0-3877 GCA_046590925.1 Lysobacteraceae bacterium | reverse complement strand
ATTGTACAACAAGGTTGGAGAACACCCACGGGACTTGCATACGCGAGCTTTTGTATCGATGGCATCCGTGGTTTGGCATTCGCGTTTTCGTCCATGGGACGATCGACAAGGCCGGTTGTGCTGTATTCCATTGCACGCTGAGCGGCTCTGACACGGATCGCTGGCTGGAGGTTCCAGCCTGGATGTTCGACCGCGCGGTTTGCGCAGGTCAGGCGACGCTTTCGATGAAGCCTTTTGTCGACATGGCGGCATTGTCGGCCTTGGGGAACCTTCTGGCGGATGTGGTAAAGGCGCAGCCTACATCATCGAATGCGACACTTTCCGGCGCATCATGGGCTTCTCGCGGCCAGGATCGGGGAGAGACCCATGTCAGGGAAGACAGCATCGTGCCGGGCACCTGCCCGGCAAAGCCGGACCACGCACGATCGGCGGCGCAAGCCACAGCAGATGGATCTGTTCGGAAGCCGCCAGTCCAGCGTCTTGATCGGCGCGCCGGCATGGCTCGAACTGCCGGCGGAGACGCAGCGTGCGCTGATCACGCTGATGGCGCGGCTGCTTCTGGAGCATGCGGACAAGACCCAGACGGCTCCAATGACGGGGGCCGGTCATGATCTCTGAGAAGATTCGCCCCCATCATCTGGAGCGCAAGGCGCTGCTCTATGTGCGCCAGTCGTCAGCCCATCAGGTGCTGCACAATCGCGAGAGCAGCGCGCTGCAATATGCCATGCAGGATCGCCTGAGAGCGCTCGGCTGGTCCGACATCGAGGTCATCGATGAGGATCTTGGTCGCTCGGCGGCGGGCGGTGTCCAGCGCGCCGGCTTCGAGCGCATGGTGGCGGAGGTGTGCCTCGGGAAGGTCGGCGCGGTGTGCGCGCGGGAAGTCTCGCGCTTCGCCCGCAACAGCCGGGACTGGCAGCAACTGATCGAGATGTGCCGCGTGGTCGATACAGTGCTGATCGACCAGGAGACGGTATACGCACCGCGCCATGGCAATGATCGGCTGCTGCTCGGGTTGAAGGGTAGCCTCAACGAGTACGAGCTCGATCTCTTGCGCCAGCGCTCGCTCTCGGCCCGCCACGAGAAGGCGCGCCGTGGAGAGCTCGTTGTCGGGGCACCGGTGGGTTTCGTGAAGGCCGGCGATCGCTACGAGAAGGATCCGGACCAGCGTGTGCAGCAAGCCATCACGCTGGTCTTCGACAGGGTTCAGGAACTGGGCAGCGCCCGTCAGGCGCTGCTCTGGTTCCACGAGCATGATCTCGATCTGCCGGTGAAGCAGAGTAACCGCGACATCGCATGGCGGCGGCCGAACTATGCCTCGATCCACCGGATGATCGAGAACCCCATCTACGGCGGCGCCTATGCCTATGGTAAAACGGCCGTGGCGCCGGGCCATGGCGCTGCGGGCGTCCGCGTGAAGACTCGCCGCAAGGCGCGTGGCGAATGGCTGGCGCTGATGCCGAATGCGCATGAGGGCTATGTCAGTTGGGAGAAGTACGAGGCGATCCGGATGATGGTCAGCAACAACGTCCCCACCAGCCGCCATCACGGGGCGCCCAAGCACGGCGATGCTTTGCTGGCCGGTCTGATCCGGTGCCACCGTTGTGGGCGCAAGCTGACGCTCCGATACTCCGGTACGAGGCACTCGATCCCGCGCTACAGCTGCAGCCGGGGCTGGATGGATAAGGGCGAGCCGCGTTGCATCGCCTTTGGCGGCCTGCGCGTCGACGACGCCATCGAAGATGCGCTTCTCGGTGTTGTCGGTCCTGGGGCCATCGCAGCCGCCGTTGCGGCCGAGCAGGAAGGAGGTCAGCGGCGCGACCAGGTGCGGGCGGCTCTGCTGCGCGATCTTGAGGCCGCGCGTTACACGGCCGATCGCGCCTTCCGCCAATACGATGCGACCGACCCGGCGAACCGCCTCGTGGCCGGCGAACTCGAAGCGCGCTGGAACAAGGCGCTTTCCCGCGTCTCGGAGGTCGAGAGCAAAATCGCCGCTCTCGACGCAGCGCGGCCCATGCCTGCTCCCGATCCGGCGTCACTGGCAACGCTGGCGACGGACCTCGAGACCATCTGGGCCGCGCCAACGACGGATGCGCGACTGAAGAAGCGCATCGTGCGTACCCTGATCCAGGAGGTCGTTGCCGACATCGATCCGGAAGCCGCCGTGATCATTCTCGTCGTTCACTGGATAGGCGGTGTGCACAGCGAGATGCGCCTGCCCAGGCGGCGGCGCGGGCAACGCAACAGCACCTCCGCCGATATCATCGCCGCTGTGCGCCAGCTGGTGTTGATCGCCAATGACGATCTCATCGCCGGCATCCTAAATCGCAACGGCCTCGTCACAGGAAATGGCAATCGCTGGACACGCGAGCGGGTTACTTCGCTACGATCTCATCACCGCATCCCGGTGTTCAAACCCGCCGAAGATGGGATCGAACCCTGGTTGAATCTCAGCAAGGCAGCGCTTCTTCTCAAGATCGTGCCAAAGACGCTCAGGCTGGCGGCAGAAGCTGGCGAGATCAGCGCCGTCCACCCCTTACCAGATGCTCCCTGGATCTTCAGCCGCGCCGATCTCTCATCGTCAGCAGGACGCGCCATCTCCGGGCGCGCCAAGCAGAATCCCAAATACCCCACGGGATCGCATCCCGATCAGCAAAACCTTTTCTCTTCAATCACATAGACAGATGGGTGTTCAGATGCAGGGTTGTAGAAGTCGAGATAGCGCCCGAGCGAGGCGCGTGCCTGGCCAACGCTGTCGTAGGCGCGCAGATAGACCTCCTCGTATTTGACCGACCGCCACACCCGCTCGATGAAGACGTTGTCGCGCCACGCCCCCTTGCCATCCATGCTGATGGCGATGTCGTTGTCCGTCAGCAGACCGGTGAAGGCCAGGCTGGTGAACTGCGATCCCTGGTCGGTGTTGAAGATGCCCGGCGTGCCGTGCCTGGCGATCGCCTCCTCGACGACTTCGAGACAGAAGTCGACCGCCATGTCGATCGACACCCGCCACGCCAGAACCCGACGGCTGAACCAGTCGATCACCGCCGCCAGGTAGACGAAGCCGCGCGCCATGGGGATGTAAGTGATGTCCATCGCCCACACCTGGTTCGGCCGATCGACCGTCACACCGCGCAGGAGATACGGGTAGATCTTGTTGCCGGGCGTGGCCTTCGAGGTGTTCGGCCGCCGGTAGATCGCCTCGATCCCCATCCGCCTCATCATCGTGATGATGCGCTGGCGGCCGATCTCCACGCCCTCGTCGTCCAGCATATCGCGCAGCATCCGGCTGCCCGCGAACGGGTAGTCCAGATGCAGCTCGTCGATCCGGCGCATGATCGCCAGGTCCGCCGGCGACACCGGCCGAGGCTGGTAGTAGAGGCTGCTCCGACTGAGCTTCAAGACCTTCGCCTGACGCGTCAACGGCAGGGCGTGCGTACGGTCGATCATCGCTTGGCGCTCAGCATGCCGGCCTTGGTGAGCGCGCCTTCTAAAAAATCGTTCTCCAGCGTCAGCTCGCCTATCTTGGCGTGCAGCGTCTTCACATCGACCGCCGGCGCTTGGCCCGCTTCCGAGCCGAACACTCCCGCCGCTCCCTCGAGCAGCCGGCTCCTCCAGTCGGCAATCTGATTGGGATGCACATCGAAAATATGCGCCAGCTCCGAAATTGTCTTCTCGCCCTTCACCGCCGCCAACGCCACCTTCGCCTTGAAGGCCGCTGTGTGGTTCCGTCTCGTCCGCTTGCCCATGGTCTCTCCTGATCCGCGGCATCCTTGCCGCATTCAGGCAGAAACTCCACTTAGCCGACTGTCCAGATTCTCCAGGCCACCTCTATCAGCAGTTGAATCTTCCCGAACAAAAGGTTGGCGTAGCTCCTTGCGAG
>JBKJTC010000200.1:0-3977 GCA_046590925.1 Lysobacteraceae bacterium | reverse complement strand
GCGGCAGCAGATAACCAGTCTCGCGATCAATCGGTCGAAATCGGCTCATGCACTCAGGCATCCGGGAGAGCGAACGCGATTTTAGCGGGGACGGGGATAGTCCGACAGGCTGCTAGGAATGATGCGATGCGTTCTCCAGGATCCTTGCGGCACATTTTGTCTAGCAGTGCCGAATGTTTGAACTGCTCGATTCCTATCTCTCTTATGAGTTTTTCGAACAACTTGGCGACGAAGTAAACCTCGGTAGAGCGATCGTAGATTCCCGAGGCGAACTCAGCGGGTGGTTCGCACCACCAAGCGAGACTGATACTTTTGTCAAAGTCGTTTTCCACTTCTATTCTCTTTCCAAATCCAAGGTCAATGACCTTCAGAATTCCATCATCACGAACAAGTATGTTCTGCGGACGAATATCTCGATGAAGAATCTGGGAAGACTCGAGATAGGCGAAACCGTCAATTGCCTGGAGAAATATGTCGTTCACGGTTTCTGGTTTTTTCCGAAGATACTCTTCAATGTCTAGTCCTTGGATATACTCCATCAATATGTAGCCTGTGAACTTGTCTGGGTATACGTAATAGTTGAATACCCTGACGACGTTCTGGTGATGAACCTCATGGAGTAGCTTGATCTCCCTGAGAAAATTCTTAAAGAGTTCTTGACGAAGAGACTCAGAAATCGGAGAGTATTTTTTACATACAAAGTAACTATCTATCAGGTCGTCGCGTAGTAGTACGGTCTCCCCGCAGGCCCCCCTTCCGAGAGGTCTTACCAGTAAGTAATCGCGGCGGCGCAGAAATGCAATGATTGAGTCTTGAGGGAGCGTGGTCGCCATTACGATTCCTTGTAGTATTTCTTGAGTTTCACTATTCGGCGTGATACCGATATTCAATCCGCCGGCACCGTCCTCGGCCCCGCCCACTCCCGCAGCGCTTCCACCTGTTCGCTCATCAGCACCGACAGCGGCCGGGTGTTCTTCAGTTCCGAGCGCAGCTGGAACTCGCTGAGCGGTTGATTCGCCGCGTGCGCGGAGTACAGCGCAGCGACGATGACCTGTTCGATCTCCGCGCCTGAGAAGCCGTCCGATGCCGTCGCCAGCGCGGGCAGATCGAAGCCCTGTGCGTCCACGCTGCGGCGCCGCAGGTGCAGCGCGAACAGTTCCGCGCGCGATTCGGCGCTGGGCAGATCGACGAAGAAGATTTCGTCGAAGCGGCCCTTGCGCAGCAGTTCTGCCGGCAGGTCGTGGACCTGGTTGGCGGTGGCAACGAGGAACACCGGCGATTTGCGCTCCGCCAGCCAGGTGAGAAAGGTGCCCAGCACGCGGCGCGAAACGCCGCCGTCTTCGCCGTTTGAGCTGGCGAGACCCTTCTCGATCTCGTCGATCCACAGCACGCAGGGCGAGAGTTGTTCGGCCGAGGCCAACGCGTCGCGCAGGTTCTTCTCGGTCTCGCCGTGGAATTTGTTGTACAGCGCGCCGAAGTCGAGGCGCAGCAGCGGCACGCCGAAACCGGCGGCGATGGCCTTGGCCAGCATCGATTTGCCGCAGCCCTGCACGCCAAGCAGCAGCAGGCCTTTCGGCGGATCGAGGCCCGGGGGCGCGTTGCCTTCCACGAACGCACTGCGGCGCAGTTCGATCCAGCGCTTGACCCGTTTCGCGCCGATCACGTGATCGAGCTTCACCGGGTCGAATTCGTAGTGCAGGTGGCCGCTGCGGTTGATCAGCTCGAACTTCAGCTTCGCCAGTTCGGGCAGGTCGTTCGCGTTCAACACGCCGTCGCGGAAGATCAGGTGCCTGGTGATGCGGCGCGCGTCGGTTTCGCTCAGGCCGCGCAGGTTGCGCACGATCTGCTTGACCGCTTCGGCGTCCACTTCCACGCGCTTGCCGGCATGTTCGCGGGCGTAGGAGGCGGCTTCTTCCTTCACCAGTTTCAGCAGCGCGTCGCTGGTGGGCAGGTGCGGGCGATAGCGCACCGCATGCGCTTCGAGGTCTTCGGGAAGCTCGACCTTGTTGCCGACCAGCACCAGCACGTGCGGCAGGCAGTTGCGGCGCTGCAGGATGTCGCGGACCTGGCGCTGGGTGCCGGCGTACTTCAGATAGGGCGCGAAATCGAGCAGCAGGAACACGCTGCGCTGGTCAGACTTGTAGATCGCCTGCAGGGTCGCGCCGGCGTCGGGGGCCACGTCGGCCTCATCCTCGCGGTCCATGTCGATGCGGCGCAGGCCCTCGGTAATGGACCAGCGGAACAGCGCCCGCCAGACATGCATCAGCGATTGCCGGAACAATTCGACCACCCGCGGTTCGTCCGGAGTCTCGATCACGATCAAAGGGGTGTCGGCGCGGATCAGCGCCACGAGATCCTGGAGACCGCTCATTCTTGTCCGTAGCTCGGGGCGGGCGCCCGCAAAGGGCGACACGATAGCAAAGCGGCGCTGGAGACGTTCAGCATCGCGTGCCGCCTTCGAGCCCGGCCAGCGACGGCGGCAGGCCGGGTTCCCCGGCCCGCATCCAGGCGACCTTGTCCGCGAGGTAGCCGCGCATGGTCTGCAGTCCGGCCATCTGCGCCTCGATCTGGGCGATCTTTTCCTCCATGAAACGCAGTTTGTCCTCGGTGCGCAGGGTGTCGGCGTCGTAATCGTCGATCGAGCGCTTGATCTCGGCGAGGGTGAAGCCGAGGCGTTGCGCCAGCTTGATCATCCGCGCGCGCTCCACCAGCGCCTCGTCGTAGTCGCGGTAATTGTTGTCGCCACCGCGCGGGGGCGCGGGCAGCAGGCCGCGGCGTTCGTAGAAACGGACGGTGTGGCGGCTGAGGCCGGTGGCCTGCTCGAATGCCTTGATGCGCATGGATGGGGCTTGACTGTGGACCAAGGTCGACAGTTTAGAGTCCCGGTCCCCCATTGCAACCCACAGGTCTTTCCATGCGCAGCGCCAAGGCTTTCATCAGAAGCAATCCGGTTCTGATCACCGGCGCCTCCACCGGAATCGGGCGCAGCACGGCCCTGCATCTGGCCGCACAGGGCTACACCGTTTTCGCCGGGGTCCGTCGCGAGGCCGATGGCGGCGCGCTGGTGGCCGCCGCCCCGGCCGCATCGGCGGCCCGGATCGTGCCGGTGCTGCTGGATGTCACCCGCGACGACCAGATCCGTGCCGCGCTGGTGCGGATCGAGGCCCACGCGCCGGACGGGTTGTACGCGCTGATCAACAACGCCGGCTTCAACCTCAACGGCGCCTTCGAGTACACCAGCGAGGCCGACGCCCGCGCGCTGATGGACACCAATGTCGTCGGATTGGCCGCCCTGAGCCGGGCCGCACTGCCGCTGCTGCGCCGCCATGCGGCGCGCCATCCGGGCACGACCGCCAAACTGGTGAACATCGGTTCCATCGGCAGTTACATCGGCATCCCGTGGGAGGCGTACTACCACGCCTCCAAATTCGCGGTGCTGGGCCTGAGCGAGGCCATGCGCCACGAACTGTGGCCGCAGGGCATCCGCGTGGTGGCGGTGTGTCCGGGCGGGATCGTCACCGATTTCATGCCCAAGACCGAGGCCAGCCTGACCGCTGGCATGGCCGCGCTGCCGGCCGATGCGCCGCCCAATTACCGCGCCGGCATGCACAAGCTGCTGGCGATGGCGGGGATGGCGTCGCGCTTCGGCTCGCCGCCGGAAGCGGTGGCCAGGCGGATCGGCAAGGTGTTGGCCACGACCCGGCCGCGGATGCGCTACATGGTCGGCGTGGATGCGCGGCTGTTGCTGGGCCTGCGCTGGTGGCTGCCGGAAGCCTGGTTCCATGCGCTGATCCGCAGCCAGTTCACCGCCTGAGGCCGGGCGGCCGCGCGCCGGCCGGGCCGCTTGCCGGGCCGGTCGCGGGTGCTAAGCTGCGGGCTCTTCACTGCGGAGGTGCCGATGAAAACGGTTCTGGTCGCCAGCTCGAAGGGCGGAGTGGGCAAAACCACCATCGCCACGCATCTCGCCGCACAGTCGG
>JBKJTC010000175.1:0-7990 GCA_046590925.1 Lysobacteraceae bacterium | reverse complement strand
GGCGGCGCTCGTGTTGTTCTGCCGGACTGAGCCGGCGGGCGTCTTCGTTATCCATGCGTCATTGAACACCAGATCGCACAGAAAGTTAAGAGTATTTATGGGCCTGATCTATAGTGTCTATGCGAACCTCATGAACCTGCTAGTGTGGTCTCGACGGAACCGGAGAACAACCGTACGGAAGGGGGAAATCGCATGTTCAATTTATTCGTGCTTGGGTCGGTGCAAAAACCCGCGAAATCGAAAGTCAATCTCTATCTGCCCGACATCAACTTCTTCGCTGCGAAATCCCATTTCGTCGCCACGCTCGTCGAAGCGAATGCAAGCGGTGCCGATTCCGCCAAAATGCGCAAAATCGCGACTGTCTATGACGAAAGTCCCGGAAAAGACAAGGATGCCATTTATCGGACCGAGGCCCAGCTGGCGGGAAAATACCCGCATCTCGAACGGATGCTCGATGCTTATCATTCGGGGGATGCCGATGCCCTGATAGCGGCTTTCGAAGCCATCGCATCGAAGGGGCGGGACACCCTTTGCAGTGGTGCTCCCGCACTGTTCGCATCGATGACGGCCGGCTATGTGCTGAATCAGCGTCATGCTGCCGTCGACCGGATCGTTTCTCTGATCAAGATGGCTGCTGCTGCGCTCATCATGATCGACAATCCGGGCAAATACGCCGATACTGGAACGCGAACGGCGTTCGTCCGCGAGTATATGGAGAAGGCAATCCCGCGCGTGAGCGTGGCTCCGACCGTTGAGCCCGCCGCCGCTTTTCCGCTCGGTCCGGCGCCGACCGACCGCGATCAAGCGGTCGCCATTCCCGTCGATCACGCCAAGTACTTCAGCGCGCTGGCCGAAGTGCAGGTTGCGATCGGGGAAGTCGAGCAGTTGTTGACGATGCGGACGATCGAGGACCGGTCTGCGCCGCCGGCGCTGAGCGATTTCGCGCGCATCCATCGCCCGCAGGAAGAAGTCGCCAGTCCCGCAACCGGCGCGAAAGCGCGCAAGCCGGCGACTGCGCAATCCAACGAGCAGGCGATCAAGGCGGATTTCGAAAAGGCGATGAGCGCACACGCCCGCCGCACCCTGCGCAAGGACGACATCGCGTGCATGACACCGGCAACACGCAACCTTCTGCAAACGATCGCCGGGCCCAAGGGCGAGGTGCAAGCGGACGAGGCGATAGCGAAACTTCGCGTGAATCACCAGGCGATATCCACCAGCATCCTCGATGCGCCGGTCCGATACGATCGCTATGTCGATCAGGTGCTCTTCGGCGGCCATGTCGTGCAGATCGACAGAAACGTGTTCGACGCGATCACCTGCGTGGAGCGACCGAAAATCTGCCACTGCAAGCTGCTTCAGGACATGGATGCCCACCACGGCGGTCTGCCGCAGCTCTATGTGCTGGGCACGGGAACCAGTTATCGCATCGACACGACGTTCAGCCGCTATATCAGGGGCGAACTGGTGCACACCGAGCCTGTCGTCGGCGGATCGAAACGCACGATGTCGTTCCGCCTGCTCAACCGCACCGAGGAGGAGGTGGAGACCTTCGTCAGCAATGAGGAAGAGCAGGAGCAGGAGGCCTCGAGCGACGAGCGGTTCCGGATGGAAAAAGAGATGGAGGCGGAAACCCGCTCCGAAGTCGCCATGAACATGGGGGCCAGCGTCACCGCGGGCTATGGCCCGGTATCGCTGTCCGCCAATTTCGGCATGTCGTCCAGCAGCGCGACGCAGAGCAAGGAAAAGCAGGCGCTCGAAACCGCCCAGCAGAAAACATCGCGCGCCTTGTCGCGGATCCGCAAGAAGACCGAAACGCGCACGCTGTCAAAACGCATTTCCGAGAACGAACGGACTTCCGGCTTCACCCTCGACAATGAGGACAAGCCGTCGTTCACCGCCTACTTCCACGCGATCGACGCCGAGTACTCGAATCAACTCGTCAGCATCGGCACACGAATGGTCGTTCGGGTCTGCATGCAGGAGTTCATGGCGCCCTTGCTACATTGTCTGATGACCGAGCCGGAGAACCAGAAGGTCCTGAAGCAGCCGATCGCTCCGGACAAAATCCCCAATCCGTTGCTCGATGGGAAAATCCTGAAGAACTTTTCCGATATCAAGACCGACAACTACGCGATGTGGCTGGCGCTGTTCAATATTTCGAATGCGCCCCCACCGCCGGATAATCTCACTGTCTCGGCGCATGCGCATGGTTCGCCCGGTGCGGCCTGGAATCCGGGAGGGGGAAGCATCCCGGTACCCGATGGCTATATCGCATATTACGGAGTATGCACCCTGACATGGAGCGGTGGTTCCTATCTCGAAATCATACTGGCCAACACTTATCTGGGAACCAGCGGAGGCAGCTGCAATCTCAACCTGACCGGGTCGGTTCCTTGGGGTTATCGGGGCAATGCAGGAGACTCGTTCTCACTCGATATCGTCATCCACTGCAAACCCAATCAGGCCAAGATCGCGGAATGGCAGATGCGGGTCTTCGACCTGATCTGGACCCAATATCGCCGCGAGCTTTCCGATTACGAAAACAGCCTGCAGATGGCGAAGATCGAGGCCGGTATCTCGTTTTCGGGCCGCAACCCCCGCAAGAACGAAATGTTCGTTCGCGAAGAGCTGATGAAGATGGTGCTCGGCGCCACGTTTCCGCAATTCTTCTATCGCGGCCTCAATTCGATGAAATTTGGCTACAAGTGCATCGGCAAGGACGAGAATGGTCAACCGATCACCGTCGGGCCACCCATTCCCGAACCCGATTTCCTCGATGCGAAGGCGGAAGCGCCCTGGGTCACGTTCATGTCGAAACTCTACGAGTTCGAAAACATGACCTTCGAACTGAAGCCCTATTTCTTCGGAAATCGAGCCAAATGGTGTTCGCTGCGCAAGATCGCCGATGTCGATCCGCGCATGGAGGCTGCGCTCAGCGCGGGTTACGTCACCATCGACATCCCCGTCGCGCTGGGGATGGAGACGGCCTTCATGCACTACATGGCGACCGGCCAGATATGGAACGGCAATGAGATGCCGATCATCGGCGACCCGCTGTATGAGGCGTTGGCGATCGAGATCATGAACGGTCAGAATCCCGCAGGCTTGCCGGTCGGACAGCCCTGGAAAACCGTGCTTCCGACCAGTCTGGTGATGGTCAGCGACGATGCTCCTGCCGACCTCTGATCATGATCGCGAAAAATCATGAGAAGATCTTCGCAGCCATCCACTCCGATCTGATCGCCGGCCTCGAGAGGTCGGGCCAGAGCAGCGGCGCATATCCGTATGCGCTGTATCTCGGAAACTGGATGGCGGATTTCTCGCAGTTGTGCAGCCCGGATCTGCCGAACATGTTGATCGACTGGCTCGATCTGCCCGATCTCGTGCGCGGTTTCTCAAGCGATGCGCAGGCTTTTCTCGATGGGACAGAAAAAGAGCTGTGGGCAATCGTCGACGCCGCTCTGACCAAGGCGTCGATGGACAAGCAGGCCCTGGCCAGGACACTAGAGAAGGTCAAGGCCTCGCCCTACCAGAACGAAGCGCTGTTGAAACAATATGCGGACTATCTCAAGGCGACGCCCACGGGGCGAGTGACCCCCCAGCCTGCGTTCGATCCCCGCAAGAACACGAACGTATTGTTGACCCGGTCGCCCGAGTTCGTGCAGAAACCAGAGTTGTCTCCAGCCGATATCACCATACTGGTCGCGACCCTGGTCAAGCATATGATCGTGCCGCTGTTCGGCGATATGCGGAACATCCTGAAATCGGCAACCCGCTGGGCGGATTCGGCCGACGACGATTATCTGCAGGTGGTCGAATTCCTGAAATCCATCGGCTTTGTCGACAAGTTCAACGGGACGTCCGAACTGGCGATCTGGTTGCTCGGCCTGTTCAAGTTCTCGAATCCGGCCAATGCAGTCGCAGCAGACGCGCCCGGCAGTGCCGGCAACACGTCAACGACCAGTGGGACACTCGCCGCCGCCAGTTTCCGTGTCACCCCGAGCAGGCCCTTCGTCGCGCCGCCATCCATCGATACAGCGCCGGAGATCGCCGGGCATATTCCGCCCAATGACTATTCCGCACTGTTCGCCAAATATTTCGGCTTCTACAAGCCTTATGAGCATCTCGATCGATTCATGGATGTTGCGCGCGTGGCCGAAGTGATAGGCAGCGGTCCGGATCGCGACGATCTCGACCGGAAGCGCGAATTCAGGCATTTCCGCGCGGACAATTATCCGCTGGTCGTCACCCCGATCGCGTCGCTGAAAGAGGCCGGTCTCGATCTGGATGCGACACTCTGGCGCGGCCTGCAAATCGCGTATGGCCGCTTGGCGGCGCTGCGAAATGCGGACGAGAAAGACCTGTCAGTCAACGAAAAGCTGCTGTTGATCGGCCGTTCCTTCCATGTCTTCGAAGACTATTTCGCGCATACCAATTTCGTCGACCGGCTGGTTTACAGCATGCAGCTGGAGCATGATTTCCATACCCATCCGTTCGAGCTGAAGAAGATCCTGCTGTCGGTCGCATCCGAAGATGCGTTCAATGCCGTGGCGGCCGATGAAAGCCTGTTCGGCAATCTCGATTGCGCCAATCCCAAAGTCAGGAAAATCATCGAAAAGGGCGCGACTGAATGCGTCAAATCCGGGTTCTACGACACGCCGGACACCAAGCATTCGCTAGTCCATCTCGTCGAGGGACTGATCAAGCACGCTCTGGAGATGAAAGACGAGCAGCCCGATTCCCAGTTCGATTTCTACGACGCGCTCGAGAATTATGCGCTCAATTGGCTCGAAGGCTTCAATGCCACTCCCGATTTCTCAAAAAACGATTTGCTCAAAATGCTGAGCATGGATCGGGAGACGGTATTTCTCGACGAAGCCTCGTTCGGGAAAATCGCAAGCAGCAATCCGCTCATCCAGTCGATGGGAAGCAACGGCAAAATCATCCTGAAACTAGTCAATTTCGTATTCTGGCTGATCCTCGCCTATCACACCGCGAAGAATCTGAAAAACGCTTATGCAGCGGTCAAGTCCGCAGTGTCGTTTTTCATCGCCGTGGTCAAAATCATCAAGACTATGTTTTTCACGCCGAACGTCATCGTCCGATATCTGAAGATCGCCTTTCAGGCTGTGCCCGGACCGATCCGAGACGAACTGATCGCGCTGGCGATCGAAGTGGTCAAGGAAGTGTGCCGGACGCTCGCATCGACGGTTTTCGGCTGGGTCGACAAGATCATCGAGAACAAAGTCCGCTACGGCAGTCATTCGCTGATGGCCAAGGACGAAGACACGCATCAGGGACGGCTCTATGCGCTGGCGGAGCAGTTCGGCATTCTGATCGACAAGGCGGCGATCGAATTCGTTTTTCCGGAGCCTGCGGCGCAGAACCCGGATCCGCTCGCACCGCCGCCACCCGAACCGCAGGAGATACTGGAACGCCTGCTCGATGGCATTGCCTACAACCCGCTGACGTTGAAGCGCGAGTCCTTGAGATGCGAAAGTCGCGGTCTGTTGACCCGGGTCACCCTGCGGTATCCGGAACAGCGGCTCGATCCGTTTCTCAAGGACTGCGTCAATGCTTTTCTGGTCGAAGACAAGACGTTCGCGAAGATCCCGGGATTCGTCCTGTCGGCCTTCGATTGGATGACCAGGGCGCGTTGGGCAGCGGCGATGCGGACCATGGCCCGGCTCAACAGCGATCGCATCATTCTCGTCGCCGGCAACGACTCGCTCTATCTGACCGACGCACACTTCGAATTCCTGAAGCCTGCAGGTACGATCGATCTGATCGTTTTCAAATCGGCGTGGGTGCTTGTCGCAGACTTATCCAGTGCCGAAGCAGACCGGACATGGACCGTTGAGTTCGTGGATGCGTTCATGCGCGGCGCGAGCATCGACTGGTCTGCTTACCGCCTTGAGAAGCTCACCGAAGCGCCATCGAGCGGGATACGACGCTTGCCGGACGATTACCGGATACTCGCCGACCAGTTCATCGGCGACTACACCACGATTTGGAGCAGCATACTGATCATTCCCGGCATGATCGGAGACAAGGAATGGGCAATTACTCGCGATCGTGGCCGAATAACGAGCTGGGTCTAACGAAATATTGGGGTCAGTTTCATTTGATTTTCTTGTCAGAGGTTCTGCCGTCAGAGCCGAAGGTGAAAGATCACAAACTGATTAAGAGGCGTTCTTGCGCTCCTCCCGCCGATACCCAATCGCCTCAGCTACATGCGGTCCGAGGATATCCGCACTACCACCAAGATCAGCAATCGTCCGCGCCACCCGCAGAATCCGATGCATCGAACGCGCCGAGAGTTGCAGCAGATCGATGGCGTTTTCCAACATCGCCTGATCCTCCGGCGCGAGTCGGCAGACCGCGTTGGTTTCCGATTGATCGAGATGCGCGTTACAGCGTCCAGCACGTTGCCGTTGCACTTCGCGCGCACGGATCACACGTGCGCGCACCACATCGCTGGATTCACCCGGCGGCGCATCGGGGCGCAGTTCTGCCGGCGGCAGTCGCGGGACTTCGACATGCAGGTCGATGCGTTCGAGCAGCGGTCCTGAAATTTTCCCTCGATAGCGCAGGATCGCTTCTGGATGGCAGCGACATCGCCCCGAAGGATCGCCAGCCCAGCCACAAGGGCACGGATTCATCGCCGCGACCAGTTGGAAGCGTGCCGGGAATTCGCTCTGGCGCGCGGCGCGGGAGATCGTGACCACGCCCGACTCCAGCGGCTCACGCAGGACTTCCAGCGCGCGGCGATCCCATTCCGGCAATTCGTCGAGGAAAAGAACGCCGTTGTGGGCGAGGGAGATTTCGCCGGGACGCGGTTCGGCGCCGCCGCCGACCAGGGCGACCGCGCTGGCGGTGTGGTGCGGGCTGCGGAACGGTCGCGTGCGCCAGCGGGTCGGGTCCAGGCCGCGGCCGCTGATCGAGGCGATGGCCGCGGTTTCCAGCGCGTCGGCTTCGCTGGCTTCGGGCAGCAGGCCGGGCAGGCGCGAGGCCAGCAGGGTCTTGCCGCAGCCGGGCGGGCCGACCAGCAGCATGTGGTGGCTGCCAGCGGCGGCGATCTCCAGCGCGCGTCGCGCGCGGGTCTGTCCGCGCACGTCGCGCAGGTCGGGGCCATAGTCGTAAGTGCTGGCGGGCGCGACCGCCGCCGGCAGCGAGCGGTGCCCGCACAGATGGCCGCAGACTTCCAGCAGCGTGCGCGCGGTGTAGGCCTCGACTTCGGCCGCCAGCGCGGCTTCGGCGCCGTTGCCTAGAGGGACGATCAGCTTGCGGCCCTGGCTGGCGGCGGCCAGCGCTGCGGGCAGGATGCCGTCGACGCTGCGCAGCTCGCCGGTGAGGCCCAGTTCGCCGAGGAATTCGTATTCGTTCAGCACCTGCAGCGGTATCTGCCCGCTGGCGGCGAGGATGCCGAGCGCGATCGGCAGATCGAAGCGGCCGCCGTCCTTCGGCAGGTCCGCAGGTGCGAGATTGACGGTGATGACGCGGGCCGGGAAGTCGTACTGCGCACATTGGATGGCGGCGCGGACCCGGTCCTTGGACTCGCGGACCGCGGCTTCGGGCAGGCCGACGATCGACATCCGCGGCAGCCCGCCGGCCAGGAAGACTTCGACTTTCACGGTCGGCGCGCGCACGCCGGTGCGTGCACGGGTGTGCACAAGGGCAAGCGTCATGGCGGCGGCCCTCAGGCTTGGGGCGGCGGGGTGTCGCGGGCGTCGTCGCGCTCGGCGAGCCTGGCTTCGAGCTGCTCGACGAGTGTGCGCAGGCTTTCCAGCTGTTCGCGGGTGCGGACGAGGACCGCGCGCTGCACGTCGAACTCCTCGCGGGTGACCAGGTCGAGCCTGGCCAGGCCCGATTGCAGCGCGGCCTTGAAGTTGTCCTGCATCTCGTCGCGACCCTCGCGCAGCGCGGGGGGCACCAGGCCGCTGAGGCGGCGGGCGAGTTCGTCGATCTGGCTGAGGTCGATCATGGG
>JBKJTC010000167.1:0-7678 GCA_046590925.1 Lysobacteraceae bacterium | reverse complement strand
GGCGGCGCTCGTGTTGTTCTGCCGGACTGAGCCGGCGGGCGTCTTCGTTATCCATGCGTCATTGAACACCAGATCGCACAGAAAGTTAAGAGTATTTATGGGCCTGATCTATAGTGTGCCGTCGCGCCCCACGCGGGCGCGTGGATTGAAACAGCGCGAAATACGCAAGCGCCGCGACGATCGCGACGTCGCGCCCCACGCGGGCGCGTGGATTGAAACTGCCAGTGGACCGCGGCACACAATCCCCTTATCCCGTCGCGCCCCACGCGGGCGCGTGGATTGAAACTGGCCGTGCATGTCGCCGATGTTGCGGTGGTGAATGTCGCGCCCCACGCGGGCGCGTGGATTGAAACGAATACAGGTACAGGTGATACGTCGTGTCGTTCGATAGTCGCGCCCCACGCGGGCGCGTGGATTGAAACAATATGACGCTTGGCGGGGTGGGTGGCGGCCTTGGGTCGCGCCCCACGCGGGCGCGTGGATTGAAACATGCGCCACCGCTTCATGCCGGGCATTCGACGCAAGGTCGCGCCCCACGCGGGCGCGTGGATTGAAACACGCTGGTCCACACTGAGGCGTTGGCGTGGTTACACGTCGCGCCCCACGCGGGCGCGTGGATTGAAACTGCCTGCGTCCTACATGAATACGCTGCAGCGAGAGGTCGCGCCCCACGCGGGCGCGTGGATTGAAACCGGGCAGATTAGAGTCCCTGAAAAAAGGCTTCGAGTCGCGCCCCACGCGGGCGCGTGGATTGAAACTTCGAGGTGAAGTGTCCCCACTGCGCCCATGAGCAGTCGCGCCCCACGCGGGCGCGTGGATTGAAACTTACCCACCGTCCTTTGCACAAGCGAGAGCAGTATTGTCGCGCCCCACGCGGGCGCGTGGATTGAAACGTAGCGTTCGGGTTGTCCAGGGAAAACGGCAGGTGTCGCGCCCCACGCGGGCGCGTGGATTGAAACTGGCAATCGCACGGTTCCCGACAATGGCCGGAGAGTCGCGCCCCACGCGGGCGCGTGGATTGAAACAGTGGTATATCGGCGCATCCGACGGAATCGCGCCGTCGCGCCCCACGCGGGCGCGTGGATTGAAACAAGTCAATTCATAGCGCAAGAATTTACAAACTATGAAGTCGCGCCCCACGCGGGCGCGTGGATTGAAACCATTGGTCAAGAACGGCCGCAGTCGCGGCGTCCATTGTCGCGCCCCACGCGGGCGCGTGGATTGAAACAGCAGCAAAGCCCACAGCAGCGACATTTACAACCGGTCGCGCCCCACGCGGGCGCGTGGATTGAAACTTCGTTGTCTGCGCTGTTTCTATAATGCGCTAGATTGTCGCGCCCCACGCGGGCGCGTGGATTGAAACGTCGCGACGCACGTCGCCATGACCAAGCGTGAACGTCGCGCCCCACGCGGGCGCGTGGATTGAAACCATGTAGGCTGGTGGGCTGAGGCGAACGGTGAAGAGTCGCGCCCCACGCGGGCGCGTGGATTGAAACAACCCACATCGGTTCCATGGGGATGCCTTCGCCCATTGTCGCGCCCCACGCGGGCGCGTGGATTGAAACCTCGCGTTGTCCGGCAGCCTGCGGTCCATCTTCTGGTCGCGCCCCACGCGGGCGCGTGGATTGAAACAGCGGCAATTCCAGCGCGTCGGGGTCGAAGGCTGGTCGCGCCCCACGCGGGCGCGTGGATTGAAACCTAAGCGTCAGGGCCGGCTTCGTACAGCAGAACAGTGTCGCGCCCCACGCGGGCGCGTGGATTGAAACACCGCGATCAAAAGCGGGAGATAGATAGAGCGATTGTCGCGCCCCACGCGGGCGCGTGGATTGAAACTATTACATCGCCCTAGCCGTTACGGCCAACGGGCTTGTCGCGCCCCACGCGGGCGCGTGGATTGAAACGCCGCCTTCGAGACGCTGATCCTGATGGCCGAGGTCGCGCCCCACGCGGGCGCGTGGATTGAAACAAGGGCGTACTGGACCGTGTAGGGCGCAGGGCGAGTCGCGCCCCACGCGGGCGCGTGGATTGAAACACGCAGGAACAGTCGCAGCAGATGGGCGCGTTGCTTGTCGCGCCCCACGCGGGCGCGTGGATTGAAACGACTGTGCGCTGTCCATGCGCGCATAGCCGTCTTCGGGTCGCGCCCCACGCGGGCGCGTGGATTGAAACGATTCGGCTGTCGTTGAAGCCGCGCATCAGCCGCGTCGCGCCCCACGCGGGCGCGTGGATTGAAACATCAACAAGATCGGGCGTAACGCCAGCGCGATCCGTGTCGCGCCCCACGCGGGCGCGTGGATTGAAACGCCAACGTCTATCTGGACCGCCTCGACCAGTACGTGTCGCGCCCCACCCGGGCGCGCGGATTGAAACCTGTCGATCAAGCCGATGCTGGGGCCGATTGACTTGGCCGTGCCCCATGCGAGCATGTTGATTGAGACATGAACTCGTCGCGACTTGCGTCGCTCCCACAAGAGACAGGTCTGTGACTGCGCGAACGCATGAATTGAAACAGGCAGGCGATAGCGGTCGCGCGGGGACAGTCATTTTTCGACGAAGGCGCGCTCGAACACGTATTCGCCGGCGGTGCCGATCCGCGGCGACGCGACGAAGCCGCGGCCGTCGAGGATCCGCCGGAAATCGGCCAGCATCTGCGGGCTGCCGCAGATCATCGCGCGGTCGTGTTTCGGGTCCAGCGGTTCGATGCCGAGGTCTTCGGCCATGCGTCCGCTTTCCAGCAGGTCGGTGATGCGGCCGCGGTGCGAACGGCCGTCGAACACGAAATCTTCGCGACTGACCGCCGGGTAGTACCGCAGCTTGCTGGCGATTTCCTCGCCGAGGAATTCATGGTGCGGCAGCTCGCGCAGGATGTAGTCGCGATACGCCAGATCGGCCGCACCGCGTACGCCATGGACGATGATCACGCGCTCGAAGCGTTCGTAGGTGGCCGGATCCTTCACCACCGCCATCCACGGCGCCAGGCCGGTGCCGGTGGACAGCAGATAGAGGTTGCGGCCGGGGTGCAGGTCCGAGATCAGCAGGGTGCCGGTGGGCTTGCGCCCGATCAGGATGCTGTCGCCGGGTCGGATGTGCTGCAGACGCGAGGTCAGCGGGCCGTTCTGGACTTTGATGCTGAAGAATTCGAGCTGCTCTTCCCAGTTGGCGCTGGCGATGGAGTACGCGCGCATCAGCGGCTTGGCGCTGCCGTCGTCCTGCGGCACTTCCAGCCCGATCATCACGAACTGGCCGTTGTCGAAACGGAAACCGTCGTCGCGGGTGGTGGTGAAGCTGAAATAAGCGTCCGTCCAGTGACGGACGTCCAGCACGGTTTCGGTGCCGTAGGGAGAGGCCATGGGGAATTCGGGGCGGGGGTGATGTAGTGGCCGGCATTGTACCGGCAGGCTTCGGCGGACGGCCCGGGCGGGCCGCGGGCCGGCGCGATCTTGGGATAGGCGCTCAGAGCGTCAGGCGGTGCACGACCTGGGTGCGGTCGTCCGGATCGGGCGTGGTCGTGAATCCGAGGTGATGCGCGAGGTGGGTCATCTCGCTGTTCTCCGCGAAATCCAGCGACACCATGCGTTTGATCCCGCGTTCGCGGGCGGCGTCGATGAGCGTGCGCATCAGCGCGGTGCCCAGCCCCTGGCCCTGCCATGCATCGAGTACCGTCACCGCGATCTCGCATTCCTCGGGAATGCTGCCGACGGCATAGCGGGACACGCCGACGATCCGTTCGCAGCCTTCGACGGTGGCCAGTGCGGCGAAAGCTTCGTCGTTGGCGTGATCGACATCGACCATCTGCGCGACCAGCGCGTCGCTGGGCGCGGAGAACTGTTCCTGGAAACGATAGCGGCGCGCCTGCGGCGACAGGCCGACGATGAAGGTGCGTTCGGCCCCGGCGTCGCCCGGATTCATCGGGCGGATCATCACTTCGCGGCCGTCGGCGAGGACGTTCGCGGCGTAGGGCAGGAACGGGGTCTGTGGTTGGACGCTGGCGGTGATCATGGAGGCACTCCGTGGATGAAGCGCCAGTGTCTTGCCTGAGCAGCGGACCGATACTGATCCTGATCAGATTGCGCGCAGATCACCGATAGCCGGCGGCCTGCAGTTCGAACAGCTCGGCATAGCGTCCGCCCTGCGCCATCAGCTGTTCGTGGGTGCCGCTGGCCTCCACGCGCCCGCCGGCCAGCACCAGGATGCGGTCGGCCATGCGCACGCTGCTGAAGCGGTGCGAGATGAGCACTGCGGTGCGGTCGTCGGACAGATCCTTGAAACGCTGGAACACCTCGAACTCGCTGCGCGCATCCAGCGCGGCGGTCGGTTCGTCGAGGATCATCACCTGCGCGTCGCGCATGTAAGCGCGGGCGATCGCGATCTTCTGCCATTGCCCGCCGGACAGATCTACGCCGGTCTTGAAGCGCCGGCCGATCATCTGTTCGTAACCCAGCGGCAGCGACTCGATCAGACCGTCGGCCATCGCCCGCTGCGCCGCCCACTCGATCCGTTCGCGATTGCCCAGATCGTCGATGCTGCCCACGCCGATGTTCTCGGCGGCGCTGAGGTGGTAGCGGACGAAATCCTGGAAGATCACGCCGATGTTCGCGCGCAGATCGTCCAGGTCGTAATCGCGCAGGTCGCGGCCGTCGAGCAGGATCCGGCCCTCGTCCGGTTCGTACAGACGCGCCAGCAGTTTCACCAGCGTGGTCTTGCCGGCGCCGTTCTCGCCGACCAGCGCCAGCACCTCGCCGGCACGCAGCTCGAACGACAGCCCGCGCAGCGCCCAGTTCTCGGCATCGGGGTAGCGGAACCCCACGTCCTCGAACGCGAAGCCCTGCGCGATGGGCTTGGGCACCGCGATGGCATCCGCTTTCGAGGCGATTTCCGGTTCGATCTCGAAGAAGGAGTACAGATCGTCGAGGTACAGCGCCTGCCCGGCGACCTGCGACAACCCGGACAGCAGGCTTTCCAGCATCTGGCGCAGGCGCCGGAAACTGCCGGCCAGGAAGGTCAGGTCGCCGATGGTGAAGTCGCCGCTCACGGTGCGCCACGCGATGTAGCCGTAGGCGACGTAATAGCCCAGCGTGCCCAGCGCCGCCAGCAGGCTGCCCCAGAACGCGCGTCGCCGCGCCAGCGCGCGGTTGGCCTGGTAGAACTTCGCCGACATCGTGCGGAAGCGCTCGATGAAGAAGCGGTTGAGGTTGAAGATCTTCACCTCTTTCGCCGTCTCCAGGCTCGCGCCCATCTGGCGGATGTATTCGAGCTGGCGGCGCTCGGAGGTCCACTGGAAATTCAGCGAGTAGTTGAGCGCGTTGAAGTGCGACTCGCCGACGAACGCCGGGATCAGCGCCACCGCCAGCAGCAGGATCAGCCAGGGCGCGTAGATCATCAGCCCGATCGCGAAACTGATCACCGTCACCGTGTCCTGCGCCTGCCCGAACAGCATGCTGAGCAGGTTCATCCGTCCCATCGTCTGCCGGCGCGCCCGGTCCAGCTTGTCCTGCAGATCCGGATCCTCGAAATCCTCCAGATCGAGCTTCGCCGCGTGCTCCATCAACCGGATGCTGGTGGCGTTGGTGTAGCGCTCCGACAGCAGCGCGTCGGCATAGGCGATGACCCGGCCCAGCACGTCCGACAGCACCGCGAGGCCCAGTTCCAGCAGCAGCAGCCACAGGATGGGGTCGAGGTGACCGTCGCGCCACGCGGCGACCAGTCCCGCCGGCAGATCGGTGCCGGCGATGCGGATCGCCTCATCGATGATCAGCTTGCCCACGTACAGCGTGATCACCGGCAGCAGCGCGCGGATCAGGCGCAGCCCCAGGCTGACGCAGGTCAGCGCGCGGCTCGTCGCCCAGATCTCGCGCAGGAACGGCGGCAGGTTGCGCAGCGCGCCCATGCGCTGGCGCAGGCTGGGCGAGGGACGGGCGACGGCGGAGCCAGGCATGGATGGAGACATCGGCGCGGGCTCAGCGCGCAGCGGCGGCTCCCATCTCGGCCAGCCCCTTTTCGAAGTCCTTGCCGATCATCGCGTCCATGCTCACGAAGGTGTCCACCAGCTTGGAGACGTAGAGGTGGGACCCCTGCATCGTCCACGTCACTTCAGTGCCGCCATCCTTGGGCGCCAGCACGAATTCGCTGACGTTGTTCGATTCGAAGGGCTTGATGAAATTCAGCCTGATCCGGATTTTCGACGGCGGCGTGGATTCGACGATTTCCATGCGCCCCTCGCCGACGTCGCTGTTGCCGGTCCAGGCGTAGGTCGCGCCGACACCCGAGGCAGGGCCGCCGAAGGTGCGGGTCATGGCCGGGTCGAGTTTTTCCCACGGCGACCATTCGTTCCAACGGTGGAAGTCTTCGATCATCGCGAAGATCTTTTCCGGCGGCGCGGCGATCACCGCCTTGCGCTGCACCTGGAAGGTGTCGGGTTTGGTGGCGGCATAGCCCAGCACGCCTGCGATCGCGATCAGAATGACGATGAGGATCTTCTTGAGCACGTTTTTCTCCCTGGCGTGGATGCCCGGGCATTGTCTGCCGATTTGAGGCGTCCGCAAGCGCCGGCCGCCCGGCGCGCGGTAAAATCGCGGTTCCATACGCCACGACGGGTTCCTCCGTGTCCGCAGCCAGCACGTCCTCCGCAGATGCCTCCGCCATGTCCGCCGAGCGCCGCCCGGTGTCGATCCGCCAGGAAGATCTGATCCAGTCCATCGCCGACGGCCTGCAGTACATCAGCTATTACCACCCGGTCGACTACATCAAAAACCTCGCCGCCGCCTACGATCGCGAGGAAAGCGCCGCGGCCAAGGACGCCATCGCGCAGATCCTGATCAACTCGCGGATGTGCGCCGAAGGCCACCGCCCGATCTGCCAGGACACCGGCATCGTCACCGTGTTCCTCGAAATCGGCATGGACGTGCGCTGGGATGACGCCACGATGGGTGTGGAGGACATGGTCCATGAGGGCGTGCGCCGCGCCTACAATCATCCGGACAACAAACTGCGGGCAAGCGTGCTGGCCGATCCGGCGGGCAAACGCACCAACACGAAGGACAACACCCCGGGCGTGGTCAACGTGAAGATCGTGCCCGGCAATACCGTCGACGTGATCGTCGCCGCGAAGGGCGGCGGCTCGGAAGCCAAGTCGAAGTTCGCGATGCTCAACCCTTCCGACTCGATCGTGGACTGGGTGCTGAAGACCGTGCCCACGATGGGCGCCGGCTGGTGCCCGCCGGGCATGCTCGGCATCGGCATCGGCGGCACCGCCGAAAAGGCGATGCTGCTGGCGAAGGAAGCGCTGATGGAGCCGATCGACATGTTCGACCTGCTCGCCCGCGGGCCGGCCGACAAGTACGAGGCGCTGCGCATCGAGCTGTACGAGGCGGTCAACGCGCTGGGCATCGGCGCCCAGGGCCTCGGCGGCTTAACCACCGTGCTCGACATCAAGGTCAAGGATTACCCGACCCACGCCGCGAACCTGCCGGTGGCAATGATCCCGAACTGCGCCGCGACCCGCCACGCGCATTTCGTGCTCGACGGCAACGGCCCGGTGATGCTCGATCCGCCGTCGCTGGAAGACTGGCCGCAACTCACCTACGACGCCAGCAAGGGCCGTCGGGTGAATCTGGATACGGTCACGCCCGAAGATGTCGCCAGTTGGAAACCGGGCGATGTGCTGCTGCTCAACGGCAAG
>JBKJTC010000157.1:0-54043 GCA_046590925.1 Lysobacteraceae bacterium | reverse complement strand
GGCGGCGCTCGTGTTGTTCTGCCGGACTGAGCCGGCGGGCGTCTTCGTTATCCATGCGTCATTGAACACCAGATCGCACAGAAAGTTAAGAGTATTTATGGGCCTGATCTATAGTGTTCCTAATCTCAAACATGCGAATTGACTCGACAGGGGACGATGATGATGCAAACAGGACTCTTCCGTGTGGTCGTGCTGGCGCTGGCACTCGTCGTGGGTACAAGCCTGGTTGGTTGCAACGCAGATCCGACCAGGACACGCCCAGTGCTCAATCCACAACCACTTCAGCGTTTTCCCACGCCGGACAAAATTGCACGTGAAAGCGCCGGTGCGGCTACGACGCGACAGGTTCAAGCCTATTACTCGGCGCTACAGGCCGCAGAGAACAACCCTAAAGATACGACCGCACTCAACGATTATCGCGACGCCGGCATTGCGTTGGTCAACAGCTACTGCCGAAGCTGGTTCACCCAGTTGGACGACTCCGAGCGCAACCTGTCACAGAAGCGATCCCATCACGGCGTGTTGACAGCCCTCGGAACAGCATTGATCGGCGTCAGCAAGCTTGATGCGGACGTCACTACTGTCTTTGGAGCGCTTAACACCGCGTACACCGGTGCACTTGATTCGACGGCGAGGAACTACCTGTTCTCGGCCTCCTCGACCACGGTCGAGACCAAGGTGTTCAAACACCTAAACGGGCGGGCCGATGAGATCCGGGCCAATACACCCTCCGAGTTCGGCCAGTTGCGAAATGTGCTCGAAGGCTACGAGCGTATCTGCACGTTCAAGCATGCGGCGGCTCTCGTCGAACAGTCGGTGCATTCCACGGAGACGAAGGTCGACGAGAACGGCGCCATCAAGGCAGTGGAATTCGGCACCGACGAGAGCAGCTTCGCTTTGCGCGTGCTCTGGATACCGGATGGCGTGACCGTTGACGGCGAATTCGAGAAGTTTGCTAATAAATGGATCAACTGTAAAGGGTTCAAGCAGAGTCTGCCTACGCTCATTTACGGCGCCCCCTATGGCGACCAGCGCCGCGCGCTGCTCGCCGACTACGCAAAGTCGAGAAACAAGGCCACAACAGGAGGATGTCCCTAATGAAGCGTACAGAAACACTGACCAACGTGCCGGCATCGATGAAGGACCAGGTGGTCAAGGACTACGAACGCGCTGGTGCCAAGGTCAAGGCAACCAAGACGGGCAACACCTACACAATAATCGCCGAATTTGAAGATGATCCAGCGCCCACTGGTGCTCGTCGCACCGCCGCGGTCACCGCTGTTGACAGCAATCCTGGTCTCGCGCCGGGCGAAGAAGAGCGCCCAATGCGCGAAAATCTTGCTGAGTTGGAAAGCGGACGTCCCGAGCTGTACTATCCGACCGCAGTCCGCGATCTCCTCGGATCGATGAAGACTTTGGGCCGCTATGCGCAAGGCTATCCCCGCGGCGCAGTCGTTCATTTCACGGCAGGCCGCGACGACCCGCGCAATGATATCCGCCACGCACAAAAAAATGGCTACTGCTACTTCGTGATCGGTCCTGACGGCACGGTCCACCAGAACTTCCCGCTCGACCGTTGGGGCAGCCACGCCGGTGCGAGCTACTGGCCGATTCTGGGCCAAGGCGTGAGCCAGCACCTCGTCGGGATCGAGATCTGCAATGCGGGGAAGCTAGAAGACCTCGGAAACAACCATTATCGGCCTTGGTACAACGAGGCGAAGCATCTTGCAAAGTCAGGCCGCCAACCCGATCCTGCCGCCGATTTTCCCGCTGACCGTGTGCGTATGGTGACGCGAAAGCACAATCGCCAAGCCGGCCACTATCTCAAGTTCTCCGAGATGCAGGAAGCCGCGCTTCACACCCTGCTTCGATGGTTGCAGGGGAACCATCCGACCGTATTTTCCTTTGACCTTGTGCTCGGTCACGACGAGGTCTCACCCGGTCGCAAGTCCGATCCAGGTGGGGCGCTTTCGCTCACGATGCCGGAGCTACGCGAGCGCCTGAAGCAGAGTTGGTAGACTGAATACGACTGGACGGAACCTAGCCAGCCCATCATAGGCGCTCTGACGCTGGCAACTAGAGTTTGCGCCAGCGTTCAGGAGTGCGGAACGCGTGGTGGGGGCAATCGCGAGTGGCTTGGGTAACTTGGGCAAGGATCGCGCGGGAAAGCCCATAGAAGGCCGGCGGAGAGGATCTTGGAGAACTACCAATTACAGTGCAGCACCGAGCTTTTCACGAATCCATTTCGCCAATGGCACACTCAATATACCGACCATCATGCCGCCCCAAAAATCCTGGATTCGCACCGATATCGGCGGTTCGAATCCTTCTGTTGTTTGAGCCATGACAATGAGCACCAACGCAACTGCACTTCCCAGCAAAGAGCTTCTCATGATCAACCAAAGTCCCCGCCCCACACCGACGAATGCTTGCGGCGATTCCCGGCTCGCACGTGTAAAGACTTCACGCCAACTCTTTACGGGAGCGGGCACAGCCGTAGGTGCAGACCGTGAAATGGTCAGAAAGAATGCCCATAACAAGGCACCGAAAAATCCACCAATGATGACAGCTGACTTGGGGCTGGCGAAATCGATGTTGCTGCTCTCGTAGTAGGTGACCCTGCCATCGACTCCCTTTTGCAAGACAATCTCCACTTCGATTTGTTGCTTCCCCGAGCCAATCAATGTGTCGGTATCAAACCAACCCAGCCAATCCGAGTAGTCATTTGTCAGGCGACACGATACAACGAAGGGCACTCCCGCTGGCCGATTCAAAAAGTCGTTGCGACATGGCACACCAGCGACCATCGTCTTGCCGCCTTTCTCAGGCGCGAGAGGGTCCTTGGGCACCAACTCTGCGGCCTGATAAATCGATGCCAACGCGCCCTTTGGATGGAGGCGCACGTCCTTCATGTCTATACCTTGAGAAGGAGTGATCCAAATCGAAACGACTACGTCGTCGCCGTAATCGATTGGTGTGGTCGAGTCGATGGAAATGCGAGCCGAAAATGGCTTGGCGGCAGCCGTTGTAGAAGGCAGTGTTTCGACCATGGTCAAGTTCAGCGCCCCATCGGCAAGTACGGTGCCGGACAACGCCTCAGCAGCGGAAGCGGGCGAATCTTGAGCGCGAGCCAGGTGAGCAGAGTATGCAAATACACCGATCGCTCCAGCCGCCATGACAAGGGAGAGCCACGGGCGCGCGCTCACTGATTATCCTTTTCTGGACAATTGCCCAGAGCCGGGAGTGATTCAGCCAGTTCTTCTTCAATATTCTCTCGATCTATACCCTGACTTCTAGCGGCCCGGTTACGTATTCGAGTCAGCGCGGCGCGGCAGTCTTCAGTGCACAATAGAATCCTCTGCAGCATGGGCAGATCCCGCTTCTCGCTTTCGACAAAATTCCAAGCTTTACATGAGCGGACGGCCTTCGCCCAAGTCCTAAAGGATTTGAGGCTGAGCATTTGCTCTTGAGCTGCTAGGCTGGCTTCACGGTGGAAACGCTCACCAAGCTTGGCGCTTTCCGCAGCATCCCCTAACCCTTCGAAATTATCGCGCCAGTACTGCGCGACCAAATTCTTCCTTTGTGTGTCGAGAATAAAGCGACCGAACAACAATCGGGTTTCGATTTGATAGTCGTAATAAAGTTTCTTATTGGCCTCGGATTCGGATTGCTTTACGGCCTCACGCGTGTAGGAGATGACATCCAACAACAGCCCTACGTACTCGCGGATGCAGGAATCACATTGGCTCGCCTTTTCTGGTCCGCCGATCGCTTCAATGATCTCCTGTCCGCACTGCACTCGACTTACGGCACTCTTGTGGGCATTCGACTTGACCCTTGCCCGGGCATTCTGGAGCGAATTTTCCGTAAACGACCATGCCGCATCGCTCCTACAGGCTCTTGCTTGGGCCACCGAGGTTGTTGCCAAAAGGAGCAGACACAAAATGCAGTATCCGCACCATCTTCCCCAAGACATTGTCGCTTTGGACACCGGCAGCCCCCTGCGAATAGATCGCTTACTCCATACAATGAACACAAACGCAAATCTGCGGAAGGACCGGCCATGAAGGCCGGCGGGGCTGCACCGCAGATTTCGCGCTGGAATGTCGATCTCGCTAAGGTCACGCACTTCGACTCATAGACTGCGGCGGGCCTATGTAGGATTGAGCGACTGGAGCCTCTATAGGCCAATTGCTACGCTGCCGAACACGAAATGGCGGGCGCATGGACAGCGTCACTCGCCGAGCAGTTCCCCGGCCCTCATCCTGCGCACATCGATTGTCACCGCAGCCGTTTCAAACGGGGCAAGTTCACTTCATTCTCGGCGCGCAATAACGTGGTCCCTCAATCTCCCGCGAGCAGGCACTTTAGCGACAACCAGACGCAGCTCCCGTACCGGACTCCATACTTGTTTTCCTCACCCTCGGCGGCGCGGGGGTCGTGCCGAGGGTCGCCCGCTGTTCCTCCCACAGCACTGGCGGATTGATCAGCAAGGCGCTGAGCCGGACACCATCCGGCAAGGCATCGTCCAAGATCGCGGCCACGATGTCCGGTGCCAGCAGGGTCAGATTGAGGTGCTTGGCGACATAACTATGGTCAGCACCGTCGCGCTTCGCGATCTCACGCAGCGAGGAGACCTCGCCCGCTTCCAGCATCCTCAGCCAGCGGTGCCCACGGGCCAGCGCCAGTTGCAGCGGCATGGCGCCGATTCGAGTCCGTTCGCCGGATTCGCACCCGGAACCGCCGATGGCGACCACCCGCCTTCCGCTCCGTTGCCGAAGCGTGATCGGAAGGTTGAGCACGACACTCCCGTCGCTGGCCACCACTTCACTGGCCTGCCCCGCGACCGCCAGCGTCGGGCGGTTCATGCCACCGCCTCGACAGACTGCCGGGCATCGGCGGCGAGGCTGCCGACACCGCCGGGACGCAGCCGGAGTTCCAAGTTCGTCGGCGTTACGATGACCCGCTCCACTAGCAGCCGGACCAGCCGCTGCTGTTCGGCAGGAAAAAGTTGTTCCCATACCCGGTCGACCTGCGTCATCGCGACCGTGATCTGCGCCGCGTCCAAGGTCGGGTCGAGGGCGAGCGCCGCCGGGATCATCGCCTCCACCATCTCCGGCGCGCGCAGCAGCTGGCGCAGTTGCCCGACAACGGCGACCTCCAGTTCGGCCGCCGGCAGGCGCGGCAGGCCCGACGTGCCACGACCTTCGTGGATGTCGCGCGTGCTCAGGTAGTAACGGTAGGTGCGCCCGTTAGCCTTGGTCGTGTGCCACGGCGACAGGGCGCGGCCGTCGGGGCCGGTCAGTAAGCCCTTCAGTAGGAAGTCGACCTTGCCGCGCGAGTTGGCGGAACGGACCCGGCCGTTGATCTGCAGCAATGCATGCGCCTCGTCCCAGAGGGCCTTGTCAATGATCGCCGGATGGGTGCTTTCGACGTACTCGCCACGATGCTTGAGTTCGCCCAGATAGGTGCGGCAATGGAGCATGCCGTGGATGGAGCTCTTGTCGTGCAGCTTGCCGGGCCGCACCCTGCCCGCCTTCGTCGTCCACGTCTTGCTGCACCATCCGCGCGCGCGGATCTCCTGCACGACCTTCAGGATCGAGCCCAGCTCGACGAAGCGGCAAAAGATCGTCCGGACCTGCTCGGCCTCCACCTCGTTCACTGCCAGCCGGCGATCCACGACGTCGTACCCCTGCGGGCAAATACCGTGCATCCACAGCCCCTTCTTCTTGCTGGCGGCGAACTTGTCGCGGATGCGCTCCGCGGTCAGTTCACGCTCGAACTGCGCAAATGTTAGCAGGATGTTCAGCAGCATCCGGCCCATCGCATCGGTGGTGTTGAACTGCTGCGTCACCGATACGAACGTCACGCCGTGCTTGTCGAAGACCTTGACCAGTTCGGCAAAGTCGAACAACGAGCGGCTCAGGCGGTCGATCTTGTACGCCACCACGACATCGATCCGGTCTGCCTCGATGTCGGCGATCAGCCGTTGCAGGGCCGGCCGCTGCAGCGTGCCGCCCGAGAAGCCGCCATCGTCGTAATCGTCCGCGACCGGAATCCAGCCCTCAGCACGACGGCTGGCGATGCAAGCCACGCCGGCATCGCGCTGGGCGTCGATCGAGGTGTACTCCGCATCCAACCCCTCTTCCGTCGACTTGCGGGTGTACACGGCGCAACGCAGCCGCTTCGGCGCGATGGCGTTCATCGGCCATCCCCTTTCCGCAATCCGAAAAACGCGGGTCCAGACCATCGCGTGCCAGTAATCGCACGGGCGATCATCGACAGGCTGGGATAGCGCTTGCCGGCGTACTCAAACTCATCGTCAGGCAACACCCGCACCCGATGCTCAACACCGGCATAGATTCGGATCAGCTCAGTACCCGCAATCGGCATCGGGCCGGTCTTCTGACGCTTCAGCGTGCCGGTCGCGACCAGTTCGTCGCTTCGACGCTGGTTGCGTTCGAGCAAAGTTCGGTCGGTCTTGGCGAATTCGATCTCCTGCCAGCGATGGGCGATTCGCTTCTCGACGAAGCGCCGGTTGGCGACGGGTGGATCGCTGCCGAAGAGTCGATGCCATTCCTGCTTGATATCCGGCCACGACCAATCAGCCAGGTGCGCGATGCGCGCTGCCATTGATGTAGGCGTTGCCGCGGGGAGATTCTGTTTCGTCATGCCTGTGGACTCCGGTGAGCGGGGTTGGCATGTACGCGTGGTTCGGCTCGGAAGCCAAGCCCACAGTCAACCGGAGACAGGTGCGTTGCGGAAGAGTCGTCAGGGCGAGCGCGATGTCGCTGAAGACCGCGCGCCAGCAATCCAGCGGCCTCAAATCGCCGCTGGTCTGGGGTCATACGGGGGGGATCACAGTCGTTGGATGGAATCACGGGCACTCTGAAGAACGTCAAACCAGCAGACAGTGTCACTGTGGCGGCCGGTCGATGTATCGCAGCGCAACGTAGTGCGCTGTTCAGTGTGTCGAAATCAAGCCGACCGCTTCAAAGCGCTGCAATTCGATGTCGGCAATAGAATCAAAGAGCAGGATTCTTGCTTCCCGGAGGGGAGCAGGTCTCAATAATGTTCCGCTTGATGAACGCACAGACAGCAACACCATCGATAGTGCAAGCATATCCGCCGCCGCGCGTCTCGCACTCAATATCACCATTTTGTTGAAAGCGCCCAGGCTCTGCTTGCCCGACGAAGTTCTGAGCGTGCAAGGCGCACATTTCAGAGGATAGAACCTGCGCGCGCGATAGAACCTCGGACCTCGCCACGATCTTGCTGGCTACCGGTGGCTCAGTGTAGGGAACCATGATCGGGAAGCGATCATCGTCTCGTCCAGGGCTGTACCTTGCCGAATCAAGTCTCCGCTTGGCTTCGATTGCGAAATGACCGCCACGCTCATAAATGCCGAGGAAAACAGCGCAATCAATGCTGGGATTTGCAATTTCCCACTCATGCTTTTCTGCTTTTGTCGGCACGTTCCCCCATCCGCGGCTTGCGCAAGTCTCGGTGACCAACGGGATAGAACAAATAACCCCTTGCGTGCCAATGACATCTGCAAAAAACCCAAATAGGCCGGTAACTGTGACCAAGAACACCCCAACTGTTCCAGCTTTCATCCACGCGCGCAGTCCTATAATCTTGGCAATGATTTCCTTGCCGGTCTTGAGCGTCTGACTCGACTTCTTCTGGAGATCCGCTAACGCGGCAGTGGGCGCCTGCATCGACGGCACCTCGATCTGGCCGCGAAGGTACTCGACAAGCGGCGCGAGTGATTGCTGATCCTCTTCGGGGTCTTGTAGAACTACCCGAAATATTGGCGCTGGCACTATTGAGTCTGGCGCTGCGACATCATCCAGCAGCAGAGAAATGTAGTCCCCATCGTCGCCAAACCATTTGACACGTGCTTGCAGCTCGGCGACTTCACCGCAAACACTTGCCCGTGTCCAGCACACAAGATTGATCACCGCAGTTGGCGGCGTAGCAAACGCAAGGCCATGCTCCAACGACGCCGTGGGCACTGTCTGTGGGGCACCCACATCAGTGGAGCACAGAAAACCAGCTCTCCGAAGCGCTTCAGCAAGTCGCTCCAGGCGCGTCTCATCACGGGCGATACCGACCAAACAGAGCGTGTTCATTTAACAACATCTGGTGCTTGCAATTGCGCGCGGAGTGCTTCCATCAACGGGCGGTCGCTTGACGCCAGCGACCCATCTCTTTCCATCTCCTCGGCAAGTGCTAGCACGGCACGTAAGTGCTCAACTTTCTCTGTCAACTGTGAAAGATTGAAGTGACTGATCATGACATCGCGCTTCGCCTGTGCGTTGCTTGGATTGGCCGACAGCAGGGCGCGGCTAAGCGCTAGGCTCTCTTCATACGACGTGCGTGCATCGTCCAAGCGCCCCTGGGAAACCGCCACATTGCCGATCCTGTCTAAGGTGCTGCTGATATCGCGCTTCGCCTGCGTACTGCTTGGATTAGCCGACAGCAAGGCGCGGCTGTGTACTAGGCTCTCTTCGTACGACGTGCGCGCACCATCCAAGCGCCCCTGGGAAACTGCCACATCGCCGATCCTGTCTAGGATCCTGCTGATATCGCGCTTCGCCTCCGCATTACTCTGATTGGACGATAGCAAACCGCGTCCGATTTCCAGGCTCTTCTCATACGCCGCTCGTGCATCGCCTAGACGCCCCTGGGCGACTGCCACATCGCCGATCTTGATTAGGCCCACGCTGACATCGCGCTTCGCCTCAGCACTGCTTGGATCGGTCGATAACAAGCCGCGGCTGATTTCCAGGCTCTCTTCATACGCCCTTCGTGCATCGACCAGACGCCCCTCGTTGACTGCCACATCGCCGATCTTGTTCAGGCCTACGTGGACGTCGCGCTTTGCCTTGGAGCTGCTCGGATTTTCCGCCAGTAAGGCGCGACTGATCATCAGACTCTCCTCATACGCGATGCGCGCATCGCCAAGACGCCCCTCGTCGGCTGCCACATCGCCGATCTTGCTCAGGCTGACGTGGACGTCTCGCTTCGCCTTCAAATCGCTCGGATTGGCCGATAGCAAATCGCGGCGGATTTCCAGGCTCTCCTCATGCGCCGTTCGCGCATCGCCCAGACGCCCCTGGAAAACTGCCACATCGCCGATCATGTTTAGGCTCACGCTGACATCGCGCTTCGCCCTCGCACTGGTTGGATCGGCCGATAGCAAATCGCGGCGGGTTTCCAGGCTCTCCTCATACGCCCTTCGTGCATCGCCAAGACGCCCCTGGGCGACTGCTACATTGCCTATCTTTTCGTGGCTCAAGCTGAGATCTCGCTTCTCAGTCGCAACCGCTCTTGCTTGATCTGCTGCTTCTCTCGCACCAACGAGATTACCTGCCTGCTGCTGCAAACGCGAAATCTCTATCCACTGTCTAAAATGCTCAGGATTCATCGACGCTGCCTCCTGCCATGCCGTCAGCGCCTGCGCTGTGGTCTTGCGGCCCTTGTCCATCTCATCGGTCCAGACGCGTGCGACAGCGCGTTGCTCAGCGCCATCTCGCTCTCGAACGCCTGCGTTTCGCGATTTCCGAATGATGCGGGTCAGTTCCTGAAGTTCATCGGCCGCGCGTGAATCGCCATCGGCATAGCGCTTCAAAATCGAAACGACTCGGGGATCGTTATCGGTCAACAGGCCTGTCAACCCATCACGGTAGGCGCGGATACTAGTGGCATATTCCGCATCTCTTGCCGCCATTTTCGCGATCAGCGCCGCCTGCTCTTCGCGAAGGCGGCCGAGTTCGGCTACAAGCTTTCGGCGTTCGTGATCTGAAAGATTGGCGCGGAGCAGAGCAGCGCGAGTTTTCGCGGCCTCGGAGTCTAGTCGCCCATAGAGCGCTTGAATAGTGGCTTCCGAGCGCTCGACTTGGCGTCGCGTCTGCTCCGCTGAAATCACGATGGCAGTAGCAATGTCCTCTGCCTGTCGCTGCGCCTCTAAGCCGGGGCGCGTGACTGCGGAAATCGCTCGCGATGGGGCGAGCCCCAGAAAAACAATGACAGCAATAGCACAAGCCAAATGATGTTTCATCCCTGTGTCCCCTGTGTCCCCTGTTTCACTGCGTCACATCGTTACCCAGCGTTTCGACAATGCTCTCCACGAGTCCAATATCAGTGGCGCAACGAAGCACCAGCCTTCACTATGCATCTTCCCGTGAGTCTGCAGATACGCTACTCCACCACTGACGCTTGCATACACCCAGCAAAGATATCGCGAAGTGCTTCATCAAGTCACTTTCGTCATGGCTCATCAAGGACGCTTTCGACCAAGCGGACCGTATTCATTTGCCACCGTCCACTTCCTCTAGATACGCGCGAAGTGCTAAGATGATCGGCTTGTCGCTCGGCTCCAGCACCCCATCCCTTTCCATCTCTTCGGCAAGCGTTAGCGCGGCACGCAAGTGCTCAAGTTCATCTGTCAGCCGGGAAAGCTTGAGGCGACTGATCATGACATCGCGCTTCACCAGAGCACTGTTTGGACTGGCCAGCAGCAAGGCTCGACGGAGCGCGAGGCTTTCTTCAAGCGCCGAACGCGCATCTTCAAGGCGCCTCTCGGAGACTGCCACTTCGCCAATTTGCGTCAAACCCACGCTAAGATCGCGCTTCGCTTCCGCACGGTTCGGATTGGAGGCCAAGAGGGCGCGACTGAGCACTAGGCTTTCCCCATATGCCGCTCGCGCGTCGCTTAGACGGCCCTGCAAGACCGCAACATCACCAATGTGGACCAAGCTCACGCTGACATCGCGCTCCGCCTCCTCATTGTTAGGATAGGCGGCCAGCAAGTCGCGGCTGAGTACTAGACTCTCCTCGTAAGACGTGCGCGCATCGCCAAGGCGCCCTTGGGCGACCGCGATAGCGCCTACTTTTTGCAAACTCAGAGTGAGATCGTACTTCGTACTTTCGTCACTTGGACTGGACGCCAGCAAGGCCTGGTCCAGCGCTAAGCTCTCCTCAAACGCGGTGCGCGCATCGTCCATACGCCCCTGAGCGGCTGCCACATCACCGACCATTGCCAAGTTCACGGAGACCTCACGTTTCACATGTGGGTTACTGGGATCTGCGGTTAGCATGGCGCGACGGAGCATGAGGCCTTCTTCATACGCCATGCGCGTGTCATGCAGACGCCGCTGTGCAAATGCTACGAGGCCGACAGCTTCGAGGCTTAGGCCCACGCGACGCTTTGCCTCTGCACTGTTCGGATTCCCGAACAGCAAGGTCCGACTGAGCGTCAACAGTTCATCACTCACTATGCGCGCCTCATTCATACGCTTCTGCGAGTACAAGAAAGCGCCAATCGTATTCAGACCCGCCCAGAGATCGCGTATCGCTACTTCACCGTTCGGGTTAGCCGCCTGCAAGGTGCGGAAGAGCATCAAACTCTCCTCGTACGCCACGTATGCATCATCGAGACGACCTTGGGCGACCGCAACATCACCTATCCCGCCCAGGCTCAGGCCGACATCACGTTTTGCTTGGGCACTGCTCGGATTGGCCGCTAGCAAGGCGCGGTTGAGCGTCAGGCTCTCCTCATGCGCCGCACGCGCATCGCTCAGGCGCCCTTGGTAGAGCGCCAGATCACCGATCTTGTACAGGTCTACGCTGACATCGCGCTGCGCCCTAGCACTGTTTGGATTGGCTACCAACAAGGCACGGCGGAGCATCAGACTCTCCTCATACGCCGCTCGCGCATCTGCCAGATTCTCTTTCACATCGCCCAGCCTGCTCAAAGTTAGGCTGACACCGCGCTTCGCTACTGCCGTGCTCGGATTGGTTGCGAGCAAGGCGCGGCTAAGCATCAGACTCTCCTCATACGCCGTGCGTGCATCGCTTAGACGGCCCTGCCCGACCGCCACATCGCCGCTTTGCATCAGACTCCAACCGACGTCGGCTTTCGCTTGCGAACTGCTCGGATTAGCCGCCAGCATGGCGCGGCTTAGCAACAGACTCTCTTCATGGGCCGTCAGCGCATCGACCGGACGACCTTGCCATACTGCAACGTCGACGATTCGATTAAGCGCAACTACATGCTCGTGCTTCTCGACAGCAAGCGCTCTTGCTCGTTCTGCAGATTCCTGCGCACCACTTAAATTGCCAGCATCTAGCTGCAAGAGCGAAATCTCTATCCATTGCGAAAATTCTTCGGGGTCGATCGATGCCGCTTCCTGCCATGCCGTCAGCGCCTGCACTGTCGTCTTGCGACCTTTGTCCATTTCATCGAGCCAGACGCGTGCGACGGTGCGTTGATCTGCACCATTCCGTATACGAACGCCTGCGTCTCGCGACTTCCGAATGATGCGGGTCAGATCTTGAAGTTCATCGGCCGCACGCTCGTCGCCATTGGCATAGCGCTGCAAAATCGAAACGATTCGATGATCGTTGTCAGCCAACAAGCCCGTCAGACCTTCACGGTAGGCGCGGATGCTGGCGGCGTACTCCGCATCCTTCGCTGACAGTTGCGCAATCAGCGCCACTTGCTGCTCGCGAAGACGGCCGAGTTCTGCTTCTAGCCGACGACGTTCCTGATAATGGAGCTTCGCGCTGCGCAGGGCGGTGTGTACTCGTGAGGTCTCAGTCTCCAGTAGTTCATAAAGCGACCGAATCGCGGCCTCCGATCGCTCGACTTGGCGCCGTGTCTGCTCCGCTGAAATCACGATGGCGATCGCAATCTCGTCCGCCTGTCGCTGCGCCTCGACACCAGAGCGCGTGACTGCGGAAAGCGCGCAAGTTGGAGTGGCTACCAAAAGGAGCACGACGGCTGCAGCGCAATCCCAGTGATGTTTCATCCTTGAACCCCCTGTTTCGAAGTGTCAAATCGGTCCTCAGCCATCGACAATGCTCTCCAGGCATCCAGGAACAACTCCCTGCTGACCAATTTCTTAGTCCGATAGACTCAGGGACCGTGCGGCAACCATTGTGGCCGGTCTTCGGCAACTAGGTCGCCAGATGGCGCCTTCAAGCCTCAAGTCCGTATTGTCTGCGGAAACCATATCAGATTACGCTTTCTGGCAAGACATCCAAGCATCGGTCGCCCATCCCCGGCTTGACATGGCGGTCTCATTGGGCAAAGAGATGAGGCCGGTCGAATGACCGGCCCGTGAGTCAGAGGCCGCTGGTGGTCCGCACAATGTAGGTACGCGCTGAGGCCAAGGCGCAGGCGCTTCTACGGATAATCGAACCCTGATGCAGGATCAGGTTCGTCGCCATCAAGCCAGGGCTCGCCAAGCGCTTTATGTCATCGGCAAGTTAGCTGTCCTTGCATGCTTGCCGTAGCGCGCTCGCCACTTCCAGCGCGAACTCGCACAGGAAAGAGATGCTGCCATCAATGCCGGTTTCGATGCCAAGAGCGAGAAGCTGGCGCACCGCATGCTCAAGGTCTTCAGCTTCGCGAGCAGCGGTCGCGATCTCAACGCCGGAGGCGACCAGCAGCAAGGGGCGCTGTTCGACAGGGATGTCCCGGAACGGCATCTCGCGCGTGGTCTCGGTCATGTCCGCGCTCCAGAAGCAGCAACAGCCGCGAAGCGCGACAGACCTTGTTCGGCCCGAATCGGGCCTGATAGAGTATTTGCAGCCATTGTCGTTCTCCAATCGAACGGTGGTGGTCAGGGCGGCCGGGGTGTTCTAGCACCTCGGCCGTCCGCTTCTTACCGGCATACGCCGGAGTTTAGTGTCAGCGCGATGCGCCCGTGATTCGGATGCGTCATATGCTGACGTCATCGGTTGGTCAGTCCTCCCAGTGCCGTGGCGTCTGTGCCTGCGGTCGTTGTGGTGGTCATCGCTGATCCAGTGCTTACACCCGTCGTCGGCCCGCGACGATGTGCATGGCATCACGCACCTTCGCGATCTCGTCGAGCCTGCATCGCGGGCTCAGCCGGTCCTCGACCGCGATGATTGCGGCATGGAGAATGTCGCCTCGTTCTGCAGGCGATTGCGATTGCTCGTATCGCTGCGCTTGTTGCTCAACCATCACGCGAGTGGCGTCCAATGCCTCAATCAGACGCTGCAGTTGCTTGTGACCTTCATCCGGTTCCGTGAGGGGTGCGGCAGGTGCTGCTGGCATGTCCATGACTCCGTGGTTTGGTGGTGACATGAACGCGCTGTTCGCAATGAAAGCCAAGTCCTTTGTGCTCGGTTTCCGATGCGTTCGATCAATCTGTTGATCTGACTGCGGGTATGGTCTTGCGCCCCTGCTCGATGCCGGCGCTGTTGGCCGCTTCAAGCGCCTCACGCAAGCCTTCGACCGACACATCGTGGAAGTCCAGGCGATCCGAGCCGTGGGTTTCAAGCGTTTCGATGTGAATCTTGGCCTTCGCGATCCGGGTCAATAGTGGGTTGATCTTGCTCATGTCATGTCCTGCGTTGGCGATATTGACGCGGACATGAACGCGCTGTTCGGGAGCGAAGCCAAGCATTCATGGTGCGTCCGCCCGCTTGGCGAGGGCGTGCAACTCGGCCTGCGCACCGGCGGCGAGGTCGATGCGCGCATTTCCCATGATGCTTGTGCAGATGTGGTTGATCGCCCAGTTCAGCACCTTAGCTTTCTGGTCAAGGCCCGCAGCCTCTTGAAATTGCGCTTCATAACATGCGATCTCCTGCGCAGCACGTTCGATCGCTTCGCGCATGCACTGCAGGGCATCTGCGCCGTTGCGCAAGGCGAGGTGCGTTTCAAGATCGACGCCGTTGATTTCAGTATTCATGCAAAGTGTCCTTGTGCGTGGGTGTGCATCCATGAACGCGCTGTTCGCAAGTGAAGCCAAGCGACGACATGACCGTGGTGTGGCGCGGAGACAGACGGCGTACAGCCTTCTGCGGCGACGCGGTCGCGTGCGATGCGCTAATGGGTATAGTGATTGCGCGGAAGGCGTTCGAGTTCGCGACGCGTTTCGGGCTCACCACACCAGACCGGTTGGTCGGGCGTGGATGCGTTCGATCAGGTCGTGTAGCGGCTCGGCCTGCGCACCCTCGGCAATCGGCGCGAGGATCGTGCTGCCGACGTCGATCAATTCGATGCGGATGACTTCGATGCCGTTGCTGGCGTAGGCGATGTGCTTGCGTCCATCGATGCGGCGCAACAAGGCGTGCGGTGTGGCGGCTCGCAGCACTTCTCGGTGCCAAGCCTGCCGGCCTCGCTTGCCGGGGATGTTCACCAGCAGAGCGGCGATGAAGTATTCCTTTGTGCGGCGTGGTGCCTTGTGCGATGTCGTCGTTTTCATAGTGTTCGCAGGTCCGTGGCGGGGACCGCATGAACGCGCTGTTCGGGAAAGAAGCCAAGTGGTATTTGGCTTCTATTTTTGGGTTTTGATCACCCGAGACGGGCTACATAACGAGCGTATCCGTAGCCCGATGGATCGACGTACAAGTAGGGGCGGCCGGGCGCGTGAACCTCGACGCATAGGCACCCATCGGCGACGTTGCCGCCTTTACCCGCGAGCCACGCCTGCGGCCGTGTCATGTCCGTCGTGAAGTCATCAAACTCCGCGATGGTCATCTCGACCGTTTCGGTGATGTAGATGCGATGCTCGCCGGTGGCGCACATGTCGCGAAGTCGGTCGGGTTTGCACGCGAAGGGCAGGCGCACCCCGAGCTGCTCGACGTGGAGGGTTTGGCCCCGAAATTTCACCGTGCGCGGTGTGCGCTCGATGGTGATGGTCATGGTGGGCATGTGCGTTTCTTCAATTGGGCGTCGGTAATTCGACAAGGACATGAACGCGCTGTGTGCGATAGAAGCCAAGCGCAGATTCATGTCGCGCTGCGACATCGAGACACACGCCGTACAGTCTTCACTGCAGGCGTTGAGTTCACGCCCGGACTACGCCAATCGGCGCAGGCTCACGCACTCAATGCGTCCGGCGAACGCGGCGTCGGCGACGATGCGCAGTGCGGTGTGATGGCTTGCGGTGATGGTCTCGACGAAGGTGCCGTTGGCATTGCGTGCGGCACCCTCGACAGACGTGCTGCCGATGAACCCGGCGCGCACGCTGCCCGCCGTGACCTGGCTCAGCACCAGTTCGATGCGATAGGTGGCGTTCGCCACCGGGATGAAGGCTTGCGACAGGTCGGAGGCTGTGCCGGCGGTTTTGATCGCGGCGCTGCCGGCGATCGACCAGCCGGCACCGAGCGTCCACGCCGCCTGCGTGTCGAAGCTCGCGTTCACCAGTTTCTCGCCGCACTCACATGGAAACACACGCATGTGTGTCTGGCGGCTCACGAGCGTGCCGCGTTGGGATTCGACTTCGATACGGATCGTTGCGTCGTTGACGAGATCGATGTCGTAAGTCGTGCTGGTGCCAGCGAGATTCGTAGCGGTGTGCAGCAGCACATTGGAGAGGGCGTGATACACACGCACGGTGGTCGTCGTGCCCGGTTCGGGACCGATGCTGCCGGCCTCATGTTCGATCAAGCGGTCGGCCTGCAGCAGGCGGTCGCGATGCGCCCAGGCGATGTCCAAACGTGCGAACGCCGCTGTCGGCCACGCCGCGCCATTGATCCGTAGCCGGCCGGGTGGATAGGGACGCGGGTGACGACCAGCCAGGACGGTCTGCACGATCGGCGCGAGCGCGGGATCGAGTGTCCCCTGCTGGGTGCGGGTGAGTAGCTTTGCCTGGACGGTTTCGCCAGCCAGGTACTCGGTCGGGTCCGCACCGACGTAGGTGTCGCTGCACCACAGGCGCGCCCCAGCCGCGTGTGCGACCGGCACGGTATCGACGCAGCCGCGCGCGATCGTGAGCGTACCGGCGTCGGCATCGATGGCGTCGATACGCACCAGTTCATCGTCGATCAGCGCCTCGGTGCCGACGACGACCAGATCCAGGTCGCGGGTTTGTTCGAGCATCACCACCGTATCGGTCGGCGACAGCGCGGTGCGCAGCAGTCCGGTCGGCGTGAAGTCGCCGCTGCCGACGTCCAAGAACGCAGCGCTGCCGGTGCGCGTGGTCAGCGCAAAGCCATACGCCGGTCCGTTCGGGCGCGCGCCCAAGGCCACGACGAAGCCGGCATCGTCTTCTTCGATGAGCGCCAGATCCGCAGGACGCAAGCGCCCGGCCAGATCGCGCCACGTCGCTTCCACCAGCCGCTGTGCGGGCAGCGGACGCGGCGTGGTGTCTGGCGGCGTCCACGGCCCGATGACCGGGCGCAGGTAGGTGGTCGCCGCCATGCCATCGAAGTCCTGCGCCAGCGTCAAGGCGAGCGCCCCGTCCGTGCGCGTACCCTCGTCCACCTCCAGCACCCGTACCGGCATCCGCACCACGCCCTTGCGCCGCCACGACAGCGCGAGCACGTCGCCGCGCTTCACGCCCCACCAGCGGCGGTCGACAGTGAGCTTGATTCGCTGCAGCAAGCTGCTGGCAACGGCGGTCTCGCGCGCCGCGACGCGCTCGCAGAGCGTGTGGTTCCACAGCCCCGGCAGCGACTTGCGATCGGCGACGACGCGGCCCTGCGCCTGGACATTGGCCATGTTCTGGTATGTCGCCGCGAGATCGAGGTTCGTAATGCAATCGCGCCCAAGAATGGTGACTTCGTTGGTGCTGCCATCGAGCAAAGGCGTCTGCCAGCTCTCCAGCGCGACGATGCTGGTTTCGTCGAGCAGCGGCAGATCGGCCGCGACGTAATCCGGTCGGAACAGGCGGTAGACGAAGCGGCCGAGCATCGGATCGAACGCCCACAGTCCGCCGACGTGGCTGTTGACCATCTGCAGGAAACTGCCGATCGAGTCGCCGCGTCGCCAACCCAGGCACAGCCCGAACGCTTCATCCTGCAACTGCTCGGCCGCACGCAAAAAGCTGGTCGTGTCAATCAGCGCCGGATCGAGCCCGCAGCCCCACACGGTGTCGGTGAGGCACTGGTAGTGGATGTGCGCGGCATTCATGCCGCGGCCGATCCTGGCCAACGCCGGCTGCCACACCGGCGTGGACCAGCCCTGTGTGAACCGTCCCCAGCGTTTCGCCCAGAGTTTGAGGTAGGGATTCATCGCCCCGACCATCCCGCGATACAGCGTGGTGCATAGACCGCGCCCAGCCGGCCACGGCCCCGGCACCTGCTGCTGCAGATACGCATCGGGCAGCTGCGTCGCCTCGCCCATGCGGATGTGCAGGTGGCCGACGAGCCCGCCTTCTTTCTTGTCGCCGCCGAAAAGTTGCGGGAGATTGATCGGCAGGGTGCGACTGCCGGTCAGTTCGCCCTCGAACACGTGCTGGCCGCCGACCTTGATGCCGGCAAGGTAATCGTTTGGGCCGATCGACTCGCCCATGTAGAGGTACATGAAGTGGCGGTAACCGATGGTGGGTTTGCTGGACTTACCCACGCCGTTCTCCCGTCGCATCGTTGCGATGACGCAACTGCGGAATCACGATCGGACGGCGTTGCCAATGCCCACGGATCAACGTACGCGCATCGATCGTCCACAGCACGTGCAGCAGCGATGTCGCGAGACCCAATGCGCCCGTGATGCGCTCACCGTGCCACCACAGTGCGATGCCGGAGACGCAGGCAGCGATTGCGACGACCGTCGTCCAGAGGCGATAGATCACATTACGTCGCATCGCGTGCCTCCTGTTCGGCGATGGCGATCACCCGCGCGACGAACGGATCGTCGTGCAAGTGCGGGAGTGCGGCGACATCAATGCCGTCTGCACACAGCGTGTGCAGGTCGATGGCGTGCTGCCGACACCACGCACGAATCCCCGGCGCGCACAGCGGTCCGCCGGCTGGATCAATCGCGCGCACGTGGCGAAGCTGGATGCGTAGAGGGATCTTTATGGACAACGGCGCGCTCACTTGCCACCGCTCGCTTTGATCGGCGTGGTGCGCAGATCACCAAACGCGAGGACGTTCGGATCGTCCACCCACACTTCGCCGAAGATGACGAGCACCTCGCGCCCTTCTTCGGCCGTCGGCACTTGAAAATCCGCCAGCGCAGGCGGCTTCTGCGACTGCGGCTTGGGCCGCATCGCGACGCTGATGGCGATGGAGAGGATGAGTACGATGACGTAGAACCACATGACTCAAAACACCGGGTCGTTGCCGAAGGGCGTGCGCAGTCCCTTCAGGGTGGGTTGGCCGCCGTAATTGACGGCGTTGTTGAACTTGGCGCAGCCGCGCGGCCCCATCGTGTGATCGCAGCCGGGGAGCGCGGTGACGCGGCTGCCCGCTGCCAACGCGGTGGGCGTGAGCAGGCGCAGCGTCATACCTGCATGCGACACGATGAAACGGCGTTCGACGCCCAGGCTGGAGACCCACTGCAGCACGCCGCCATCGAAGTGGCCGTCGTCAAACGCATCGAACGAGGCCGATGCGACCGTGTAGCCGGTGGCGTCGCTTAGAACCGCTGGCACCGCGTGCGCGTCGGGATCAGCGTTGCATGCGCCGGGGCCTTGGCCGTAGAGCACCAGCGGGCAGGACGACTGCCAACTGCGGCGCAGCCCGAGGGTTTCCACCGCAGAGGCCAACGACTGGCAGCGCAGCTTCGCGACGCTCTGGGTTTCGTCGAGATCCGCAACGTGTCCGGTCCAGCCCAGGCGCACCAGACCGTCGCGGACCCGCACACGTTTGAGGTCCAAGCGCAGGCGCAGCCCCGGCGGTGTTGGCCGGAACAGGTTGAGAAGCGGCAGATCCAGCGGCGCGGTGACTTCGAGCGTGTTCTTCGCTTCCTCGCCCGACTGCGCGATGCGCCCGCGCGTCAATGCGACCGGCGCGTAGCGCTGGCCCTCGACAATCGCCTCACGGCCGGCATCGGTGTAGCGCCAGTGGGTCAGTCCGATCGAAAAATCGAACAGTTCGATCTCGCGCGACAGCAGGCTCATAACAGCATGCTCATGGCTCTTCTTCACCGACACTGGAGAACGCGACGTTGCAGTCGAGCAATCCCTCGCTGTCGGCATGGTGCTGCAGTTCGACCGTATCGCCTGCCAGCGTGACCAGCGCCGTCCAACTGACCAGACGGACGCGTTCGGGTGCAATCATTCGACCCAACGCTGCGTCGATTCGCAGTCGTTCACCCGTATCGCCGTTGGCCAGTGCAATCTCATCGGCAGCTTCAACGGCGCGATAGAAGACGGTGCGGTCGGTCAGTTCAATGCGGAGATGGCGGCGACCCGCCTGCAGACGCAGACTGCGCGTGATGCCGGCCCACGCGACGACGAGCGTGAGCGCGGTCGCGCCGATGGCCTCGATCACCTCGACGTCGTCGGCCCACGTCGGCAGCCACAGCGCTTCGGCGCGGCCCTGCAGCCCGTACAGCAGGCTGCGGTGCGCCGCGCGCTCGGCGCGTCCGAACACGCGCCACGCGTGCGATTGCGTGGTCCATGCGAGGCCGGACACGTCATCGACGGTCGTTCGACCGATGTCATTGTCGAGCACCGTTGCGCGGCGGGCATAGGTGGCGGTCGGCGGCTCGTTCCACTCGGGACGGTCTTCCAGCACCGGCAGGCCCCGGTAGCGCGCGGCAGGCAGCGCCGGCCGCCAATCGCACGGCTCCGTCGCCTCAAACCGCACGCGCGTCTCGACGAGCTGGTCGGTATGACGACGCAGCTCAGGCGCGATGCTCAGGCGCGCGGTGCGACAGGGCACCAGCCGCGTACCGATGGGCCACGCAGTCTGTGTCGGTGCGCGCAGATTGATGCCGTTCGCGCTCAGCGTCGCAATTTCGACCAGCTCGAACGCGCGCTCGCTGCGCCAAAGCATGGCAAGGCCGCCGACCACAAAATCAAGTCCCACCGTATCGAGCGCGATGGTCGTCACGCCCGCAGCGAGTAGCGCACGCACGTGCGTGGTATCGACGAACACCGGCAGCGCCCACGTCCGCGCGCTCCAGTCGTAGAGCAGGTTCTCCATCGCGCGTCGCTCGGCGCGACCGGCGAGCACGCTGAACTCCCACGACCGACGCGGGGCATCGCGCAGCGGCGTGCGCACCGCTGCGCCTGCGAGCGTGGTCTGCACATCGGTCAGCCACGCCAGCGTCTCGACCACCGGCTCGCGCCAGTTCGGCGGCAGCGTCCACGCCTGCAGACGCTGGCCGGTAAGCGTAAGCGACCACACCTCGCCGTTGGCGAACACGAACGCCAGCCGCGCATCGATCAGCGGCGGCCCCTCGGTGGCGACGGTCAGCGCCCAGGTGCGCTCCTGCAGCGCCGCAAACGCGACCGGCACCGCATCAGGTGCGATGGTGATCCCGGCATCACCATCGAGTACCAGCGCGGTCACCGTCGCCGGCTGGGTGCGACATGCGTTCCAGACCGCGATCTCGCGCACGACCTGCGAGACGACATTGCCCAGCGCAAGCGCACGCGGCGTGAGGTGGATGCGGTCGTAGTAGTCGTCGACGAAGCGGTGGGCCATGCGCCCGGTTGCGGGCCACGGCGTCGAGGCGGCCTGCCGGAACGCACCCGCCCGCGCCGTCAACGATGCTCGCGCGTAGGGTGCGGGGGTGAACGCCACCTCGGTCAACGCCCGCAGTTCGGGCGAGAGCGCGGGCTCGTCCGCGCCGAACAGACGCGGCGTGGGCGCGATGCCAACGATGCCCGCCATCACGCGCCTTCCCGTAGCGCGATGCCGAAGGTGCCGCTGTGCTGCGCACCGACGGGCCACCCCGCGCCGTTGCGCTGGCTGGCGTTGACCGCGTGCAGCGGATAGACCCGCCAGCGGTCGCCGCCATAGATGAGCGGTACCGTGAGGTCGAGATGATCGAGCCGGCAGTAGCGCACATGCGCCAAGGTGGCGACGATCGTCTGTCCCTGCGCCTGACGCGCCAGTAGCACGTCAATGGGCAGCAGCACCGTGGCCTGATTGAATGCAGACGGCAACGCGTGCAGCAGTCCGGCCTTGTGCGCGACGCCGAGCAGGTTGCCGGTATTGCCCCCATACGTGGTGCGCCATGCGGGTACACCTTCGAGGCCGCAGTGAATGAAGCTGCTGTGATAAGTGCCCGCGAGGCTGGCGAAGAAATACCCAAGCCCGAATCCGTCATACGGCGTTGCGCCCAGATCGCTGCCGCTGCTGCCGGCCAGAAAGACCGTGCAACGCTGAGCTGCGCCAATGGCATCGCCCCGAAACGATCCCGAACACCACAGTCCGGTACCACCGATCTGCGGCATGGTCGAGACGCCGATGTTCAGATGCTGGTGACGATCGACGTTGTAGCGCGCAACGAGATACACCTCCTGTGACGCCGTCTCGTCCGGTGCATCGAACACATGCAGCACGTAGTCGAGCGGCCAGACGATCGGCGCGTTGTTGAACGACATCATTTTCACGGCGTGCGGACAGGCATCGACCAGGACGTTGCCCGCCTGACCGATGCCGATCTGCAGCCGCAGTTCGGTCGTGTTCGCGACCAGTTGTAGATACGCAACGCCCTTGCTCAGGATGCCGTTCGCCAGCGTCCAGCCACGCGCGACCAACGCAGCCTCGATGGCGGTCTTCAACGCCGCGAAGCTGGCAACGCTGCCGGTGAGCAAGGCCATTACGACAGCTCCAGCGCGATGTGATCGCGCCAGCCGGTGCGCGCGCCGTCCTGCAGCACCACGAACGCGCGACCGCTCACCGCGCGGATCGCCTCCACCGCCTGCTTCGCAGTCATGCCGGTTTGATCGATGACGGCGCTGCCGCCGAGCTGCAGCACATTCTCCGAGGCGTTGTTGTAGCCGGAGACGAAACTGACGCCATCGAGCAGGCCATAGAGATTGCCCGAGGTGGGATAGACATTGAGCGCACCGTCGTAGGCCCCGAGGCGCATCTCGTAGAGTTCCAGCGGCTGCGGCTGGTACAGGGTGCCGGCCGGCACGAGGCAGCGGTTGCTTGCACCACCGTTGCCGACCGGCTCACCGGCGAGCGCATTGGAAGTGGCGACGTTGTTCGCGCCGTTGCCGAACGGCGAGATCTGCACTTTTTTCCACGCACCGGCCTGATCGCGCAAATACAGATGCCCATCGTTGTAGCCGCTGTCGCTGCTGCCGCGCACGCCTTTGTACGGAAACCAGTGCAAATCGCTATAGCGCTTCGCTTCACGACCGTCGAAGTGACCGGCGACGATCAGCGGCGATGGATATTCCCCCGGCCGCGCATACGGCAGCGCCTTGCCGACGTACACATGCGCGTAGATCGGCGAGCCGACCTTGAACGCGCCGACAATCCGGCGTGGATTGGCGGTCAGCACGTAGGTGACGGCTTGGTTGTGGCAAGGCACGCCGCTGGTCTTGATCCCCGGCTGCGTCTCGAACGCATTGCCGGCGACGAAGCCGGTCATCGTGGCGGCGAGCAGGTTGTAATAGTCCGCAGCCGCATTCTGGTAAGCCTTGAAGCCGACGGTGATCTGCTCCTCCGCTGTTGTGCCGGTGGAGCGCAGGATCAGTTCACGTTCGGGAATGGCGGTGTCGTAACGCAGCGTGGTCCAGCCAGCGGTCTCGGCGAATGTTTTGAGGACATCGAGCATGCGCAGATGCGCGTCGAGTCCCGAACCCTTGATGACGGTGTCGATCACCCAGCTCATCGTGCGGCCCTCACCCGTGACGCCCTCATCCGCCCACCTTCTGGCGCAGGAAGCTGCCGTTGCGATCGATGACGTTGAGCACCGTGGTCTCCATCGCGCGGCTGGTGGCGATGGACTCGGCGAGTGCATCGGTGTCGATGGCGTTGACGAGGCGCAGGTTGAGCTGCGGGGTGAGGCCGGCCGCAGCACGCGCGAGCCCGCCGTCGGCGAAGTTCACGCGCGGTGCGCGCGGTAATGCGCTGGGCGGTGGCGCGGCACCCACAAACCGACGTGCGTGCCACGCCTCAAGCGCCGGCATGCCGCGTTGATTGAAGTCATCGAGAAACGCGAGCGCGCCGGGCTGACGCACGACGGCCGCGCGGGTGACGAACTCGAAGTCGGATAGCCGCGCGACGATGCTGTCGGAGGTCGCGGTGCCCGGACCGCGCACGTGGCCGCCGGTTGCATAGCCGCCGCCACCGCTGAAACTTGCCTGCGCGATCAAACCGGCGATGGTCGCGCCCTGCGCAAGTGCGCCTGCGATGAAGGGAATATTCTGTGGGAAGCCCAGTTCACTGGCCTTGGCCACATTCGACGCCAAGGAAATGGCGGCCTGGGCGATGGCGAAGGCTTTGCTCAGCGCGAACAGCGCGCGATAGGTCGCGCTCTGCTCGCCGCCGAACGTTTTTGCAATCTCGGCCAAGCTGCCGAACGCTGACTCGGCCCCAGCGAGCATCACCTGCGTCTGCGCGGCCTGCAGCTGCGCAAGCGCAGCTTGATGCTGCTGCTCAATCGTCGCTTCCTGTGCGTCCCACTGCGCGTTCAATTCGGATTTTTGCGCGCGGAACTGCGCGAGCAGCGCGAGCTGTTCGGCATGCCACGTCTGCAAGCGCACGCGCGACTGTTCGATCTGCGCGAGGTCGTTGCCGGTCTGACCCAGATCCGGCGCCGCACCGGGCACGGCGTCGGGTTTACGGAAGGTGGTTTGCGCCACGCGCGCCAACGCTGCATCAAATGCATCCTTGGTCGCGATGCCATCGCGCAACGCATCGTTGAGCAACTGGACTTGTTCGCGCGCGTCTTCCAGCGCGACTTCGGCCGGCGTGCGCAGGTTGTCGCGCAAGGTCTCGTAAGCGCGCGTGGTCTTCTCGATCTCGGCCTTGCGCTCACGCTCGGCTTCGCCAGCGGCGCGTGCGTTGTCGAGCGCTTCGGCCTCTTGGATCAGTTGCGACTTGAGCGCAGGCGTGATCTTGACCAGCGCACCCTGCGTGGTCTCATACCGAATCCGCGCCGCCTCGCCCGCGCGCGTCTGACCAGTCTCGACTTCGGCCAGCAGCGCGACCTCGCGACGCAGCGATTCGAGTTCGCGCTCGGCGGCCTCGCGCGCACGGTCGGCGTCGGTGGCCTTGGGCTTCGCTGCGCGCGGCCCCTTCGCTGGCTTGAACTGCTCGTCGATCTGGGCACGTCGCGTCTTCTCGAAGGCATCGATGCCGATGCCTTCCACCGTTTTCACACCGCCCGCGCGCAGCGCCGCGATGTCGCGTTCAAGCTGTTTGAGTTGCTGTGCTTTGGCGACCGCGCGATCCTGGCCGAGCGCCGCCTGCGCGCGACCCAGGGCGTTGATCGCGTTCGTCTGCTTCGCCTGCGTGGCGGCCTGCGCACCGGCCTTCGCCGTCTCGGCATTGGCCTCGCGCTGCAGCGTCGCCTGCTCCTGACGCAACGCCCGGATGCGATCCTTGGTGCCGGTATCGACGTCCGTGCTGGCGAGCACCGCGTCCAGCGAGTTGATCCCGCCGAGTTCACGCCACTCATTGCCGATCCGGTTGAGTTCGTCGGTAGTTTTGGAGAGACGAAACGCCAGATCATCTCGACCGATGTTCTTGATCGCTTGCCAGACGCCGCCGATGACCTTGCCGAGATTGACCCACGCACGCTCCAGCGATCCGGCGCGTGCGTAGGCCTCCTGCACGCGCTGTTCGTGAACCCGCGCGAAGGTCTCGATGGCGAGGCGTGCGGCGTCCTGCGCGCGTCCCTGCGCTTCCAGCGCGCGAACATGCTGGTAGACCTCGACCGAGAGGAAACGGTACTGCTGATTGAGTTCGATCAGCTGCGCGGACGGGGCCGCCGCGAGCGCGATGATCTTCTGCGTGGTTTCCTCGACAGAGGCGCCGGTCAACAGCGCGAGATTGACCGCAGCGCTGGCGGCCGTTTCGAGGGTGTCGCCTGCGACCTTGCCGGAGCCGGCGAGTGCGGTCAGCGCCGTTTGCGCATCGCCGAACGCACCCGTTGCGCCACCGACCGTGTCTTTGATGACACCGAGTTGCCCGGCCGTGGTGGCCGCCGCATTGCCGCTGGCGATCAAGGCACGCTCGTAGGCCTGCGTCTCGCGATAGCCCTGCAGCGTTGCAACCGCGAAGCTCCCGATCACAGCGGCCGTCAGTCCGATGCCCACAGCGAGCGGCGTGATTGCCCCCAGCAGCGCACGTGCGGCGGGCACGATACCGCCGAAGGAATCCTTCAATTGCCCACCCTGCTGGATCGCGACCAGCCACGGCTTCTGCCCACCCGCCAGCGACGTGAAAATGTCGGTGATCTGCGCCGGCAGCATCCGCATCGCCTGCCGGGTCTGGCCGACGGACACGCCGTATTCGTTGACCGCGCGCGCACCGATGTCGGTCGCACGGGCGCCACGACGGTGTGCGCCTGCCACCGCGTCCTGCGCGTTGGCCTGCGCGGCCCCTGTGCGCGCGCTGGTGGCGCTGCTGGCGTTGAGCTGGGCGACGGCGCGGTCGGCGCGGCCGAGGGCACCCTCCACGCGCGTAAGGCTCGCTTCGGCCTGCGCGGAGTCGCCGCGAACCTTGATGTTGAGGACAAAGTCGTTGTTCATGATGCGATCAGTGCGTCGGTCTTCTGGACGGCCGTCTCAGTCGCGACCGCGCAGGGCCTTGACCCGCGCATCGGCGTCGTCGCCGCCCCACACGGCGGTGGCCACGTCCTCGATGAAGTCCGCGCGGCGGTGGCGTTCGCCACGTTCCAATGCCTCGAAGGCTGCCGTGAGTTGACGCTCGGTCATGCGCCCGAGCCGATCGAGATCGCCGAGTCCGGCCCCGGCGAGCCGGACGAAGCACTCGCTCCAACCGAGGCGCCGGCCGCGAGGGCGTGCGCCTCGCGCAGCCCGCTCTCGCGCAGTTCCGCCAGCGCCTCGCGCACGAAAAAAGCGGCGTTCACCGCGAACCATGTGGCGAGATACAGCTCCAGATCGTCCGGTACGAGCGATTCCAGCCACGCCACTTCGACATCGGCGGCCTGCGCCGCGATCGATGGCACCACCGAGCGGTGCCGACCGAACAGGCGACGCACCTGGGTGTAGCGCAGGGTGCCGTCGGTACTGGCGGCGAGCAGATCGGCGATGAAGTGTGACGCGCGATCCGCAACGTCCAGGCCCTCGAAGAAGCCGTACTCGCGGATCGTCACTTCGCGTTCGCCGAGGGTAAGCGTGCGATCCGGGTGCAAGACGGCCAGTTCATCGGCGATGGAGGCCGCATCGTCCGGCGCAGCGGGAAGTTTCGTGGCCATCACGGCACCTCCGGCAGATCAAGTCGTCCGAATCCGCCGAGCAGCGGATCGGCGGCGGCTTCTGGATCGAACAGCACCGAGGCGGTCATCTCGAACTGCCCGAAGCTCTCGTGGATCAGACCGAGGTTGCTGACTGGATTGAACTGCACGCGATACAGGCGGACCTGCACGGGTGACCCGTCAATCGAGTTGATGCCATCGAGGAACAAGAAGCGCTCGGGTGCGGACGTGGTGAGCATCGCTACGCTGGTGCGCGCGCCGAACCGGTACGCCGCGCGCAGCGGCAGAACGAACGCCGCGAGGTTGAGGAGTTTGACGAGGCCCGCGCGAGCACTCTGGAGGCGGTAGTGCGTGTTCGCGGCCAGCGTGGCCGGGACGGCGGCGCTATCGGTCACGACCAGTTGGCTGATCGTGCTGTGATCGAGTGCGATCAAATCGTTCGCCGCCAGCGGCACCGGCAAGACTTCGCCCGTGAGCGTGCCGGCGACAATCAATGCCTTGGTCGCGTACAGACCGAGCAGCAGGTTGTCGATATCGGCCCAGTTGATCGCGATCGACAGTTCGGCCTCCTTGCCCTTCTGCAGCACGGCCGAGGTCAGGCGATTGCCCGAGTACGATTCTTTGCGCGTTTCGGTCTCGGTCTTGAGGGTCAGGTCGCATTTGGGCGCATCGCCGACCCAGCGCAGCGCGCCGGGACGGCCACCCGCGAGACGGGTGCCGAGATACAAGCCGCCCTGGAAGGAGAAGTCTTTCATGCGGCGGTGTCCTCATCGGTGGCGAGATCGACGTGGGCGTCGTGCGCGTCGGTCTGCGTCGATGCGATCGGCGCATCGACAAGCGAGGGTGGCGGCGTGGTCAGACCGAGTGCCTTGAGGAAGGCTGCATCGGCGTCGTTGACGGTCAGCTCAACGCCTTCGGGCGGCGGCGTGTAGGCCACACCCTCGTGGGTGTGCGGGTGGTACAAGCGGAGGGTTTTCATGGTGTCGTTCCTGGCACGTTGGTGGACGCGGCAGCGAGCCGCAGGAGGCGATCGGACTCGGCGGCGAGCACGCCGCGTGCGTAGTCGATGAGGCGTTGGGGCCGGCGGCCCTTGGCGAGCATTTGTGCGGCGGTGGCGCCGTACTCGGCGACCAGCGGTTGGCGGCGTTTGCCGGCATAGCGGCCCTGCTGCATCTCGCGCTTGGGGCCTTCGCGGCGGAACACCTGTGCGTTGCGATTCACGCCCACGCCGAGGAAGGCGTGTTCGCGCAGGCTGCGCTTGCCGCGAAGCACGGCGGCGGTGACGCCACGCTTGGTCTGGCGCGCGCCGAAATTGCGCAGGCCGATGCCACGGAAGCGGCCGACCAGACGGACACCGTCGTCGGTGGCGCGCGATTGCAGATCCTGCGTGAGGCGGCGCGCACCGACCTGGTACTCGGCCTGGATATCGCGACGCGCCTGAACCGGCAGGCGGCGGCGCAAGGTGCCGATGGCGCGCGTGTGTAGGGTCGGCAGTTGGGACGACAGCGCGCTGAGGTTGCGCGAGGCGGACAGCAGGCCGTCAAGGTCGGCGTGCAGGCCAGTGATGCCGCCTGTGGTCGGGCTCCCGGCACTCATCGGGGCCTCGTCATGATAATGTACACACTGAGTCAGTACCTTTTTGGAGTCCCTGTGATGGCCAAAGCCACCGTGTTCACGATGAAGCTGGAGGCGGACCTGCGGGATGCCTTCATGGCGGCCACCCAGGCCGAGGACCGACCCGCCTCACAGGTCGTGCGCGAGCTGATGCGCGAGTACGTGCGCACGCAGCAGCAGCGGCAGACCTACGACGCCTTCCTGCAGGACAAAGTCGATATCGCCCGCGCGCAGATCGCCGCTGGCATGCACGCCTCGAACGAAGACGTCGAAGCTGAGTTCAAGGCACGCCGCGACGCATTGCAGCGTCAGGCCAGCGCACAGCAGTGAAGCTGCGCTGGAGCGCAGCCGCGCGCCGAGATCGTCTGGCCATCTTCGAGTACGTGAGCAGCGATGCGCCGACAGCCGCCGTCGAGCTGGATCAGCGTTTCAGTGACGCAGCGGCGGCGCTGTTGCGATTCCCGATGATGGGGCGTGTCGGCAGCGTGGCGGGCACACGCGAGCTGATCCCGCATGAGAACTACCGACTGGTCTACGACGTCGATGCGGACACACAGACGATCTGGATCCTCGCACTGGTGCATGTCGCACGGTTGTGGCCGCCCGCCGAGCGTTGACCTCACGTGATGACGACGTCCGTTGCTCGTCGTCATGCGCTGCGACTGCGGCGGTACCGCGTCCCAAACAGCACCTGCGCCGCCATTGCCGCGATGCCATCGGGTCGGTCAAGCAACACCGATTCCTGAAACTGCAACGGCAGGGCCAGCGGCGCCTGCACAAACCCGTCGAGCGCATCCTCGATATCGGCGATCGTCTCGATGATCCGCGCCTGCGCATTGTCGAGTTTGACCGGCACCAGCGCTTCGACGACGAATGTAAAACCACGTTCCGTCGTTGATCGCGCATCGTCGGGGTACAGCGTCGTGAGCGGGTACAGCGTCAATCGCGGTGCGTCGCTCGGATCGAATGGCGCGGGCTCCAGGCGCACATCGCGTCCGGCATCGGTGCGGTAGTCGTTCGCCTTGCGCACGGTGCGCAATCGCGTCTGCACCAGTTCCAGAATCGCCCACGGAATCGGTGTCTCAGCCATGCAGGACCGTTTCGGTCACGAGGCCGTCGTCCACGACGATGCGTTCGATCAGGAACGCGCCTGCGGGCAATTGCAGTCGATCGCCCGCGCGCGGTCGCCACTCGCGATTGAGAAACTTCACCGTGGTCACGCGCGACTGGCCCTGACTGTAGTCGCCCAGCGCCTGCACGTTGTAGGTGACGACCACGCGCACTGGCACGGTGCGACTGCGCTTGCGGCGGACCTGCGCAGGCTCACCAAACACCGCGAAAAGCACGTCGTGCGCGGCCTCGAAGGCGGGATCACTTCGACTCATGCGAGGTCTTGCGCCGCGAAGCGCAGGTTGGCCGCGATCCGCCGCGTCCAGCCGCGCCCGAAGGTCGGGAAGGTGCGCAGCCGCACGTAAAAGTCGAGACGCGCCGCGTTGTAGGCCAGGATCAAGGCGACGGGATCGGCTTCCATTGCAGCAGCCCGCGTGAGCGGTCCGACGACGCCGTCGACGCGCACACCCACCGTCTGCTGCAGCCAGCCAACCGCGCGCAGGACGCCGTGGTTGACGGCCGCATCGAGCACCTGGAAGGCAATGGCCTCCGGCAGCGCATCGCCGCGAATCGGCGTCCAGGCATCGCGGCGATACAACGCGATCGCCGCCTCGCGGGTGAGCGTGGACAGGTCCAAGAACGGATAGGCGCGCTGGCTGATGCCCCAGCGTGTCTTGCCGCCTGGGTCGTCCGGGTTGTCGACGAATCCACCCTCGTGAGCGAGCACACGTTCGATCGCGCGGGCAAAGCGGTCCCCGGCCGGCGGCGACGCCGTCGGCTTATCGGTACTGGTCATGGATTTGACTCAGTTGATCGAGAGCTTCACCAGCACGCTGGGGCGCAGACACAGCGGCAGCGGGTTGGACTGGGTGTGCAGGTCGGTGCCGCGCTCGAACTTGCGCGGTTCCTGCTTGGCGTACAGCGGCTGGCCGAGTGTGTTGACGGTCTCGTTGAAATCCGCCGGGGCGTTGTGGGTCGCGAAACTGTTGATCGTGCCCAGCGGGAAGGCATGCGCTTCACCCGGTGCAATGAAACGCCGAACGGTGCCGTCAAGGTCGGAGGCCTTGCCGCGATACTCCTCGAACACCAGGCCACCGAAGTTGAAGCCCTTGCGCACATCGTTGATCAGCACCGCGCCCTGCTGCCATTGCGCGTAAGCGGTTTTGACGTCCTTGTGCGAAGTGAGCGCTGCGAAGAATTCCTGCGAGCACAGCACGCGCGCGCCGGTCATGAACTCGCCAAGCAGGCCTTCCTCGATCAGCGCCAGGGTCTCGATGCACTTCTGCTTCACATCGGTACCGTTGCTCGGGTTGTCGATCTCGAAGACGACGGTCTGCTGCGCGATCCGGAACTCCTCGAACAGGTCGTAGAGGATGCTGCCGTCGGCATCGAGAATCTGGCCCTTGAGCGCGCCCATGCGCAGGTGCTCGAGCGTGATCGCATGCTTGTTGCGCATCGTCTCCAGACGATCGGCGACGACGCTGGCGACCGATTCGAGTTCGGTCTCCGAGCCGAAGGCGCGCAGCCCGTTGACATCCTCGGGCAGGATCACGTCGTCATGCGGGATGTGCGGGACCACGAACGAGCGCATGCGGCGCTTGGCGCTGGCACTGACGGTGCCCGGCGCACCCGGCGGCCGGGTCGGCAACAGGGTCAGCACGCCCGCACGTTCTTCGACAAGCAGCTGGCGCAGGCGCACCGGCTTGTCGGGGAACAGACCGAGTTCCTGCAGGCGGCCGTAGCGGTTGGGGATGAGATTGATGGCGGCAGTGAGGGCCGCCATCGAGAACGCGGAGTTAGCGAAGGGATTGAGCATTGGATTCAGCCGGCTGCGGGAATTGACGCGTGAGGACGCCAAGCGCCGCCAGCTGCGCGAGGGCGGCGGCGGTCTGCTCGGACGTGAGGGTGGTCGGCAGCACGAGTGCGCCGCCGAAGACGATGGCGTGGCGGGCGACGATCACGCTGCGGCGGCGTTCGGTCGCCGATGTGGTGATCGCTTCGATCAGCACGCCTGCGACAACGTCGCTGCCATCGACTGCCGCCGGATCGAGCGCCTTGATCTCGCCGGTCGCAGTGACGCGACCGACGACGGCGCCAAGTGCAAGGCTTTGGCCTGCACCGACGACGACTTCGTCGCGGGAATACAGGTTCGGCGCTTCGTACTTGAGCAGATCGCTCAGGTGGACCGGTTCGTGGAGGACGGGCATGGCTCAGGCTCCCTGCGGGCGCGTGGCGCCGATGCGCTTGCGCACGGCGTCGAGGACGGGATTGGCGGCGGTCGCCGCAGCGGCGGGCGCGGCATCCGCGAGGTGATGCGAGGCGATCTCGACCTGATCGGCGCGGGCCTGCAGCAGCACCTGGCGGACCTGCGCCCCACTCATGCGTGCGGCGAGGAATTCAGTGGTGCGTTCGGGACAGCCAGCGAGCAGGCACAGCTCGGCGATGGCCGTCGCTTCTGCATGCACATCGGCGGTTGGTGCGGTCATGAGCGCGGGTACGGAGAGCGGTGCGGCAGTTGGTGGGGTAACGGCCGGCGCCGTTGGTGGTGCAGCACTGGGCGTCGGCTGCGCGGGCGCAACCTCGGTGGGCAAGGTCATCGATATCTCCGTGGGGGATGGAAGGGCAAGCCGCGTGGGCAGTGCGAGCGGTGTGATGGAACCGGGCGAACGCCCGCGCCCGCCGCGAAGGGCGGCGGAAAATTCAGCGAGCGTGGTGGTGAAGGGCGTGACTGCATCGGCGAGACCCGATGCCACCGCGTCCTCGCCGAAGTACAGCGCCGCCTCCGTCGCACGCACGCGTTCGGCATTGAGGCCGCGCATCTGTGCGACGTGATCGACGAACAGGGCATACAACCGATCGATCTCCGCCTGCAGTGCGGCGGTCGCCTGCGGCGTCAGCGGCGCGTGCGGGGTGCCGTCATTCTTGTGCGCGCCGGCCGTCAGTGCGGTGACGCTCAGACCGGCCTGCGCATTGCGCATCGACTGGTCGATGTGCAGCGCGATCACACCAATCGAGCCGACGCCGCCGGTGGCCGAGAGGCTCACCCGCTGCGTCGCGCAGGCGAGTGCATAGGCGGCGGAGAACGCGGCATCGCCTGCATGCGCCCAGATCGGCTTGATCCGACTGGCCGCACGGATCTGTTCGCCAAGCTCGAATACGCCGCCGGCTTCGCCACCGGGCGAATCGATATCGAGCAGAAGGCCAGCGACATCGTCACTGGCGAGCGCCGCATCGATGTCCGCAGCGATGCGCGCGTAGGACGTGAGTCCCGACGCGGCGTCGAGGCCCAGCGCGCGACGCACCAGCGTGCCGTGAATCGGAATGATCGCGATGCCGGGCAGTGTCGGCATCGGTTCGTTCGCGGTCGGCGCGATCGCCGGCAATGCCAGGTCCGTGTGCGCCAGACCGATACGCGGGCCGAGTACGGCGAGGAGCGTGTCGAGTTTGGCGCGCGCAATCAGCAGCGGCGTCCCGTAGAGACGGGACGCCAGGTGGACAAGAGACGTCATCAGGAGGCCTGTGGAGAGGGTGCGTTTGCGGCCTGCGCTGGGCCGCTGTCGTGGCGAGGGTCGGAGTCGAACACCAGCCCAAGCGCATCGGCGCGGGCGTTGTCGGCAGCGATCTCGCGATCAATGTCTTCGGCGTCGTAGCCGAAGCTGGAAATCGCCTCGGACCTCGACAGCAATCCGCCACGGATCGCCGCGATCATCGCGTCGAACTCCTTCTTCGGATCGACCCACTGCCAGCCCTGCGCGATCCACTTCACTGCGAGGTAGGCGCGGCGACGCGCAACGCCACCGCGCGCGTAACCTGGCAGCACCAGCGCGCCTTCGAGCACCGCTTGCGTCATCCACGCCCGCCACAGCGGGCGGCACAGTTGGTGGACGATCACGCCGTGCTGGATGGCCTCGCAGCGGCGCCGAAATTCCAGCAACCCCGCACGGATGGACGAATAGTTCACTTGCGTGAGATCACCTGTGAGCATCTCGTAGGTGATGCCCATCGCCGCCGCGACTGCGCGGAACTGCTGGCGCATGAACTCCCCGTAGCTGGAGCCGACATCCGCCGGCTGCGAGAAGGTCACGTCCTCGCCCGGCTCCAGAATCTGCAGCGTCCCCGGCTCCAGGCTCGCCATCGCCACGCCCTGCGCGTCGGCGTCGCCTTCGCCCAGCAGCGCGTCCTCGGGCGCGTTGCGGGTGATGAAACCTGCGAACATCGCGGCGGTCTTCTTACGCACCAACTCGGCATCGTCGTATTGGTCGAGTTCGTGCAGCTTCACCAGCGCGCGTGCCAGCCACGGCTCGCCGCGGATCTGGCCTGGACGCAGCGGCCGGAACATGTGCAGCACCTCATCAGCCGGCACGCGCACGGTGTCGAGACCGCCGTGCGCCGACATCGGCGCGAGCATCCCGTCGCCGGGGTGGCTCTTGGTCAGGTGGTAGGCCACCCGCAGGCCGATGGCGTTGAACTCGATGCCGGCCCGGATCACGTTGCCGTTTGGCAATTCGCGGTGCAATGTCGATGGCAGGTGCTCGGGTTCGAGCAACTGCAGCTGCAGGCCGACCGCGAGCCGATCCTCCGGGCGTCGGTAACGCAGCCGCACCAGACACTCGCCACCTTCGAGCATCGCCCGGCAGGCGAGCGCCTGCAGGCCGTAGAAGTCGGTCAGCCCCGCCGCATCCGCATCCTCGCACCAGTCGCGCCACAGCGCCTGGACAATTTCGCGCTGCGTCACGTCTTCGAGCATCGACTGCGGCTTGATGCCGGTGCCGATCGCATTGGCAACAAACGCCTCGACGCCGGCCGCCGCCCAGGCGTTGCGGCGGACCAGGTCGCGGCTCTTGGCCCGCAGCTCATCCTGCGCATAGGCCAGCGCAGCGACCGCGCCGGGATTACCGACCTGCCAGACCCTTGCACGGCGTCCACCGCCGACGCCGTCGTAAGTGGGCGACGCGCCGAACACCCGTGCGCGCAGCCGCGTGAACCAACTCATCCGATCACGTCGCCTTGTCGGTGTTCACGACGACACGGCGAGGACGCCGTCGTGCCGTTCCCGCTTCGATCGCCTGCTCCTGCAAATCGCGTCGAATGACGCTGATGGCTGCGATCAGTTCATCGACCGAGCGGTACTCGACGGTGCGGTCGCCGAAGGTGACGCGCTGCTCGCCGGTCGCGAGCGCACGTTCGAGTGCGGCGAGTTGTTCGGGGGTGTAGGCCATGCAGCAGGTCTCGGCGAGTTCAGCGGTTGAGCCAGCGGCTCTTGACGACGCGCCGACGGGTCGGGCGCGCAGATGTGGAAAGGCCACCGGGGTCGGTGGCCTCGTTGTGTGGCGTGGTGATGGACATCGGTGGCGGATCAGGCGCATCGGCGATGCCCAGCGAGCGTTCCAGTTCGCGCCAGTGGCGTTCCTCGAAACGATCCAGTCCTGCTGCTGCGGCAGCGGCGCGGGCATAGACGAACGCATCCAAGGCTTCGTTGCGCTCCCGCAGTTTCTGCCACTCGCGTTTGGGATAGCCGTTGCGGTCGCGGCGCGTGACCAGTTGTTCTGCGCACAGCTGCTGCAGGAACTCCGCATCGACTTTCGGCAGATGGATGTAGCCGGGCGGATACGTGAGCGTGACGCCGTCTTCGGCCACCGTCGCCTGCTTGCGCAAGTGGTTGTACAACTCCTGCTTCGCGATGCCGACCGTCACTGCATACAACTTCAAACCGCGACGCAGCTTCTTGCCGCCGATGGAGACATCCACCGCCGTCGGCGTGCCGATCAGCGCCGCGCCACGCGCCACGCCCTTCACCGCCATCACCCGCGGATCGCGGACGCCGCGCACGAAGGCATACGCCTCCTGCGTCGCGAAGCCCGTGTCGATCGCGAAGCGCGCCAGCGGCAGCTGCGCACCACATGCGTGCGTCCACGTCTCGCTGGTCATCGCGGCGAGCTGTTTCCACACCGCATCGCGGGCGGTATCGCCCATGAGTACGCGATGTTCCACCAGCCAAGCGTCCTTGCCGCGACCGAAGGCCCAGACCGAGACCTCGATGCGGTCCTTCTGCACGTCAGCACCGCCGACCAACAGCAGGCCGCCGCGCGGCACGCTGCCGATCCGGTAATCCTCGCGTCGCTCCAGCAACTGCTGCCAGTCTGGCGCTTCGCCATCCTCGACCCAGGTCTCGCCCAGCTCGGTGTTCTTGAAGGTCTTGATCGCGGACGCCGAACCGCTCGTCTTGTCGATCGCGGCTTCCCATGCGGCAGCGATCTCGCGCCAGGTGCGCCAGCCCACCGGGCTGTACAGCGACGACAGGTGGAACCCGGCCGTTCGGCCGTTGCCTGGTGCCGTCGCGCGCCACTGGCCATGTTCCAACATCGACGTCTTGTGGTGCTCGGCGATGGGCATCTCGCAGGACTCGCAGATGTAGGCGACAGTCTCCGGCCGCCCGCGTTCCCACCTCAGCTGCTCGAAGCGCAGCCATTGGCTGTGATCACAATGCGGACATGGCACGAAGTACCGACGCTGGTCGGAGGCTTCGTACTCGCGCTCGATGCTGCTGGCACCCGCGATGGTCGGCGTGGACACAATAAAGATCTTGCGCCGGGTGAAGGTGCGCGTGCGCGCCTCCGCCAGCGAAATCGCATCGCCTTCGCCCTCGACGTCGAGCGGATAACCATCCACCTCGTCGAGGAACAAATACCGCACCGGCATCGAACGCAGGCCGACCGCGCTGTTCGCGCCGGTCATCACCAGCACGCCGCCGCGAAACTCCTTCGCCAGAATCGTGTTGCCCGCATCGCGCGAGCGTGCCGGCGCGATCAATGCCGCCAAGGCGGGCGACTCCTCGATCAGCGGATCGATCCGCTGCTTGGAGTTGCGCTTGGCCATCTCCACCGTCGGCCACACCGCCATCATCGGCCCAGGCGCGTGGTGGATCACGTAACCGATCCAGCAGCTTCCCGCTTCGGTGCCGCCGATCTGCGCGCCCTTCATGAACACGACGCGCTCGATCGGCGAGGCCGGCGAGAGGCAATCCATGATCTCGCGCAGATACGGCGTGCGTGCGGTGCGCCAACGTCCCGGTTCGGCCGACGCCTTGCTCGACAGCATCCGGTGTTGATCGGCCCACGCGGACACCGACAGCAGTGGATCGGGCGTTAGCCCTTCATGCCAAGCGCGCTCGACAGCATCCGCACCTTCGTAATCGAGCGTCATCCATCGATCCGTGGGCGTAGTTCGCCCAGCTCTCGCAAGTGCTCACGCACCGCTGCCTCCAGCGCCAGATGCATCGCATGCGGATCGACCGCGAGCGTTGCCGCCATCTGCGCCGAGACGCGCGCGGGCCAGTTGAGCCACGCATCGCGCTCGTCGCGCGCAAGCTTGAACACGTGCGCCACGACCTGCGAGCGTTCGACCAGTTCGCCCTTGAGCCGCGCCAGTCGCACCTTGTTGGTTTGTGCTTTGACGACTTCGTTGACGGTGCGCGCCTGCAATAGCGACGCACCGCCTGGCGGCAATGTCGTCGCGCCAGTACCTGGGTCGCGACCCGCGTCCACTGACTCTGGCACCGCGACGCGCGGCGCACGCGCTTGCGTTCCAGCGCGTGCAGGTGAGGAGTTGCGGGTCCACTGCGCATCCGCACTTGCCGCATCGATGGTGCCGTCGGCCTCCGGCGTGATACGCCCCGCGCGAATCGCCTTGTGAACCGCCGTGTCGGTCACGCCGCGATGACGCGCGTAGGCGCGGATCGAAAGTCCCATCCGAATGATTGCTCTGTATTGCGACCGAAGTGACGACGATCGACTTGACTTCACGCACGAGCAGCGCATGCGCCGAGGTCATGCCGTCTGTTCGCTTAACGCGCTGCACGTGTGTGGAACACCGCTTGGCTTTGGTTGGGAACAGCGCGTTCATCCCATCGCGCCAACCACATCCAACACCGCACACCCCCTCAGGAGCACACACGCCATGAGCACCGAAACGAACATCAAGCTAATCGCACTGAACGAAAACCAGACCGCCGTGCTGACCCACGCCATCGATCACACGAACGGCAAGATCGAATGGTTCCCCGAGACTATCAAAGGCGGCGCGCGGCAGAAGGTCATCGAAGCCTTGTTCAAGCGCGCGATGATCATTGGCAGCGACGGCGACTGGATCGTCACCGCCGCCGCCTACGACGCACTGGGCCGCCCGCGCCCCGACCAGCAGGTCGCCACTGAAGCGGCGACGGCAGCCGCCGAGAAGGCCCCGAAAGTCGCACGCAAAGCCGCAAAATCGAAAGATGGGGCCGCAGCGGGCGATGGTGAAACCCCTGCGCCTCGCACCCGCGAGAACAGCAAACAAGCGCAGGTCATCGCCATGCTCAAGCGACCCGAAGGCGCCACGATCAAGCAGATCTGTGACGCGACCGAGTGGCAGGCGCACACCGTGCGCGGCACCTTCGCCGGCGCCTTCAAGAAAAAGCTCGGTCTGACCATCACCTCAGAGAAAGCAGAGGGCGGCGAGCGGGTCTACCGCGCGTGAAAATCATCGCGAGAGAAGCCAAGAATTTGCTTGGCTTCTCTCGCGAATAGCGCGTTCATGTCGATGTCGCCCAACAACGGAACAACATGATGCACACCATGAAACCTCACCCCGAAATACCCGCCACCCGCAATGAAGCGTGGGGGTTCTGGGCCACGATGCGCGGAGATGCCGCCATCGCGTGGCCTGTGGCGATCGCTGCCATCGTCGAAGCCATCGGCGAATCTCCCGAGGATACCCGCACCTTCCTCGACAGCCGGAATGGCCGCCACTTCGCTGACGATGTGCAGATCGGTTTACACGCCGGCCAGTGCCTCAAACACGCCGTGCGATCAGCCACCGCACGTTGGATGGGGTGGACCATCAGCCGCAGGACCGGCCGCGAGTACGGCATCCCGAGTGGATTGCCCTACCTTACCGGCTTCGTGATTCACGCCGCGATCAACGACGAGACCACCGAGCACTGATCAGCGCAAGCGAGTCTGCACGTCGCGATGGGGCTTACGGCCACTGCTGCGCGGCGTGCAGGACTCGGAGGATGGAGATCGTCTTCGGATCGACGAGATACACCACCACGTAATTGGGTCGGACCACCAGCTCGCGCGTGCCCTCGACACGGCCCTCTCTGAACGCCATCGGGTGCGTCCGCAGCATCGCGACCTTGGACTCGATCTCGTCCTTCAGGGTCTGTGCGGCATCGGGATTGTCGTCTGAGATGTAGTCGATGATCGCCAGTAAATCGGCACGTGCTGTCGACCGCCACTCAAGTGCGAGCACGACGCTTCCTATCAATCATCTCCTGCGCCTCGTCCATCACCTGCTGGTGTGCGACCGGCGGCTGCGGATCGGCGAGGGCCTCCTGCACCTTTGCCCGGAACCATGCATCGTAGGCATCGGCGTCGACCGTCAGGCCCGCTGGCAAACCTCCCTCCTTGGTGACCCGGGTCAGCAGAATGCGAACCGCATCGGAGAGGGTCAGGCCAACGCCTGCGAGCACTTCGGTCGCTTGTGTCTTGAGCGCATCGTCCACTCGGACGTGGAGCATTGATGTCTGGCTGGCCATAAGGGGTCCTCCTGGCGACTATCGTGTCTCTCAATTGCGATACAGTCAAGGCCGGCCGTGGGAGACACCGTCGCCCAGTCGTTCAGCCATCCGCCAGATCGTCGAACGCCACGCCGTCATCCTCGCGCACCGCCTGCTCGCCGCTCCAGGTCTGCCAGCGGCGCACGATCACGTCGACGTACTTCGGGTCGAGTTCCATCAACCGCGCGCGCCGGCCGCTCTTGTGCGCGGCGATCAGGGTCGTCCCCGATCCTCCGAAACCATCCAGCACCATGTCGCCGGGCCGGCTCGAATTGCGGATGCACCGCTCCACCAACTCGACCGGTTTCATCGTCGGATGCAGATCGTTGCGCTGCGGCTTCTTGATCTGCCACACATCGCCCTGGTCGCGGTCGCCGCACCAGTGCCGTTGAGCACCTTCTGGCCAACCGTAGAGCAGCGGTTCGTACTGGCGCTGGTAATCGGCGCGACCCAGGGTGAACGTGTTCTTCGCCCAGATCACGAACGTCGACCAGTGGCCGCCTGCGGCGCGGAACGCGGCCTGCAGTACATCGAGTTCGCTCGAGGACATCGCGATGTAAATCGCGCCGCGACAATGCGCCAGGGTTGGCGTCAATGCCGCGAGCAAGAACTCGTAGAAGCCCTCGCCGAGATTGTCGTTGAGGATCGCGCGGTCCTTGCCGCGCAGTTTGTCTTTGGCGCTGTTGGCATAGTTCACGTTGTATGGCGGATCGATGAAGACCATGTCGGCCGTTTCGCCTGCGAGCAAGCGCACATAGTTCGCCGCGTCGGTGGCATCGCCGCAGAGCACGCGATGCTCGCCTAGCGTCCAGATGTCGCCCAGAAGCGACACAGAGATTTCGTCCGCTTCCGGCACAGCATCGTCGTCGGTCTCACCCACATGATCCGGTTCTTCGCCGGCCATGAGTTCGGCGAGTGCGTCGGGATCGAAGCCGGTCAGATCCAGATCAAACCCTTCCGCCTGCAGCGCGTCCAGTTCCGCGCGCAGCAGTGAGTCATCCCATCCTGCATTTTCAGCGATGCGGTTGTCGGCGATCACCAGCGCGCGACGCTGCGTCGGCGAGAGATGATCGAGCACCACCACCGGCACAGCGTCCAGGCCGAGCTTGCGCGCAGCGGCTAATCGGCCGTGACCGGCGATGATGATGCCATCGCTTCCGACCAGGATCGGATTCGTGAATCCGAACTCGACGATCGAAGCCGCGATTTGCGCGATCTGTTCGTCCGAGTGCGTGCGTGCGTTTTTCGCATACGGCAGCAGCCGCGCGAGCGGCCAGCGCTCGATCTTCTCAGCGACCCAGCTCATGCGGCTGCCCGCGTATCAGTGCGGCGCTCGGCCGCCACGACATCAAAAGACTGACCTGTCGCTTCCAGCGTGATCGACACGCCCGGAAGCTGCTGCCGCGCGCGCTCGATGGCGACATCGACATACTCCGCGGCGATCTCCACCGCGCGGCATACGCGCCCGGTACGCTCGCACGCGATCAGCGTGGTGCCGCTGCCGCCGAAGGGTTCGTACACCAACTCGCCCGCATCTGAATACGTTTCGATCACGAACTGCGGCAACGCCACCGGAAACACCGCCGGATGATCAATGCCCCGCCCGAGCTTGCCCTTCTGGCGCATCACGCGGATCACCGAGTCGGGAATCCGCAAGTCCTGCGTGGGTTGATTCGCATGCGCCCAGTCCAGCGCGCCGCCATCCTTGCCGCGCAGTGCGGTGGAGGAGCCATCCGCGCGCAGGTGAATGTCCTGCCCCGCGAACTTGCACGGCACGATCTTGTTCGGCTTGCGGTTGCTGCGATTGAAGTGGAAGACGAACTCGAAGCTCGGGGCGAGACGCCCGCGCCAGTCGCCGGGCAGACCCGGACCCTGGTCCCAGACGTACCAGCCGAAACGCCGCCAACCCTGCGCGCGCATCCACGTGACCCAGCTATCCCAATACGTCTGGACTTCGTTGTCGTCGTGAACGAGGCCAAGATTGATGAGCAGCTGCGCGTCGTCGTGCAGCGCAGCGCTCGCGGCAGCGAAGACCCCGCGCATGAGCGTGTCCCAATCGCCGATACCGCCGCTGGCGTAGTCGCGCTGCTGGCCATACGGCGGTGAGGTGATACACAGGTGTGCCGTCTCGCCGCGCATCAGCGCCGCAACCACTGTCGGATCGGCAGCATCGCCGCAGATCAGCCGGTGCGGACCGATCATCCAGACATCGCCGACGCGGGACACCGGATCGACTGGCGGCGTGAAATCGTTGTCCCCTGCCCCCTCATCGTTCTCGTCCTCATTGGAATCCGTCTCGGCGTCGGCACCGTCGGCAGCGTTGGTTGCTTCAGCTGTTTCGACGGCATCAAGAAGGCGCTCGATTTCGTTCGCTGAAAAGCCGGTCAGATCCAGCTCGAATCCGATGTCCGCAAGCTCTGCCAGCTCGAGCACCAGCATCGCCTCGTCCCAACCGGCGTCGAGCGCGAGACGGTTGTCGGCGATGACCAGCGCGCGTTTCTGTGCAGACGAGAGATGCGCCAGTTCGATCACCGGCACCTCGGTCATGCCGAGCTTGCGTGCGGCGAGCAATCGACCGTGGCCGGCGATCACGCCGTTGTCGCCATCGACCAGGATCGGATTGGTCCAGCCGAACTCCACGATGCTCGCGGCGAGCTGCGCAATCTGCGCGTCGCTGTGCGTGCGTGGATTTCTTGCGTAAGGAATCAGCGCCTCGACCCGACGGGTCTCGACGGTGAGGGCGTTGGGCATCGTGGGCTCGGAAAAAGAAGCCCACCGACCATCGCGCCCGGGAACAGGGGGGAACGCGAACGTGATGGCCGATGGGCTGGAAAAGGTGGCAGTCAAATTGTGCGGTTCAAACCTAATTGCAAACCGCGAAGTGCAAACTGCCGGGTGCAAACCGCAAACCCTGCAAACCCTGCAAACCTCAATTCGTGTGCAGACGGTAGCGAGGTTCTGCGGCGATGCCCCCCGCTCTACCGGAGGCGCAGGAAGGACCCATAGACCTTGTGGGGCTACATATGTCCTCGTGGGTCAGCGATGTGATGACGCAAAGACTACATCGGTCGCGATGCGAAAACAGCCTGCAAATCCGCATCGAAACACGATGCAATGCTGCTGGTTTCGCCACGTCGCGTCACGTTACGACGCGCTACGATTTCGTGCGTTGCATCCATCTCGCCGCAAGCACCATCGGCAAGCGTCGATGGGTGCCTGAGGGTCGTCGCGTCAGCATGGGGGATAAAGTACTCCGATCACGGGGGTGTTGTTGCACACGTCTCGCAGGAGTTTTGCGATCCCGCCCCTTCACTTGCGACCGCTTGCGTTACGTTGCGCGACGCTGCGGTTTCGTCTGCAATGCGTGGTGGTTGCCCGTTGAGTTCGACCACGATCAACGTCAGCGCGTGACGCCAACGACGCCACGCCGTGGGCCGCGCGCAGCCGAGTTGTTTGCAGATCACTTTCCACGGCACGTAGCGGGCGCGTGCCCACACCAGACGACGCTGCGACTCGTCAAGCCACAGCAGCCAGCGTGTGGTTTCGATCAAGTGGTCGATGGCCACAGGCGTCGCCGGGATGCGCAGGATCGTCAGCTCGTCTGCATAGCCCTCCCACGATTGGCGGGCAATCTCGGGCCACATCGTGACGTAGCCGGCGACGCGGGCCGGCGGAAGGCGGTGCGAGGTCACGGCCGCCTCGTGGAAACGGAACTCGACCAGATCGAACGTCCACACGCTCATGCTGCACGCTCTTGCGTGGTGGCCGAGCCAATGGTGGTACCGAGGTCAAGATTAAGGACGGTCGATTGAGACGGTTGCGATTTCATGATGTCCACTGCGATTGAAGGGAATTGAGTTCGACATTGCGATGCGAAAACACCTGTCGTGAGATCGGGTTCACGGCCGGTCTGACACATTTGTCTTAGCTCATGGTTGTTTCTTACACACGCGTGTGCGCGCGCACATGCAGGGATAACCATGAGTCAAGTCAAATGTGTCAGACCAGCGTCATAGCGCGACCCGACTGGCTTGCGCATGCACGTTGTCCTTCAACGCGATGCCGAGGAAACCGAGCGTGCCGTCGGGCAGGCGCACGGGGAGATGGCCGCGTCGTGCGAGGGTTCGGATGAAGGCGTTCATGCCAATCGCGGGCACACCGGTTCGCGGCGACCATCGGCAAAAATCGGCATACAGCGCCTGCGCGGTTTCGATGCGCGGAATGGGGCCGTGCTCGGCTTCAAATTCGGCGATGGCATCTTCGAGTGCGTCGAGTGTGGACATATGGGCCTTGGGGAATGAAGGTGCGGTGAGATCAGTGGGATAGGGTGTCCAGGCCAGCGATGGCCTGTGCGTAGGCGTTGGGTCGCGGCAGCACGTGCAGTCCGACAAATCCGCGTTGACCCGTGCCGTTGCGCTTCTGGAGGTAGCCGCGGGCGCTGAGGTCGGCGGAGAATCGTTTGATCGAACCGACGAACTCACCGTTGAGATCGGCCCAATCTTTCCAGTCGAGATATAGCTCGCGGGTCAGCGCGAATGCATGCGGACTCGGCTCGGTACGCTCGGCGATCCATTGCCCTTGCGCATCTTCGGCCTCGAAGTATTCCTCGGTCGCCGACACCACGCTCGCGGGCGGCTGCAGCCCCGTGCGTTGCCACTGCAGGCAACCGGCAAGCGCCCAGGCGAGCACGCCATCGCGTTCGGCCAGCAGCTTCTCGGTCAGCTTGCCGTCTCGCCGTTCGGGCGGAATCGTCACCGTGAACGGAATCAAATGCAGGCGCCGCTTCATCGCTTCATCGACGTTGCGAATCGCGGGCTTGTGGTTGCCGGCGATCACGAGCTTGAACTGCGGGGTGTACTCGAAGAAATCCTGGCGCATGAAGCGCGCTGAGACTTTGTCGCCGCCGGTGATCGCTTTGACCTTCGATTCGTTCCAGCGTCGTCCCTGTTCGGTTTCGATCGAGGCGACGAAGCGCGCACCGCGCAGGCCCGCCAGATCCGTCGGGTGACGATCGCCACGCGCTTCCATGAATGTGTCCATCGGCGCGTTGGCGGAGTAATCGCCAAGCATGGTCGAGAGCACGTTCACGAACACCGATTTTCCATTGGCGCCGGTGCCGTAGAGGAAGAACAGTGCGTGCGCATCGGTCGATCCAGTGAGGCAGTAGCCCGCCATCCGCTGCAGGTACGCCTGCAGGTCGGCGTCGCCGCCGGTGACATCGCCGAGAAACGTGCGCCAGCGCGGACACTCGCCGCGCGGGGTGGCGGTCGCCAATCGCGTCTGGCGCGCGGTCCGATGGTGCGCAGACATGCGCCCCGTGCGCAGGTCGATGATTCCACCGGGCGTGTTGAACGCCCACGGATCGGCATCCCACTCCTCGGTAGTGGCCGCGTGCGTGCGGTCGCTGCGTGCCAGCCGTTCGACGGCCGCGACGGTCGCTGCGCTGGCGAGCTTGTTCTGATCGCTCGGCTTCTCAGCACGCTCAGACGCAGTCCGGCTGACATGACGTACCAGATTGAACACACCCAGCGTGCGGTCCTCGTTCCAGCGTTGCCCGGTCCACACGAACCACTTGCCCCAGGCCGCGCAGTAGCGCCAGTCCTCGCCATGCCTGCGCGTGAAGGCAGAGGCGAGGCCATCGTCGCTGCGCCAGTTCAGGCCGGCGAAATCCACCTCCCGCGACTGCGGCGCCACGGGCAGGCACGCGCCTGCGCGCAGGAAGCCGTCGACATCGAAACCCTCGGCGACCGCATCGGCTGCGTCCCAGCCTTCCGGCTTATCCTCGGGCGGATACAGGATGCGGCAGGATCGTGCGCCCGCCGCCAGGATGGCCTGTGAGGCGGCATCGGCGTAGTCCCATCCGGGCGTGTCCTTATCCGGCCAGATGAGCACGGCCTTGCCGGCCAACGGCGTCCAGTCGGTCTTCTCGACCGGCGCATTGGCGCCGTGCATTGCGGTCGTGGCGACGATGCCCGCCTCGATCAACGCCTGCGCGCATTTCTCGCCTTCGACAAGCACGATGGTGTCGGCGGTCGCGATGCCCGGCTGGTGGTACAGCGGTCGCGGCACCGGCGCGGCCCACTTGCGACGCATTGCATCCCAAGGCCGAAACTGTTTCTTGCCGCCGGGCGGGTCGTAGCGATACACCACCGCGAGCACGTGACCTGCGATGTCGCGGTACTCCCATTGCGCCGTCGCTGGACCGAGAGGTTCCGTCGGCGGTCGCTTCTGCGGCTTGCTCCTCTGCAGCGGCTGCGACGGGGCGCGCCCAAGCAGGCGACGGGCCTCCTCCAACACGCGAGGGAATTCGGACCGTGCATCGAGCCGGTGGTGCGCGGCGATCAGATCGAACACATCGCCGCCGCCCCCCTCGGCGCGATCGATCCACAGCCCTGCTTTCTCGCCTGTGAGCACAATCTCAAGACTGTCGCCAACGCTTCCCAGCACGTCGCCGATCAGGAATGTGCCGCGACGTGTCTTTCCTTCCGGAAACAGGGTCGTCAGCAGCGTCTCCAAGCGTTCGAGCAACGCGAGGCGAAGCGCGTTTGTCGTATCGTCGCCACCAGAGGCCGTCATCGATGCACCGGACGCGTGGCGGTCGGTCCAGTCAGGCGCGGACATCGTCCGCCTCCGGAAGCTGCGTCTGCCCAGGCGCGATCACGGTCGCGGTGCGATCACGCCACCGTTCCAGCTCACTCAGCCGGAATCGGAGCAGATGGCCGATCCGATACGCCGGAATCCCACGCGCCCTGCGCTGGGCTTTGTCGTTGAGCCATTGCATCGGAATGCACAGTGCCTGGTGCGCGGTGCGTGCATCGACCATCGGCTCGGAAGGTATATGCACGGGGTCTTGGGACATGGGGATCTCCAGCGCCGGTGCCGTCAGCGGCACCAGTCGTCAAGCAAAGGGGAATTGACGCAACGGCGAGGCCCGGCCGAGCGCATCGGCGAGGACTTCCTCGCGCGTCAGACGGACTCGCGTGGAATCAGTCGATACGTCGGCGGACCGGGCGTCGCGAGACGCGCGCGAGCGAACGACGCGCGCAGCGTGGGCGGCCAGTGCGACCAACGCGTCTCGGGAATGTGGTACGTGATGTCGAGATACGCCTCGACGCGCTCGCCGCCTTTCGCGATGCGTGCGGCCATCGCGGCCAGCTGCGTCTGATCCCACACCACCTGCTCGGCGATCTCGACGCGAATGCGCACCTCGTCCGCATCAATGTAGACGAGGCCGGAGTCCTGACCCGCCTCCGCGCACGCGCGGCGAACACGCTCGCCGTAAGTCGCGTCGAGCGCCGCGTCGAGATTGCGACGAAGGGCATCAAGCCCCGCAGTCGCCGCCTCAAGGTGCTCGACAGCGCGGAGAGTCTGAAGAGGCGCCAGCGCCGTTAGCTGATCGACGAACATATTCGCCAACGCGGACAACGCGTGCATGGACTCACTCATCGACGTTGCGCTCATGTGAACGCGCGTTCGCCGGTGCCGCGACGCAGCGCCTGACGCTCGTACTGCTCAATGTCTTCGCGGCGGTAACTGACCCGGTTGCCGAGCTTCAGGTAGATCGGCCCAATTCCCATCCGCCGCCACTGCTGCAGGGTGCGGACGGAGATGTCCCAGCGTCGGGCGAGTTGGGTCTCATCGAAGGCGCGCGGCTCGTCGGCGACGGCCTGCGCGGTGTTGCGCTCTTGCATGGTGTGTTCCTCGACAGGCTGCGATGGCAGCGGGCGAGACACACACTATTGATCGGACGGCTGGAAAGCAGGTGGAAGAGCGGCTGGAAAATGGACTTTTTTCTTTCCAGCTACCCCAGAAGGTGTCGTGCCGGCGCTGAACCGTCTCCGACTTAGCGAAGGCATGGCCTATCTCCCATCCCCTGCGGCGGATTGCCGTGTCGCCACTCTCAGTCTCTGCCAACAGTCGACTTACACCTGGCATGGATTGCTCGCCCTAGACGCCCCGCGATGCGATTTGCCCTTGTATTGTTAGTATTAATTACGCTAACGTTTCTATACGGTGCCAGCCAGAAACGAAGCATCGACTCAGACAGATCGAACTCAAAGGATTCTGGTGATGAAACGGATTTTCTTCACAACACTTCTTCTCTGCGCTTGTGCAAGCATTACAGCATGCGTGACGGTTCCTGACCGTCCGTATCAGGAGTCCGTGGCAACGGCGCAACTTGCGAACCCTCCCAATGAACATATGGTGACGCCACTGGGAACTTCCGATCCTCTGATCGTCGAGTTCGATGACGCAGGAAAGGTAAACGCATTGCAACGCAGCGCGCTGCTCCAAGCTGTCGATCGTCAAGCGACCACAGACTCTCTTCTGATCTTCGTTCATGGCTGGCATCACAATGCCAAACCCGGTGACGCGAATCTGGAGGGTTTCACGAGCTTCCTGCGCGAGATGAATTGTCAGAAGCAACCGGAAAGTTCTGACACTGAATGCGCCGCTTCCAACCAATACAGCGGTGTTTACATAGGGTGGCGTGGTGACTCCACGAACTTACTTGGGATTGAATCTGGCATAGCAGATTTCTGGACGCTGCCCGATCGCAAGCGCATTTCGATACGAGTCGGCGAAGTTGGGCTGAAGGCCTTGCTAGAGGATCTGGATACTCGAGTGGCGACTCGGAAAATTCGACGATTCGCAGTAGTCGGCCACAGCTTGGGTGGATCCGTAGTTCTGCACGCCGTAAAGGATCGCATACAACGCCTGGACGATAACTTTTACGTAATGCTGAATCCCGCGGTTACAGACGATGAGTACCGGCCTTACTCGAAGTTCTACGGCCTTCCCGGAAGCCGATTCCCGAAGATCGTGACCCTGCAGGCCAAGAATGATCTTGCCATTCGCTTACTGTTTGACTTCATCAACCCGGGATCAGATTCGATGGGCTATTCAGGGGCGTTGACTCACGACCTCAATGCCTGTGATCCAGAAAAATCTGCTGGCTGTGCAGGCCTGTTGGAAAAGCGTTGGAAAGAAATGCAGATTGACGGCAGCTGCTTCACGATAATGCAGGGTCAAAGTTGGGTCATTACGGCGCGCGACAACAATGGTCCTGGGCGTGAAACCTGTGCCCTTAGCAATCAACTGATGGGATGGGTGATCTTGGCGAAAGACGGGTCTGTCGAGGCCCATAATGGAATTCTGACCTCGGCGCAGGCCCGCGCGCTGCACAAACTGCTTGAAATTAAACGCACTCAAGCAGACTGAGCATTCGATTTTGTTGGTCTTCCAACAAGGATATCAAGATGGCAGCGGGCGAGACACACACTATTGATCGGACGGCTTGAAAGCAGCAGGAAAGGCGGCTGGAAAATGGACTTTTTCTTTCCAGCCTTTATGCGATTGATTTAAAATGGCTTTCCTGGCCGCAAGGCGTGTCAATCGACGGCCATACGTCTCTATCATCCGTCGTCGCGGACCTCCAGTTTCGACAGCGCGGACGACCGTGATCGTTTCCAGACTGACGTTGATGACGCGCAGGAACAGTTGCAGCGGGTAGCGCAGGTTGCCCATGATCTCTATGGCCAAGTCATTGCCGTCGCGGACTATGCTTCAATGCCTTTCGAGCTCAGCGCAGACCTTCACACTGCTTCGTAAAGTACGGCATCCAACAACGCAGCACGATGATTCCAAATAAAGCGTTCACTCACATCGCTCGGGGGAGGACTGCGGAACCACTCCATTCCCCAGACGATTTCGAGCAGTTCGAGGTAGTGCGGGACGGTCGTGATGTTCCTACCGAACAGACGTCTCAACTGCACGCGGCTGCCATTGTTGACGGACACGAACAGGTCGGGCCGTTTGGCTACCAGCAGGCGCGAGGCGACACCGATACTGATCCCATCAAGCGCGACTAGACCGTCCATGACGCTAGATAAGACATCGTTGACAGGCCCATGCAGCGGTATGCGATCAAGGAACGGAGCGATTCGTTCTGGTTCATGGTAGACCAGCGCCTTGGCGTCGCCCGCTGCCGACATCTGACCGAGCAAGCCACTGGAGTGCCCCATGCCGATAGCGTACTTGCGTTCCTCCAACGTGAGCGACGCAAATGATCGGTCTGCCGCAAAGGCATCTGCCGTGTGCTCAAATTCTTCCCGATACGACGGATGAGATCCCGCAATGGAAATGCGGAAAGTCGGATTGATCGGGCGGCCCTCCTGCTCGCGGATCATCGCCACGTAATCGGGCCAATCCATGCTGAGCGACGTTGGGCTTTCGAGCCGCCAAGGCGCCATCGGCACGATACCCATGGGTCTGGGGCGGCGGGCATAGGCCACCTTATAGCGAGCCAGCCAGGACGGATCGAAATCCAGCGGCTTGCCGCGTGCCCAGCATTCGTCGAAATAGCTTGCGGCCTTTTTAACCTGCGCGTTGGTTTCATCTGCTGCAAGCAGTACGTTCAGTTCCGTATTCGTCTCGAAGCCCCCGGCGGTGAGATTTGACGATCCCATCAGTATGCGGACGCTACCGTCCTTGCGACGCCCGATCGCCAGTTTTGGATGGAAAGTGCCTTCCGAATCCAGCATCACTTTCAATTCGCAGGAGGAAGCCTGCAGCGTTTCCAACACCCAAGGCTCGGTCTGGGCGAACTGGGTGCCGATCAGTGCGCGACCGATCTTCTCAGGCCTAAGCGCCTGCCAATGCGCGGCCTTGCCCTGCCGTGCACCCGCCCACGCGTAAGCAACATCGATAGTATCCGCCCAGCCAAATAATTTCTCGAGGGCATCCAGCGACGCCTCGGTCGTATTCAACAGTTTCACATCCATATCATTTCCCCTGTCCTTGGCTTGCCGCGGAATGCAGTAGCCGTGTGGTGACCTATCTTCTCGAATCTCCAATCTGGTTGGCGCAATGGTGACGCGTTCTTTCGGTTCGATGATGAGTGGCCTGGATCGGGGACGCTCTCCAGCCAGCCGCGATGATGGTGTGCCGGGCGCTGCTCGAAGTGTTCGTCCCACAGGCGCCATAAATCGTCCATCGACAATTCGGGAAGCCGGGCGATGCGTTCGGAGATCAGCAGCGGCGCAGCCGTTATGGCGGAGGTTGTCATCAGCGCGTGCCTTCTTGGCGAGAGGGGTTTGCATTCACCCTCTGTTGGCCGCCAAAGCCAAGTCGCAAACCGCTAGTCTCGGCAGTGTTGGCATCGCCGCCTGCACGCAGGCGCAGGAGCGCCATCGCCAGCAGATCGGCGATTTCCTGATATGCCGGTCGCGGGAAACGTTCGTGTGTCGAATCGGGGGGCGGTTTGCGCACGGGCATAGCAAGCGGATGGGATGGAAAACATCCGACAAGCGTGCAGCCCGTATTCGCTTCGCGTAACGGGAATGTGCGGGTATTAGCGGAAGACGTCTCCGATTCCGCCTGATAGACTGATTCTACCTAGAGAGTGCATCTCGCGGCCGTAATGTTTGCAAGGGAAAAGATGAAAAACTGGTTTGAAACATCAAGAGTGCAATCAGAACTTCATCCGAAGTTCAAATTCCTTCTGCATCCCGAGTACATTACGGAGAGAGAGCTTCTGAAGCAATGGATTAATGATTTCAACTCTCCAGATGGCGATATAAAGTCGAAAGATGAATTTCAGAAGACATTTCACTCCGTCTTTCTGGAGCTATACATAAACCAAGTCCTAATTCAGTCTAGTGGACGGATCGACACCAGCAGGCAAGCCCCCGACTTCAGAGTTGAATGCGATAGGACCTTATACTCTGTAGAGGCAACGGTCGCAAACATCGCAGACGATGATCGCAAAGAGGACACTAGAACTGAAAGCGACATCTACGGTGTAAATTCTTACTACGAGATTGTTGATGCGTCCATTTCTCGATTGGCAAGAAGGTTAAAGATCAAGAGCTCAGATTTCATAAAGAAGTACGACAGGGAGACGCAGTCACTACCGTTCGTTATCGCCGTGGGTGATTATAGTAGTGTCAACTATGGGCAAGCCGCATACTTTTCTCCTCTTGCCGCTTTATACTGCGCATATCACGACCCGGAGGAAAGGATGAGCCTGAAGATCCTATGTTCGGATTCAGAGGGCCGTGAGTACAAGCATAAGTTCAGTCACATCATCAAGAGTGACAAGGAGATAGAGGTTGGATTCTTCTGCAGCCACAAGCACGCGCACATCTCTGCAGTAATCTATACCTGCACGCTCTCCCTTGGAAAAATATCAAGCCTCACCAGCAACCATAAGCCGTCGCGGAAGTACGTCTGTGTGGAGCGAGAGAGCGGCCAAAGGTTGTTGCGATTCAGCGGGGGGCGACCGGATGAAGTCCTTGGTGACGGTCTTTTCGTTTTTCACAACCCTTTTGCGTCTCAGCCTCTGAGCAATGAGTTCCTTACTGCAAAGGGCGTGACGCACATTAGATATGACGACGAGAATTCCCTGATTACAACTAGCAGACCTTTCTCAGAAATCCTGACTAGGCGATATGTAGGCCCAGAATCACTAGTGTCCACTCAATTGCCACGCTTCGAAGAGTTCAAATTTTTTCCCGTGTTGGGTTGAAGGAACCAGCTTCCGTCTGCTGCTGATTCAGTCTGCACAGGGTGGGGGTGCGAAACAGCGGTGAGAAATCGGATGAGTGTCAGCTGTCGGCCATGAGCGGACACTCGCTGACATATAATTCCTAGGCTGGATGCTTCGTATCCAGCTTGAGTGTTTTTCTTTACGTAACTGAGTCAATGACTCAGCCTACTGCTCTGCCTGACTCATTCGCTTCGATAGCTGACCGGGATGTTGCTTTTAGGAAGAATTAGTTCAATTTCTGGCAGAGACCACGCTTCAGCGAGAGGGCACAAGATTTTGATGCTACAAGCTGACGTTGGTACTTGAACTTGACCCACTTTCGTTTTCTTCTTTGCTCAGTCCCTTTGAACTACAGCGACTATCTCTGAGTCACCTTTTTTTCTATCTCAGCAAATTTGCAAAAGCCCCATCTATTTCTGTACCCGCTTGCATTACAAGAGTTGCACGTAACCATGTGCGGGAAACCATACATCTTCGGAAACCGCTTTTGCAAGCGCTGCTTGCCACGAGTTAACACCGTATGCTGCAAGTTCAGAACGCATGTTTAGTCGTAAAAAATTAGCAACCTCATCACCTGCACCCCCTGACATCAAGCCAGCAATTTGATGTGCATAGTACGAAAGTCTACCTGCTGCTTGAATTGAGAAGCGCCTAGGAAGATCAAATTCAGAGAAGTGATTAATCACCCGCTTTGATGCTGATTCAGGCCATGCGACAGGCGTCCTCGCATGGAATTCGACATGAATGACTTGAGCATTGTAAATTTTCGCAAACAACCATTCATCGCGCGATATCGATGTATCCTCAAAATAGGGGTGCAAAGGAATGTTATTTTCTGTCACGTCACCGCCGTGCTTTCCCGTATTGCAATCTCGGCACGCAGGAATTAAATTCAATGGGAGTACGGAGAGAGATGAGTAGCGACTCTTCGGCAGGAAGTGATCAAGGGTTTCTATCGCTCCAATCCCGCAGTAAGGACAAATATTGTTGGGTGCCGACACCCGAATCTGGTCATAGTAATTCCGAGCAGGCTTGCCTGCGCGCGCCATCTGGGCTGTATAGAGCCCTTTAAATTCACCTCGCGTCACGTTGCCGAGAGCGATCTGATCATCATGTCCTTGGGAGTGCGGCTGCCATCGGTAAAGTTGTCCCGTAGATGCTAGTTGATCGTAGGCTTGCTCCTGCTGGTGCATCTGCGGGACAAGCGCGTTGAGCCTTGCGGTCGCACCTAGTTCGACGACGCCCTGCACGCAGGCGGCAAACACGGGAGTCTGCGCAAAGCTTGGCCTATTCAATGGCCTCAATTGCCACCCCCCACCGCTTTCGCATCGCGAGCCGCGATCATCGACATGAGAATTGCCAGTCCCTCCATGCCGATTTTTTGCTTGAACTCCCCCACGACTTCATCGAATGTGCCGCCCTTCTCGACCTCCTCTTGAAGCATCGCGTGGAAGCCTGACTTGGAGACCTCAAGCCCGAACACCTCTTTTGTCAACAGGCCCACGTTCTCGCCAAAGGTTTCGCGCTCGGGACGATCTTTTCGCCACTCCAATCCTGAGCGATTGAGCTTCCATACGCAGGATCGTGGCACCTCCTGTACGACAACCGGCGAATGGGTCGCCACGATCGCAACACCGTTTCTGTCGTAAAGCAGTTCGGATAAAGCGCGTGTAAAGGCCGAGAGCAGCGGCGGATGCAAATGGCTCTCTGGCTCATCCATAAGCACCAAGGTCTTTTCTTCTATCAAATTGACCAATGCAGTGATCGTCAACAGCACTATCTTGTGCCCAGAACTCATCAATGCAAGCAGCTTCCTGACTCGATCCGGCGAGTACAAAGGCGCGAATTGCGTCGGCTCCGCAAGTGACGCGAGATTCATGGCCGCGAAATTTCCGTCTGAGGCAAGTCGATCAATGGCCTTAAGCCATCGCTTTCTTTTCTCCGCCTGACTCATGCACAAGGCAAATCCGCGCACGAAATCCTCAACTATTAAACCATTCGTTAGTAAAGCCTCACGCTTTTGCATAGGAGCAAGTCGGCGTGCCGAAGAATCCGACGACGATGGCCGGTAGTTTTTGCAATCTGTGCATGACGCGTTCAACGC
>JBKJTC010000077.1:0-3553 GCA_046590925.1 Lysobacteraceae bacterium | reverse complement strand
TTCCGGCAGACCGCCGGCCGCTATGCCAAGTCGTGGGATCACGCGCAGCCGCCGTGGTACCACCTGACGGTGATGGCGACGGCCTGGCTGCCGACCGCGTTCGCGCTGATCTGGGCGTTTCCCGCATGGCGCACGCGCCTGCGCCGCCGCGACGCGCGCTATCTGCTGCCGCTGGCGTGGTGGCTGCTGATCGTGGTGTTCTTCTCGATCCCCAGCGGCAAGCGCGACGTCTACATCATGCCGGCGCTGCCGATGATGTGCCTCGCACTCGGGCCACTGCTGCCGGGCATCGTGCGCAGGCTGTGGGCGAAGCGGATCGCATTCGGGTTCTCGGCCGTGGTCGGCGCGCTGTTGCTTGGTGCCGGGCTGGCGATGTGGTTCGGCGAACCGAAGTTCGAAACGAAGCTGATGGCCGACCGCGGCTTCACCGACGGTGGCCACGCGCTGTTCGGGTTGTTGATCGCGATGGGCGCATGGGCGCTGGCCAGTGCGGGCTGGCATCGCGTTCGCAATGGCGTCGTCGGCCTGCTGTGGGCGATGGGCGGCATCTGGGTGCTGTACGGTGTGGTCTCGTACCCGCTGCTGAATCCGTCCAGCTCGGCGCGCGGGCTGATGGAAACGGTGGGCGCGCGGATCGGTCCGGACGCCGAACTGGGGCTGGTCGCGTGGAAGGAGCAGAACCTGCTGATGGCCGACCGTCCCGCGGCGACCTTCGGCTTCACGACGACGTGGCCCGATCAGCTGTCCAAGGGCATGCGCTGGCAGGCCGAAGCGCCGCAGCGGCGTTTCCTGTTGGTCCAGGAGCCGGCGCTGTCGCAGTGCGTGGACAAGGCGAAGGCGACGTTCGCCGGCGTGTCGAATCGCCGCCGCTGGTGGCTGGTACCGGCCGCCGCCGCCGACGCGGCCTGCGTGCCGCAGGGCATCGAGACCCAGAACGAAGCCGACGGCCATGACGAGTGAAGCTACATGCTCTCTGTGGGAGCGACGCAAGTCGCGACGGACTTAAGAAAGATTTTCCGTAATCCGTCGCGACTTGCGTCGCTCCCACAAAGGTTCAAGCGCTTTCAGCCGTCCAGCGCTTCCCAGCGCGCGAAGGCCTGCTCCAGCGCCGCATGCGCGGCCGCAATCTCGGCGTTGTGCGCGTTCACCGCGGCGTGATCGCGCTGGTAGAACGCGGGTTCGTGCATCGCCGCGGTCAGGGCTGCGATCTTCGTTTCCAGATCTTCGATCGTCTGCGGCAGCAGTTCGAGTTCGCGCTGATCCTTGTAGCTGAGCTTGCGCTTCGGTGCAGCCGGCGTGGCCGCGACGACGGCAGGCGCCGCGACCGCCTTGGGCGCGGCGGCGGCGGTCGCCCGCGCCGATTCGCCGCGGGTCGGGCGCTGGCGCAGCCAGTCGCTGTAGCCGCCGACGTAATCGCCGACGCGGCCGTCGCCTTCCATCACCAGCGTCGACGTCACCACGCTGTCGAGGAAATCGCGATCGTGGCTGACCAGCAGCAGCGTGCCTGGATATTCGCCCAGCAGTTCTTCCAGCAGCTCCAGCGTTTCCACGTCCAGGTCGTTGGTCGGTTCGTCCATCACCAGCAGGTTGGACGGCTGCGCGAACAGCTTCGCCAGCAGCAGGCGGTTGCGCTCGCCGCCGGACAGGCGGGTGATCGGCGCGCGCGCGCGTTCGGGCGTGAACAGGAAATCCTGCAGATAGCCGATGGCGTGCTTCTGCTTGCCGTTGATCTCGACGAAATCCTTGCCTTCGGACACGTTCTCCAGCGCGCTCCAGTCCTCGCGCAGCGTGGCGCGGTACTGGTCGAAATACGCGACCTGCAGCTGGGTGCCGACCTTGATCTCGCCGGCCTGCGGCTGCAGATCGCCCAGCAGCAGCTTCAACAGCGTGGTCTTGCCGCTGCCGTTCGCGCCGATCAGGCCGATGCGGTCGCCGCGCAGAATGGTGGTGGAGACATTCTTCAGCAGCACGCGCTCGCCGAACGCGAACGACACATCCTTCGCCTCGATGACCTTCTTGCCCGACGCGCCGGCCTGCGCGGTTTCCATGCGCACGTTGCCGGACAGGTCGCGGCGCTGCGCGCGCTCGTCGCGCATGGCCTTGAGCCGGCGCACGCGGCCTTCGTCGCGGGTGCGGCGGGCCTTGATGCCCTGGCGGATCCAGATCTCCTCCTGCGCCAGCATCTTGTCGAAACGGGCATTCTCCTGCGTTTCGGCATTGAGCCGTTCTTCTTTGCGGCGCAGGTAGTTGTCCCAGTCGCCGGGCCAGCTGGTCAGCTGGCCACGGTCGATCTCGATGATCCGGGTCGCCAGCGCACGCAGGAAGCGGCGGTCATGGGTGACGAAGATCAGTGCGCCCTGCCACGCCTTGAGAAAGCCTTCGAGCCAATCGATCGCAGCGATGTCGAGATGGTTGGTGGGTTCGTCCAGCAGCAGCAGATCCGGCGCCGACACCAGCGCGCGCGCCAGCAGCACGCGGCGCTTCATGCCGCCGGACAGCCGCGTGAAATCGGCATCGCCGTCCAGGTCGAGTTTGGTCAGGGTTTCGGTGACGCGCTGGTCCAGCGACCAGCCGTTGGCGTCCTCGATCTTCGCCTGCACCGCGGACAGCGCGTCGGTGTCGATCTCGTCGGCGTGGATCAGATGGTGGTAATCGGCGAGGAACTTGCCCATCTCGCCCAGACCTTCGGCGACCACATCGAACACGCTGCCGGCAGCGCCGGCCGGCACTTCCTGCTCCAGTCGGGCGATGCGGACGCCGCCTTCGATGCGGATCTCGCCGTCGTCGGGTTTGTGCTCGCCCGCGAGCAGGCGCAGGAGCGTGGATTTGCCGGCGCCGTTGCGACCGATCAGGGCGATGCGTTCGCCGGGTTCGATCGCGAGATCGACGCCATCGAGCAACAGGGGACCACCGACGCCGAAATCGACGCCATTCAAAGTAAGGATAGGCATGGCGGCAGTTTAGCAGGCCGCCGGAAATGCCCTGCCGGAATAAGCCATCGGGATTCGCGGGCCTATGCCGCTGCGGTCGCGACCGAGGGCAGCAATGAGGCGTAGGCGTCTTCGGTGGCGGCGATGAAGCGATCCAGGCCGAATTCGCGCTCGGCCTTGCGCCGCGCCGCTTCGCCCATCGTCCGAAGCCGTTCGGGATGATCGAGCATCCGGGCCACGGCGACCGCGATCGCCACGCGGTCGCGCACCGGCACCCGCCAGCCGTCGACGCCGTCGTCGATGTTCTCGGGCAGGCCGGCGTAGTCGCTGACCAGCACCGGCTTGGCCATCGCCATCGTCTCGCGGCAGGCGAAGGAAATGGTTTCCACCGCATACGACAGCACGAAACCGACATCGATCGCGGCGACCACCGGACGCACGTCCGACAGCAGACCGGCGAAATGCACCTGCGTCGCAAGTCCGAGGGCTTCGATGCGCTGCGTCTGTTCCGGCAGCGGCGGTTGGCCGCACAGCAGCACGTCCACCCGCGCGCGCTGCGCTGCGGGCAGCGTGGCTACCGCTTCGATCAGATCCATCCAGCCCTTGTGCTCGGCGGTGCCGGC
>JBKJTC010000040.1:0-4261 GCA_046590925.1 Lysobacteraceae bacterium | reverse complement strand
ACGCCGAGTTTCAGCCCGCGCGCGCGGGCCTCGGCGAGCAGCGGGCGCACGCCGTCGAACAGCGATTCCGGCGTCATCTCCCGGATCTCGTCGACGTAGTAATCGTTCTTGCGCGCGGCCAGCGCGGCGCGTTCTTCGCTGGAATACGTCCGCGTCGCGCGTTCCAGAATCAGGTCGAGCGACGTCATCCGGTCGACGCCTTTCAAGCGCTCGTTATCGACGGGGTCGAAGGGCACGCCGATCTCGTCGGCCATGCGCTTCCACGCGCGGTAGTGGGTGTTCGCCGTATCGGTCAGCACACCGTCCAGATCGAAGATCAGGGCCTCGCAGCGGCGCGGAAACGCAGCGCGCGCAGCGATGGCGGGCTGTGCGAGCGGCCGGATCGTATCCACTTCCGCGTGCAGCGTTGCCGCCGCGCCGTCGTGCTGGATGCGCAGCGGCGCGCCGCTTTCCAGCCGGTAGACCACGCCCTGCGGCGTCGCCTCCACCCGCAGGCGACGTCCGCGCCAGCGCAGATGGAAGCCGTAGCCCGGCCACTGCGGCGGGACGATCGGCGCGAAGCACAGCTCGCCGTCGCGCACGCGCAGACCGGCGAAGCCCTGCACCAGCGCCAGCCAACTGCCGGCCATCGCCGCCATGTGCACGCCGTGCGCGGTGTTGCCGTGCAGATCGTCGAGATCCACGCGCAGGCTGTCGAGGAAATACCCCAGCGCCTTGTCGGCGTGGCCGACTTCCGCCGCCAGGATCGAATGGATCGGCGCGGACAGCGTCGAATCGTGCGTGGTCACCGCTTCGTAGTAATCGAAGCAGCGCTTCTTGCATGCCGCATCGGTCTGTTCGCCCGCCAGCACCAGCGCCATCACCACATCGGCCTGTTTGCAGATCTGATGGCGATACAGGGTGAGCGGGTGGTAATCCAGCAGCAGCGGGCGATGTCCGCCCGGTTTCGGCGGAAACGGCCAGCGTGGTTTGCCCAGGAAGCCGTCGTCCTGGGCGAACACGCCCGCATCCGCGTCGTAACCCCGATGCATCGCTGCGGCGACGCGCGCCCACAGCGCGACCTCGTCGTCGCCCAGATCGATGCGCGCCGCGAGCGCCGCCAGCGCCTGCGGCGCATCGCTGCGCAGCCGCTCCCACACCGCGACCGCGCGCTGCAGATGCCGCTGCGCCATCCGGTTCGTGTAGTGATTGTTGTCGACCAGCGCGGTGTATTCGTCGGGGCCGGTCACGCCATGGATGCAGAACGCACCGCCGCGACGCGGATCGAAATGACCAGCTTGTGGCCATATCCTCGCGGTCTCGAACAGCATTTCGGCGCCGGCTTCGACGATGAAGGCCAGATCGTCGGTCGCATCCAGATACAGGCCGATCGCGTAGGCCACCGCAGCGTTGATGTGATAGGCGGCCGAGCCGCTGGGGTAGTGCGCGGAGCATTCGCCGCCGGCGATCGTGCGCCACGGATACAGCGCACCGTGCGGGTGATTCAGTTCGCGCGCATGCGCCCGCGCGGCGTCGAGCGTGCGATAGCGGAACGCCAGCATCGCCCGCGCCACTTCGGGCGCGACGAAGGCCATCACCGGCAGCACGAAGGCCTCTGTGTCCCAGAAGCAATGGCCTTCGTAGCCTTCGCCGGTCAATCCTTTCGCGGCGGTGCCGTCGACGCCGTTGCGGCCGGCGGACAGGAACAGGTGGAACAGATTGAAGCGCAGCGCCTGTTCGATGCGCGGATCGCCGGGCACCGACAGATCCGCATCGCGCCAGAACGCCGACATCGCATCGGCCTGCAGCGCGGCGAGCCGGTCGAAGCCATGATGGTAAGCCGCCATTAACGCAGCATCCGCACGCGCCTGCAGGCCTTCGAGCGCCGGGCCGCTGACATAGGCGACGAATTTTTCCATCGTCGCCATCGTGCCCGCCACGCAGTCGATCGCGAAACGCTGGGCGACGCGGCCGTCGTCGCGTTCCAGCCCGTCGTTCCGCAACCCCGACCCCGCGAGGTGACGCTGCGCCGCAAACACGTGCAGACCGCCGTCGCGGCCCGATTCGTGCAGCCGGGCGATGTCGTCATCGACCTGCGTCGCTTCGCAATGCAGGCGCCCGCCGCTCCCGGCGCCGATGCGCGGGTCGTCGCCCTGCGCCTGCGCGGTCCCGGCGCTGCGCAGCGCGGACACCAGCGTCAGCGGACCGGCGTAATCGATCGATCGCACCGTGAAGCGGATCGCCAGGATGTCCGCCGCCATGCCCAGCGGCACCACGCGATCGGCCTCGATCTCCAGCGTCGCACCTTGCGCGGTGCGCAGGCGCAGTCGGCGGTGCAGGCTGCCCGCGCGCAGATCGAGCGTGCGGGTCAACGCCAGCCATTCGGCATCGAAGATGTCCAGCCGCTCCTCGCCGAGATGGATCGCGATCTCCCTGCCCTCCGCCACCGGCACGCGGGTGTCGGTGCTGCGGGCGAAGCCGGCCAGACGCTCGTGATAGTGGATCGGCGACTGCGCGTACGCCGCCGCCAGGAAGCAGCCATCGCCGGGACATTCCTCGAAGCCGCCGCGCACGCCCAGCGAGCCATTGGCCAGCGCGAACAGGCTCTCATCCAACATGCGCTCGTCGAACATGCTTTCGTCGAACATGCGCTCATCGAATGTCGCTCGCACCGGGTCGAACGTGCGGCACAGCCGCCATGCATCGACCGGGGCCATGGCATCGGCGGTTTCCCTCATCGATCTCGATTGCGACTCGTTCACGCCCGGCCTGCGTCCATCTGCGTCCACCCTCATGGGCGGCGCCACCTTATGAACGTATTGTTATCGATGTCAAGACATCGATAACAATGCGGCCCCAAGCGCTCCGGGCAAGGTCGTCAGCCCCGCTACTGTGTGCAGCAAGCCATTGATTCAGAATGGTATGTGTCTCAAGTCGGCGACCTGCGACATCCGTCCGCATGACGGAGATTTTGTTGCGTCGCAGCAGCCACGGGCGCAGAAACCCGTGGCAGGGTTCATGTCCCCCGCAGCACCAGCCGCGTAGGCAACATTTCGGATTCGGCGCTGTCGCCGTCGATCAGGGCCTGCACCTTGCGCGCGAGCAGCACGCCGGCTTCGACGAAATCCTGATGCACCGAACTCAACGGCGGTGCATAGGTGGCACCCAGCAGGGTGTCGTCGAAACCGACGACCGACACCGCATCCGGCACGCTGCGCCCCAGCGCGTGCAGCGTGCGCATCGCGCCGATGGCCAGCAGATCGCTGGCCGCGAAGACCGCATCGATTCCCGGATCGTCGTTCAACAGCGCCTGCATCGTCTCCGCGCCGGCGCTGATCGTGAATGCGGGCACGGTCCCGATCGTCCCCGTCGCCGCCTGCACGCCCGCCGCCGCCAGCTCGGCGACGAAGCCCTCGAACCGTTCGGCGAACTCGCCGTGCGCGGGATCGCCGAGGAACACCGGCCGGCGGCGACCCAACGCCAGAAAGCGCCGCGCCACCATGGCACCGCCGCCGCGGTTGTCGCTGCCGACGTCGACCTGCGATGCATGCCGGCTCACCGCGCCCCACACCACCAGCGGCCGGCCCCAGGCCTGTACCTGGTGCATGGCCTCCTCATGCGCGCCCTGCCCAAGCAGGATCACGCCGTCGGCGGCCAGCACCGCCGGGGGCACGGCGGTCTGCAGCGACGTCAGCAGCACGCTGTAACCGCGCGACGTCAATTCCTGGGTGATCCCGCCCAGCAGATCCAGGGGATAGGCGCCGGACATCTGCCGCTCGGGGCTGGGCGTCATCTCCACCACCACCGCAACGGTCATGCTGCGGCGCAGGCGCAGATTGCGCGCGCTGACATTGAAGGCGTAACCGTGACGGCTGGCGATCTCGCGGATGCGCACGCGGGTTTCGGCGTTCACCAGCGGACTGTCGCTCAGCGCGCGCGACACGGTGATCGCGGACACCCCGGCGATCGCCGCCAGATCGGCCATCGTGGGGCTGCCGCCGCCACCGGCGATGCCGCGCCGCTGCTTCGCTTTGGCATCCGGCGGATCAGCCATCGCAGCCCGCCTTCGCGTCGATGCGCGCCGCGCAGAAGACAGGGCAGGCGGCCTGCGGCGCCGCTGGGCGGGACAATGTCGTGATCGGGAAAACCATGCGCTGAAATTACCGCACCCGTGTCCACGATGCGAGTCGTGCGACGCGGATCGGCACATCGCCAACTGCTAAGATTCTGCTATCCGTCACACCGGCCCCATCATGCCCGACACCGCACGCCCCGCTTTCCA
>JBKJTC010000183.1:0-6356 GCA_046590925.1 Lysobacteraceae bacterium | reverse complement strand
CGCGTCATCGGCAGCCTCGGCCGCATTCCCGCCACGCCCGGCGCCGACCTGCGCCTGAGCATCGATGCCGACGTGCAGCGCGCCGCCAGCATCGCCTTCGGCGAGCTCACCGGTTCTGCGGTCGCGATCGATCCGCGCACCGGCGAAGTGCTGGCGATGGTCAGCCTGCCGACCTACGACCCGAATCTGTTCGTCAACGGCATCTCGCATACCGACTACCGCAGATTCATGGACGACCCGGCGCGGCCGCTGTTCAACCGCAACGTGCTGGGCGGCGTCGCGCCCGGCTCCACGCTCAAGCCGCTGATCACGCTCGCCGGGCTCGACAGCGGTCTGCGCACGCCCGACGACAAGGTGTTGTCGACCGGCGAATTCCGCATCGCCGGACAGAGGCGCGGTTACCGCGACTCGCACGGCGGCGGCCACGGCTGGACCGATGCGCGCAAGGCGATCGGCGACTCGGTGAATACGTACTACTACCGGCTGTCGCTGGACATGGGCATCCGCAAATTCGACGAATACCTGTCGCTGTACGGCTTCGGCGCACCGACCGGCATCGATCTGGCCGGCGAAACCGGCGGCATCCTGCCTTCGCCGGAATGGAAGGAAAAGAACGCGAAAAAGCAGGGCCCGTGGTATCCCGGCGACACCATCATCTCCAGCATCGGTCAGGGCTTCTGGAAGGCCACACCGCTGCAGCTCGCGCAGAGCACCGCCGCGCTCGCCGCGGACGGCCTGATGCGCCGCCCGCATCTGGTCAGCGCGCGGCGCACCGATTTCGACAAGCCGTGGGTGATGGTGGAACAACCGGCGCCGCGCGCGATCAGCCGCAGCGCCGCGAATCTGCAGGTGATCCGCGAAGGCATGATCCGCACCGTGCACGGTCCCGGCGGCACCGCGCGGGTGATCAGCGTCGGCGCGCCGTATCTCATCGCCGGCAAGACCGGCACCGCGCAGGTCGTCAGCCGCCGCGGCAACGTCAGTGTCAACCCGCGCAACCTGCCGATGCACCTGCGCCATCGCGCGCTGTTCATCGGCTACGCGCCCGCCGAAAACCCGACCATCGCCGTCGCGGTGGTGGTGGAGGGCGGCGGCTACGGCGCCAGCACCGCCGCGCCGATCGCGCGCAAGATCCTCGACGCCTGGCTGCTGGGCAAGATGCCGGAGCCCGATCCGAAAGTATTGGAAGCCCAACTCGCCGCCAATCCGTTCGCGAATGTCGTGTCCAGCAGCAGCGCCAGCACCGCTGCGACCGCCGCTAGTGCGACACCGGCAATGCCGGCCGTGCAGGAGCCGGTGCGATGAGCGCCTTCGTCCGCTGGCTGCTGGGTCTGTTCCTGCGCTTCACCCGCACCCTCGATCTGCCGCTGCTGGCGGCGCTGTTGGCGCTGATGGGCATCGGTCTGGCCGTGCTGTACAGCGCCGGCAACGAAAGCCCGCGACTGGTGATGGCGCAGGGTGCGCGTTACGGCGCTGGCCTCGGCGCGCTGTGGCTGATCTCGCGGGTCTCGCCCACGCAGTTGCGCAGCATCACGCCGCTGGTGTTCGCCGCATCGCTGCTGCCGCTGGTCGCGGTGCTGTTCATCGGCGACGGCAGGCACGGCAACCACTGGATCAATCTCGGCGTGTTCTATTTCCAGCCGGCCGAACTGCTGAAGCTCAGCCTGCCGATGATGGCGGCGTGGTACCTGCACCAGCAGCGGTTGCCGCCGCGCTTCGCCACCGTGCTCATCGCCGGCGGCATCGTCGCCGTGCCGACGCTGCTGATCCTGCTGCAGCCCGACTTCGGCACCGCGATGCTGGTCGCCGCAAGCGGGTGTTTCGCGCTGTTCCTCGCGGGCCTGCCATGGCGATGGTTCATCGCTGCCGGTGCCAGCGTCGCTGCCGCTGCGCCGGTCGCGTGGTTCTGGTTCCTGCGCCCGTACCAGAAAGACCGCATCCGTACTTTCCTCGATCCGGAATCCGATCCGCTGGGGACCGGCTGGAACATCATCCAGTCGAAAATCGCGATCGGCTCCGGCAACTGGACCGGCCAGGGCTGGGGCCAGGGCACGCAGTCGCATCTCGATTATCTGCCCGAACACACCACCGACTTCATCTTCGCGGTGCTGTCCGAAGAATTCGGCTGGGTCGGCGTCAGCATCACCCTCGCGCTGTACATGTTCGTCGTCGGCCGCTGCCTGTGGATCGCCAGCGAAGCCCGCGACACCTACTCGCGCCTGCTCGCCGGCGCGCTGGGCCTCGCGTTCTCGGTCTACGTGATCGTCAACGCCGGCATGATCTCCGGCCTGCTGCCGGTGGTCGGCGTGCCGATGCCGCTGCTCAGCTACGGCGGCACTGCGGCGGTGTCGCTGCTTGCGGGGCTTGGGGTGGTGATGGCGATGAAAGAGCGGCGGTAACACCCAAAGCGATCCGCGACTGATACCGCCGGCGGAATTCTTATCTGAGATAAAGGCACCTTGTCGCACATCCGCAACGGATGCGATTCGGGAGGCGTGTCATGGCTAAAGCAGTAGTGACCGTGGTCGCGGTCAAGCACAACAGCGTCGTATTCGATCTGTTTTCACTCGCATCGATGCAGGCCGGATCGCAAAAGGCCTGGAAGATTGCGTTCGATGCTGACGGAAATGGTGCCGTCAGTGTCGACGCGCCCGGAAAGTACATGCTCACTTGGTATGTTTCCGGTCCTGCAGGTGGATATCTCAAGGCGCAGGTCTTCGTTGGCAACGATCGAGTCGCCTCACTCACCAAGAGTGAAACGCTCATTCCGCAAGGAGAAAATGAAAATTATGGCCTGATTGAAATCGAGGCGGAGTGATGACAATGAGAATCCATTCCTATATCACAGCGATGACGCTAGTCCTCGTGCTCTTTTCGTTGAATCCAGTCGATGCATGTGCGGATGACGACCTCAGCCCGCGGCAGATCGAAAAAATCAGACAAATCTTTCGTGAAGAATCCACCAAGATCAAGGTCGATATCGTCGATGAGATGAAAAAAGGGGCGAGTGAAACGGAACCGTTACCTCCGGATTGCAAACCCGGACAGCCTGCCAAAAATTGCTTCCCAGGCGAAGAAGCGGATCAAGAAGTGCCTGTAGGCACGCGATCACTGATGTTGGGCGGAAACGATGCGGACGAACGTCGCGAAGCTGCAATTTCGATGCTGAACGACGTTGGTGCCGGTGTGAAGTTCGCACCGATCGGCCGCGGTTTTTCTGGTTCCAGTTCGGGCGGTGACCGGGTTCAATACGATCTCAACTTCGACGAAGACAAGGCAGTTGCTGGAATCGCTTACACGCGATCACGCTCCTCGATCGGAAGTGACGATGTTGGCTTCTCCAGAAGCTGGACGATTGGGTTGACTGCGCCGATCGCAGGCGACAAAAAGGAATATGCTAGGTTCGCCTCGCTGGATGGGTTCGGTGCCGGTGTCGAGCTGGGTCTCGGATACGATTGGTTATTAACCGATCTGAGTTTCGTCAAAGAACTTTCTACAAACCGGGACTTCATTGATTTGTGTCATGCGGCTGGGCTCAAGATCAGCGGATGTACGTATCAAAAAATCAAAACTGCGTATGAACAAATAGGTGGTTCGCGGTCGGAGATTCGCAGATTCATGCAGAAATACTACAAGCCGAGCTGGGGGTTCGGCATCGCGATGAAGATTGCGAACGACGAATTTTCATTCTTCGATGCGGGTTTGAACGAAAGCACGTCGCGCAAGACACGGTGGGGGATCAACGTATCAGTGTTGCGCATCAACAGATCGCGAGAACATCTCCAGTCGTTGGGCCTGGAGTATCAAAACGGGCACAAGTCCGCGGACGTTTCGATCGTGTGTCCTGTCGATACGGCCGCGACTTATGTCGCATGCGTGGAGGGGCCTTTCGGCGCTCCCGCGCGTGCTGACAAGAAGCTGCTCTCGTTCGAGGCCAGAGGCGCTTGGAAGTTCGTTGGTTATAGTCTCAAGCTGACGCGCGAGTTGGGATCCGACATGAGTGCGGTCGATCTGCCGATTTATGTTATCCGCAATCAGGAGGGTAGCCTGATGGGCGGCATCAGGCTCGGTTGGCAGACTGATAGGGACTTCAACATCGGCATATTCCTTTCTTCGCCTCTGAAACTTGAAAAATAAAACGCGACATCAGGTTCGATAAAGAGCTGAATCAAGTTCCCCCAGGCCCTGCATGCACTCGGGTGCGTGCCATTTTGACGAGCCGCCCGAAATATATTCCTGGCAAATAACGTTTCATCCGCCAGCGGAAAGGTTCGCGTTTTGTCGGAATGATCATGAACTGCCCGCGTTCGGCGGCGGCGAAGACTTTGTCGGCGACGCCGTCCAGCGTATCGGGCGAGGTGTCCATCAACTTGATCACTTTCGCCTTGATTTTATCGCTGGCGAACGCGGTCTCCAGCAGGTTGGTGCGGAAGAATGCGGGACAGATCACGCTCACGCCGACGCCGCTGCCGTGGGTCTCGGCGCGCAATTGTTCCGATAGCGCCACCACGCCGGCTTTCGCCACGCCATAACTCATCATGCCCGGCGCGCCGGCCAGTCCCGCGAAACTCGCGGTGTTGATGACCTGGCCCTTGCGCGCCGCCAGCATGGCCGGCAGGAACAACCGGCAGCCGCGCACCACGCCCAGCAGATCGATATCGATGATCTTCCGCCACTCTTCCATGGTGGTGTCGACCATCGCGCCGACCGAGGCGATACCGGCGTTGTTGATCAGCACATCCACGCTGCCCCATTCGCGCTGGATGCGATCGTGCAGCGCCTGCATCGAGGCGTCGTCGCCGACATCCACGACCTGCGCGAGATGACCGTTGCCCGGCAGCGCCGCGGCGGCGGCTTCGGCGCGCTCGGCGATCAGGTCGACGCAGGCCACGCGCGCGCCGCTGCGCGCGTAGCGATGCGCCAGGGCAAGACCAAGCCCGCTACCGGCGCCGGTGATCAGTACGCGTCGTCTGCTGTCCATGTGTTCCGTCTCTGCTGTGCTAGTCTCGCCAGCATAGCAAGCCGCCTCGCGCGTGCCGTCCTTCCACTCCCGATTTCGTGGCCTTCCATGTCCATATCCGACCCCCTGTTCGACCTCACCGGCAAGATCGCACTGGTCAGTGGCGCATCGCGCGGCATCGGCGAAGCCATCGCCCATACGCTCGCCGCGCACGGCGCGCACGTCGTCTGCACCTCGCGCAATGTCGAGGCCTGCGACACCGTCGCGGCCGCGATCCGCGCCGGCGGCGGCTCCGCCGAAGCGCATGCGCTGCACGTGGGCGATCCGGACGCGATCGAAGCCCTGTTCGCCACGCTCGATGCGGCCGGCAAGGCGCCCGATCTCCTGGTCAACAATGCCGCCACCAATCCGTATTTCGGCCCGATGATCGACATGGATCTGGGCAGCTACCAGAAAACCGTCGACGTGAATCTGCGCGGTTATTTCTGGACCACGGTGCAGGCGGCGCGGCGCATGAAGACCAGGGGCGGCGGCAGCATCGTCAACATTGCCTCCGTCAATGCGAAACGGCCCGCGGCCGGGCAGGGCGTGTATTCGATGACCAAGGCGGGCATCGTCAATATGACCGAAGGTTTCGCCAAGGAACTCGCAGGCCAGGGCATCCGCGTCAACGCGGTGCTGCCGGGACTGACCGACACCAAGTTCGCGTCGTCGATCACGTCCAATCCGAAGCTGATGGGCATGATGTCGCAGCTGATCCCGATGGGCCGCAGCGCGCAGCCGGACGAGATCTCGCCGGCGGTGCTCTTCCTGTGTTCGCCAGCGGCGGGGTATGTCACCGGCACGTGTCTGGCGGTGGATGGCGGGTATTTGGCCTGACCGACTGGCTGTGGCCAGCATCGTTTCCGATGCTTGCGACGCTTTGCCGTTTGTGGCGGTCTGCACCAGTCCATAGACTTCCAGCGGGCACGCATCCGGTCCGGAATCGTGGGCACGGGCGTGCAGGTGCTGCTGGTCAACAATGCGCCTTATAGATCAGGCCCATAAATAGTCTGAACCTTCTGTGCGATCTGGTATGCAATTACGCATGGACAACGAAGACGCCCGCCGGCTCAGTCCGGCAGAACAACACGAGCGCCGCCGCCAGGTCATCCGGGCGTACAAGCGCAAGCTCAACAAAGCACAGATCGCGCGCGATGTTGGTCTGAGCTATTCGGCGACATGCAAGATCATCGACCGCTACGAAGTCGAAGGTCTCGCCGCGCTGGCGCCACGTCAGCGCGGTCGTCGCAGCGGCGACAAGCGTGTGCTGAGCGCAGAACAGGAAGCACAGATCTGCGCGACGATCTGCGACAAACGCCCCGAGCAATTGAAGATGGAATTTGCGTTGTGGAGC
>JBKJTC010000319.1:0-10342 GCA_046590925.1 Lysobacteraceae bacterium | reverse complement strand
GTCAGCACCGCTTCTTCCAGCGCGCGATGCGCGACCAGCAGCGCGGTGAGGCCCGGCGCTTCGTACACGATGCGGCCCTTGAGGCCGATGGTGGTGTCGCCGGTGTACATGCCGCGGCCCACACCATACGGCGCGAACAGCGCGTTGAGCTTCGCCAGCAACTGTGGGCCGGTCATCGCATGACCGTCCAGCGACACCGCTTCGCCGCCGACGAACGCGATGGCGACCTGTAGCGCCGCTTCGGGCCATTCGTCGCGCGGCGCGCACCAGCCGCGCGCGCCCTCGCCCGGCGCTTCCCAGCGGTCGATCTCGCCGCCGGACATCGTCAGGCCGAGCAGGTTCTCGTTGATCGTGTACGCCTTCTGCTTGGCGCGCACGCCGAAGCCGCGCTGCTCCAGATAGGCCTGTTCGTATGCGCGGGTCTGCGTGTGTTCTTTCTGGATTTCGCGGATCGGCGCGACGATGGTGTAGTCGCCGCTGGCCTTGACGGCGAGATCGAAACGCACCTGATCGTTGCCCATGCCGGTGCAGCCGTGGGCGATGACCTTGGTACCGAGATTCTGCGCGCGCGCCAGGGTGGCGTCGACGATCAGATAACGGTCGGACACCAGCAACGGATACTGGCCCTGATACGCCTCGCCGGCCCAGACGAAGGGTTTGACGAAGCCGTCCCACAGCGCAGGGCCGCCGTCGATGGTGATGTGCGAAGCGACGCTGAGCTCCTGCGCGCGCTGTTCGATGAACGCGCGCTCCTCGGCATCGACGCCGCCGGTATCGGCGAACACGGTATGCACGGCCCAGCCCTGTTCCTGCAGATAGGGCACGCAGAAACTGGTGTCGAGGCCGCCGGAGAATGCGAGAACGATGTCTTTGGGCTGGGTCATGGTTTGTGTCTCTTGATTGACTCCCTCCCGCGCGCGCGGGGGAGGGTTGGGGTGGGGGCAACGGGATGAAGGCGCGCGCCCATCCCGACCTTCCCCCGCTAAGCGGGGGAAGGAGGAAAACGTTACTGGTTGGCGAGCGCCGCCATCACCGCTTTCTGCACATGCAGGCGGTTCTCGGCTTCGTTCACCGCAATGCAGTACGGCGCGTCCATCACCGCATCGGTGGCCTTGATGTTCCTGCGCAGCGGCAGACAGTGCGAGAACACGCCGTTGTTGGTCAGCGCCATCTTGCGTTCGTCGACGATGAAATGTTTGTACTCGTCGCGAATGGGTTTTTCGGGTTCCCAGTTACCGAAATACGGCAGCGCGCCCCAGCTCTTGGCGTAGACCACCTCGGCGCCGCAATAGGCGCTGTCGATATCGTGGCTTACCTGCAGCGAACCGCCGTTCTCGCCGACGTTCTGCGCCGCCCAGTCCATGTAGCGCTGGTCCAGCACGTATTCCGGCGTCGGGCACAGCAGGGTCACGTCCATGCCCATGCGCGTGGCGATGGTCAGCGCGGAATTCGCGACCGCGGTGTTCAGCGCCTTCGGGTGATAGGTCCAGGTCAGGACGTATTTCTTGCCGCGGAGGTCCGATAAGCCGAAATGTTCCTGCAGCGCCATCGCGTGCGCCAGCTCCTGGCAGGGATGGGTGATGGTTTCCATGTTGATCACCGGGACGGTCGCGTATTTGGCGAAGCCCTTGAGCACCTTGTCTTCGCGATCCGCGGCCCAGTCGATGAATTTCGGGAATGCGCGCACGCCGATCAGGTCGACGTAACGGCTCAGCACCTTCGCCACTTCGGCGATATGTTCTTCGGTGTCGCCGTCCATCACCGTGCCGAAGTCGAACTCGATCGGCCACGCGTCCTTGCCAGGGGCGAGCACGACGGCATGGCCACCGAGCTGGAACGCGCCCAGCTCGAAGCTGGTGCGGGTGCGCATCGACGGGTTGAAGAACACCAGCGCGATACTCTTGCCCTTGAGCGCATCGCCCAGTTTGTTGCGCTTGTACAGCGCGGCCTGGGTCAATACGGCATCCAGTTCGGGGCGGCTCCAGTCCTGGGTGTTGAGGAAATGCTTCATGGCAGGTCTCGGCGATGAGGTCGTGGGAGGGAGGAGAGTCGTGATCCGGATCGGAGCAATGATCCGTGGGCTGATTGCAGATCGGATCGGACGCGGAAAAAAGAAAAGGCCCGGCGGGGAGCCGGGCCTGATCGTTGGAATCTTGTCGTTGGAGCGGATAAGACGACGGTTCCGGATCACCCAGCAGGCGTGTGGGGTTCCGGTCGGCGCGCGCGCGACGTCATGCCGGAGGCCATCCGGGCACTGGTGGTCGACAGGGGCTGCGCGTTCTTCATAGGGGGCGCATGCTCGCACGCGCGGATGACGGCCGCAAGACCGCGACGGCCATCAGCGCTTTTCTGCAGGCAGGAGGTCGGGGGTCACCGAAATCCGCACCTTCAGGCGTTTGCCGGGGTCGATGGGCAGCCGCGAACGGTATTTCACGCCGCGATGGATGTAATCGACGTCGTAGGCCACCGGACGCTGGAATTCGCGCTCCACCCGGGTCGGGCGGCAATTGCGGTTGGTCTGCGCCACGCCCGTGGCCTCGGCGGGGTTGTCGCAGCGCTGTTCCATCGCATAGGCGCGCAGCGTCTGGTACACCGGCTCCACCCGCAGCACCTGCGCGTATTCGGTGCGGACGTTGGAAAGCTGTCCGCTGTCTTTCTGCGCCTGCACCCACGGCGATGCCACGAACAGCAACGGCAGGCAGAAACAGGCAGCAACGGTGGCGGAGGTTGGGCGCATCGGCCGGCCAGTGTAGAGCCTCGGACCGTTTCAGGCTGAACCCCCGCTGTCGTGCCGGTGCGCGTGCCGCTAGAATCGGTCGACCCCTCAACATGCATCAGGACGATGACCCTTCAACTCCATAACAGCTTGACGCGCCAGGTCGAACCCTTCGCTCCGCTCGATCCCGGCTGTCCGACGATGTATCTGTGCGGGCCCACCGTCTACAACTATGTCCATATCGGCAATGCCCGCGGCCCGGTGGTGTTCGGCGTGCTCGCTGCGCTGCTGCGCCGCCGCTACGGTCGATTGAAATATGCGCGCAACATCACCGACGTCGACGACAAGATCAACGCAGCGGCCAAGGCGCTGGGCACGCCGATCTCGACCATCACCGACAAGTACGCGGCGGCGTATCGCGAAGACATGGCGATACTGGGCGTATCGGGCGATTTCGCGCCGGACATCGAGCCCTCCGCCACCGCGCACATCCCGCAGATGATCGCGATGATCCAGCGCCTGATCGACCAGGGCCACGCCTACGCCGCCGAAGGCCATGTGCTGTTCGCGGTAGACACCTACGCCGAATACGGCAAACTCTCGCGCCGCGATCCCGAGGAGATGCTGGCCGGCGCGCGCGTGGAAGTGGCGCCGTACAAGCGCAACCCGGGCGATTTCGTGCTGTGGAAGCCCTCCACCGACGATCTGCCGGGCTGGGAATCGCCGTGGAGCGTCGGCCGCCCCGGCTGGCACATCGAATGCTCGGCGATGGCCGAAGCGCATCTGGGCGACACCATCGACATCCACGCCGGCGGCATCGACCTGCAGTTCCCGCACCACGAGAACGAAGTCGCGCAGAGCGAATGCGCGCACAAGCACCATGACGGCAGTCACAAGACGTTCTCGCGCTGGTGGATCCACAACGGCATGCTGAACTTCGGCGGCAGCAAGATGGCCAAGTCGGTGGGCAACATCCAGCGCGTGCACGACCTGGTGCGCGAGCATCCGCCGGAAGCCCTGCGCTACGCGCTGTTGTCGGCGCACTACCGGCAGCCGCTGGAGTGGTCGGACGGGTTGATCGAACAAGCTGTGCGCACGTTGGATCGTTTGTACGGCACGTTGCGGGATCTTGCCGATGTCGAAGCAGCATCCGCCGACATTCCCCGCGGCACCGAAGCCGCACTCGACGACGATCTGAATACGCCACAGGCGCTCGCCGAAGTCGCGCGCATCGCGGGCGAAGCGCGGCGCTGCGAAGACGCCGGCGAGCGGAAACGCCTGAAATCCGAACTGCTCGGCGCCGGCTTCGCGCTTGGCCTGCTGCAGCAAACACCGGAAGCCTGGTTCGCGCGCGGCGCTTCCAACGACGACGATGCCCGCATCCAGGCGTTGGTCGACGAACGCAACGTCGCGAAACAGGCCCGCGACTTCGCCCGCAGCGACGCGATCCGCAAGCAGTTGGCTGACGAAGGCATCCTGCTGGAAGACACCGCGCAAGGCGTGCGCTGGAAGCGGGCGTGATGCTTTTCCCTTCTCCCATCGGGAGAAGGTGGCGCGAAGCGCCGGATGAGGGTTCGGTACGTGCGATGCGGTGCAAACGTCGCCGCTACTCCGGACCCTCTCCCCTACCCCTCTCCCGCTGGGAGAGGGAAAGCGAATGCCACCTCCCTGGCGCTGAACACCCGAGGCAGAACAACATCAACGTGAACACCACCTTCCCCCTAGAACCCACCCCCGCCGAAGCCCAGGACACCATCCGCGACGAATTCGCGTTCTTCGGCGACTGGTCCGAGCGCTACCAGTATCTGATCGATCTCGGCCGCAAGCTGCCGGAATTTCCCGACGGCCGGAAAAACGACACGCACAGGTTGCTGGGCTGCCAGTCGATGGTGTGGATCGTGGCCTCGGGCGACGCAGATCGCCTCGACTTCGCAGCCGCCAGCGATTCGGCGATCGTCTCCGGTCTGGTCTTCCTCGCGCTGCGCGTGTACTCCGGGCGCAGCGCCGGGGACATCGTCGCCACCGACGCCCGCTACATCGCCGACATCGGCCTCGCCAAACATCTTTCGCCGACGCGCAACAACGGCCTGGCCGCGCTGCTCGCCTTCATCAAAGCCACCGCGCAGGACGCACTGCGCCAGCGCGCCTCGCGCACGCACTGACGCGCACGCCGCCATCACGACGCCATACGCATGAGCGCGACCGATACGATCGAACCGCCGGCCGCGCCGCCGATGCGTAACCGCGCGTTCGTCGGATTGATGGGCTATCGACTGCTCACCATCCTGTCGTACCAGATCGTCGCGGTCGCGGTGGGCTGGCATGTCTACGAACTCACCCACGATCCGTGGAAACTCGGCCTGATCGGTCTGGCCGAAGTGCTGCCGTTCTTCTGCGTTGCGCCCTTCGCCGGCTATCTGGTCGATCACCTGCCGAAGCGGCGGCTCGGCATCATCGCCTGCGTCGGCCTGAGCATCACGCCGATCATCCTGGCCGTGGTCGCCTGGGGCATGGTGTTCGGCGACGCGGCCGACATCCAACCGCGGCTGTGGTTGATCTACGCCGCAGTCATGTTTACCGGCGCGGTGCGCGCCTTCCTCGGCCCGGTCCACAACACCCTGTTCGCCTGCGTGTTGCCGCGCGACCAGTTCACGCGCGGATCGAGCATCGGCAGCGTGGTGTTCCAGACGGCGCTGGTGCTGGGGCCCGCGATCAGCGGCGGGCTGATCGGGCTGATCGACAGACTCGGCCGGTATCCGGAAGGCGCGACCGCGCAGGCCGGCCCGGTGTATGCGCTGGGCGCGCTGTTCGCCCTGGGCGCGGCGCTGTCGCTGGCGACGTTGCGCACCACCGAACCCGCGCTATCGCACGAGCGCAGCCCGATCTTCTCCAGCATCGCCGAAGGCCTGCGTTTCGTCGCGCGCACGCCGGTGATGCTGGGCGCGATGGCGCTGGACATGTTCGCGGTGCTGTTCGGCGGCGCGGTGTCGCTGGCGCCGGCGTTCGCCAAGGACATCCTGGACGCCGGGCCGGAAGCGCTGGGCCTGCTGCGCGGCGCGCCCGCCGCCGGTGCGGTGATCGTGGGGCTGTGGCTGGCGCGGCGCCCGATCCAGCGTCACGCCGGGCGTTACCTGCTGATCGCGGTCGCCGGCTTCGGCCTGTGCATCATCGGCTTCGGGTTGTCGAAGATGCTGTGGCTGTCGGTGGCCTTCCTGTTCATCTCGGGCATGTTCGACGGCGTCTCGGTGGTGCTGCGCTCCACGATCCTGCAACTGGCCACGCCCGACCACATGCGCGGTCGGGTCTCGTCGATCAACAGCATCTTCATCAGTTCATCGAACGAACTCGGCGCGTTCTACGCCGGCTCGATGGCGCGCCTGCTGGGCCTCGTCCCCGCCGTCGTCCTCGGCGGCTGCGTCACCCTCGGGGTGGTCGGGTTCACGGCGCTGAAATCGCCAACGGTGCGGCGTCTGGATCTGAAGGATCTGCAATGACGGCCACTGCAAATCGACAAGGGAGCTGGCGGTAGAGCGGCCTTCAGGCCGCTGCTCTTGTCTTCAAAAATGCAAGCGGCCTGAAGGCCGCTCTACAGAAGCAAAAAGCCCCGTCGAAACGGGGCTTTTTTCATTCGCGGACAACCTGCCGAATCAATCGCCCTGCTGTTTCTGCAGGTGTTCCCAGCGTTCCTGCTCGTCGATGGTGCGCTCGGCGGTGAGGCGCGCTTCGAGACGGTGCAGGCCGATCTCTTCGCCCGAATCCACGCTGAAACCGTACTCGCCGGCTTCCAGACGCTTGAGCGTGCTGTCGATCTTGCCGATCAGCTTGCGGTAGCGGTCGCGGGTGCGCAGTTCCAGCGAGTTCTCGGTTTCGCGGGTGGCGCGTTCGGCGTCGTCGCCGACATCGCGCACTTCGTCCTTGAGATTCTCGATGGTCTGCTTCGATTCCTCGATCAGATCGGCGCGCCAGCCCAGCAGGCGCTGGCGGAAGTACTCCTGCTGCAGGGTGCTCATGTATTCCTCGTCCACGCTGGGCTTGTAGCCGGCGGGGAGGATCGGACGGCCGGTGGCCTCATCGGTCTTGTAGGGAATCACTTTCACCTGGGTCTTGGGGGCGGGCGCTGTCTGGCGCGAAATCACGGCGACGGCAACCTTGCCGGCGGCGGGACGCGGGGCGACCACCACGGGCTTGCCGGCGGCTTTCGCGGCCGGTTCGTTCGGATTCGGTCGCGGGCCCGGCACCGGCGGCTTGGTCGGCTTGGGGTCGGGCTTCGGCTCGGGCTTGGGAGTCGGCGGCGGGGCCGGCGACGGATTGGGGGTAGGCGCCGGAGCCGGCTTCGACGCAGCTTTGGCTTCGACCTTGGCCGGCGGCTTGGACGCCGGAGATTTGGCGGCTGCGGTCTTGGCGGCCGGCGCCTTGACCGGAACGGCCTTGGTTTCGGGCTTCGGCGCAGGTTTCGCGGCCGGGGCGGCTTTCGCCGCGGGCTTGGCGACCGGCTTGGCAGCGGCCTTCTTCGCCGTAGGCTTGACGGCCGGCTTGGCGACGGGCTTCTTGGCCGCAGGCTTTACGGCGCTCTTGACGGCCGCCGGCTTGACGGCCTTCTTGGCCGCAGGCGCCTTCGCAGCAGGTTTGGCGGGCGCTTTGGCGACAGTCTTGGCCACGGGCTTCTTCACGGCCGCTTTCGCGGGTTGTTGGGTGGCCTTGCTGGCGGCCTTCTTTGCGGGTTTCTTTACAGCCACGTCCGAGAATCCTTCATATCTTCCCTTGAGACGGGAAAGCGGGCTGTTATACCCTGCCGGGGCTACAGCGGCAACCTCGCATTTCAGCGAGCCTTGCACGCTGCAATCCCCCGCTGGATCAACGCCTTGATCGACCGTCTGCTGATCGTCGTACTCCGCTTCTACAAACGCTGGATCAACTCCCTGCTAGGACAGCGCTGCCGCTTCGTTCCGACCTGTTCGGAGTATTCGATGGAAGCCATCCAGCGCTTCGGCACCGGCAAAGGCAGCTGGCTGACCGTCAGGCGCCTTGCACGGTGTCATCCCCTGTGCCCCGGCGGTCACGATCCCGTGCCGCCGCTGGTGCGCCGCCCCGACCGAACGAGACCCCACCCATGACCGCCTACACCCACACCCCCACCCTCATCGTCAACGCCAGGCTGGTCAACGAAGGTCGGGAGTTCGACGCCGACCTGCGCTTCGCCGACGGACGGATCCAGGCCATCGGCAGCAGCCTGTCGGCGCGCCCCGGCGAGATCGTGATCGACGCCGCCGGCAGCCGCCTGCTGCCGGGCATGATCGACGACCAGGTCCACTTCCGCGAACCGGGCCTGGAGCACAAGGGCGACCTCGCCACGGAATCGGCGGCCGCGGTCGCCGGTGGCCTGACCAGCTTCATGGACATGCCCAACACCAGCCCGCCGACCCTCGACCGCGCCGCGCTGGACGACAAGTACCGCCGCGCCGAAGGGCGCGCCTGGGGCAACTACGGCTTCTACATGGGTACCAGCACCGCCAACATCGACGACATCCGCGCCGTCGACCCGCTGACCACGCCCGGCGTGAAGGTCTTCATGGGCGCGTCCACCGGCAACATGCTGGTGGACGACCCGGACGTGCTGGCCGCTGTCTTCCGCGACGCGCCCACGCCGATCATCACCCACTGCGAAGACACGCCGATGATCGATGCCGAACTCGCGAAGTATCGCGAAAAGTACGGCGACGACATCCCGGTGGAATTCCACGGCGAGATCCGCTCGCGCGAGGCGTGCATCAAGTCCACCAAGCTGGCGATCTCGCTCGCACGCGAACACGACGCGCGCCTGCACGTGCTGCACATCTCCACCGCCGACGAGCTGGCGCTGTTCGAGCGCGGCCCACTGATCCGCGCCGACGGCAGCCGCAAGCGCATCACCGCCGAAACCTGCATCCATTTCCTGCGTTTCGACAGCCGCGACTACGCGACCCGCGGCAACTTCATCAAGTGCAACCCGGCGATCAAGGACTTCGGTGATCGAGAAGCGCTGCTGCGCGCGCTGGCCGAAGACACCATCGACATACTCGCCACCGATCACGCGCCGCATACCCTGGAAGAAAAACAGCAGCCCTACCTGCGCGCTCCGAGCGGCCTGCCGCTGGTGCAGTTCGCGTTGAATGCGGCGCTGGAATGCGTCCACGAAAGGCGCCTCACCACCGCGCAGGTGGTGCAGAAGTTCGCGCACGCACCGGCGCAGTTGTTCGACGTGAAAGAACGCGGCTTCCTGCGCGAAGGCTATCGCGCCGACCTGGTGCTGATCGACGACACGCCGTTCGTGGTCGCACGCGAACAGGTGCTGTCGAAATGCGGCTGGTCGCCGTTCGAAGGCACGACCTTCCGTTCGCGGATCGCCTCGACCTGGGTCAACGGCCATCTGGTCTGGGACGGACGGCAACTGGTGGGCGGACCACGCGGCATGCGTCTGGCGTTCGATCGATGAGGCCGGCTTCCATCAGGCAATCCACGGCCGCAGGCGCGCTGATGCTGGCGCTCTCCGCCTGTTCGACCGTCTCGAACGTTTCCACCCCGTCGGCGCCGAAAACGCCTGCGCCTATCGCACCGCAGCGCCAGACATCGCTGCCGCCGTCGGTACAACAGGGCGCGCTGATCATCGGCGACACCGATCCCGCCGCCATCGTCGAATACGCCGGCCGATCGCTGCGGATCTCGCCGCGCGGGCGCTTCGTGTTCGGCGTCGGCCGCGATGCGGCCGGGCCGCTGATCGTGAAGATCACCCGGCCCGGCGTCGGCACGGTCGAACATCGCATCGCCGTCGCGCCGCGCGACTGGCCGATCGAAACCATCGACGGCGTACCGCCGGCCACGGTCAACCCGCCGCCGGCCATCGCTGCGCGGATCGAGCGCGAACAGGCGCAGGTGGTCGCGCAACGCAAGCGCGACGACGCCCGCGAAGATTTCGCGCAGCGCTTCCTATGGCCGGTGGAAGGGCGCATCAGCGGCCGCTTCGGCAATCAGCGCGTCTACAACGGGACACCTAAAGCCCCGCATTCGGGCATGGACATCGCCGCCGCGCAGGGCACGCCGGTGAAAGCCCCGGCCGCGGGCATCGTCACCTTCGCCGCAGCGGATCTGTATCTCACCGGCGGCACCGTACTGATCGATCACGGCGCCGGCATCAGCTCCAACTTCCTGCACCTGTCGCGCATCGACGTGAAAGTGGGCGACCGCGTCGAACAGGGCCAGGTATTCGCCGCCGTCGGCGCGACCGGCCGCGCGACCGGGCCGCATCTGCATTGGGGGATGAACTGGTTTGACGTGCGGATTGATCCGCTGCTTGTGCTGGAACTCGCGAACTAACATGTTTTGGTAGGCATATGGATATCCCAATCTTGGAAACTCAAATCCCTGAAGACTTCAAGATGCCAGCTATGTTTCGGTACAGCCCTTTTTTTGATCTGCTGGCAGACGCGGCATTTCAGCATAAAAATGCAAAAACACAGACTGATCCCTACCTTATATTAAACCATTCGTTAGTAAAGCCTCACGCTTTTGCATAGGAGCAAGTCGGCGTGCCGAAGAATCCGACGACGATGGCCGGTAGTTTTTGCAATCTGTGCATGACGCGTTCAACGC
>JBKJTC010000199.1:0-6334 GCA_046590925.1 Lysobacteraceae bacterium | reverse complement strand
GCAGCAGCCACCGACGATATTCAGCAGCCCGGATTCGGCGAATTCGCGCAGCACCGTGGCCATGTCTTCGGGCGTTTCGTCGTAGCCGCCGAAGGCGTTGGGCAGGCCGGCGTTGGGGTGTGTGCTGACGAATGCGTCGGCGATCTGCGCCAGCACATCGACGTGCGGGCGCAGATCCTTCGCGCCCAGCGCGCAGTTCAGACCGATGGTCAGCGGCCGGCTGTGGCGCAGCGCATACCAGAACGCTTCCGCGGTCTGTCCGGAGAGGGTGCGGCCGGATGCATCGGTGATGGTGCCGGAAATCATGATCGGCAGCCGGGCGCCGCGCGCCTCGAACACTTCCTCGATCGCGAACAGCGCGGCCTTGGCGTTAAGGGTGTCGAAGATGGTTTCGACCATGATCACGTCGGCGCCGCCGTCGATCAGGCCCTCGGTGGCTTCGCGGTAGGTGGTGCGCAGTTCGTCGAACGTGATCGCGCGGAAGCCCGGGCGGTTCACGTCCGGGCTGATCGAGGCGGTGCGGCTGGTCGGGCCGAGCACGCCGACCACGAACCGCGGCTGCGACGGGTCGGCGGCCTCGGCGGCATCGCAGGCCTCGCGGGCCAGCCGTGCGCCGGTTTCGTTGAATTCGCGGGCCAGATGCTCCAGACCATAATCGGCCAGCGAGATGGTGGTCGAATTGAAGGTGTTGGTTTCGATCAGATCGGCGCCGGCATCCAGATACGCGCTGTGGATGCTGCGGATGATGTCCGGTCGGGTGAGGCTGAGCAGATCGTTGTTGCCTTTCTGGTCGCGGCTGTCGTGGCCGCAGGGGCAGCCCGGCGCGTGGCTGTGATCGGCGATGGCCTGGGCGTCGAAGCCTGCGGCGAACCGTGCGCCGCGGTAGTCGTCTTCGCCCAGTTCGTACTGTTGGATCATCGTGCCCATGCCGCCGTCCAGCACCAGGATGCGCTCGCGCAGCGCGGCTTCGAGCCGGGCGACGCGCCCGGGCGCGAGCCATGGCTGCAGTTGCGGAAAATCCGCGGCGGGACGCGCGGACGGTGTCGGCACGGTGGAGTCGGCGTGGGTGTTCATGGCTTGGTTCCGATCAGCGAGATGACTTCGAAATGCGGTGGGCGCTTTTCGCGGGTGACGGTTTCCGATGCGGTGATCGTCAGCCCGGCCTTTTCGATGAACCTGCGCAGTTCCTTGTCGCCGAAACCCAGGTTGACGTGGCTGTAGGCTTCCACCGCGACGCGGTGTTCGTGCCTGGCCAGGCTGCTGAGCAGCAGCCGCCCGCCCGGACGCAGCACGCGCGCGGCTTCGGCCACCGCCACCTGCGGGCGGGCGGCGTAGGTCAGGGCATGCATCAGTACGACCAGATCGAAATGACCGTCCTCGAAGGGCAGGGCGTGCATGTCGCCCTCGCGGACCTCGACGTTCGCGAACTTGCGCAGGCGCTCGGTGGCGGCGTTGACCACGCGCGCGCTGGCGTCGATGCAGATGTACTCGCGGGCGTGCGGCGCCAGCAGTTCGGCCAGCACGCCGTCGCCGGAAGCGATGTCCAGCACGTGGCCCGGCGCCAGCAGCGGCAGCGCCGAACGGGCGAGGGCTTCCCAGGTGCGTCCCGGGGAATAGTGCCGCTCCATGTCGCCGGCCACGCTGTCGGCCCAGTTGGCGTCGACCGCGCGGGCGGCCAGCACGCCCGGTATGCGTTCCGCGTCCTGGCGCAGCAGCGGGTCGTCGCTGCCTTCGCGCAGGGTGCGCCAGAGCGCGCGCTGGGCGGCGTCGAGGGACGCCTCCTCGAAACGGTAGTAAGCGGAGACCCCGGCGCGCCGGTCGCGGACCAGGCCGGCTTCCTTCAGGCGCGCGAGGTGGGTCGACACCCGCGGCTGCGCCAGGCGGGTGATCGAGGACAGCTCGGCGACCGTCAATTCCTCATGTTCCAGCAGCGCCAGCAGCCGGACCCGGGTCGCGTCCGCCAACACTTTCAGTCTCGCCGACCAGGCTTCCAGATCCATTCGACAGGCCTCATATCTCAATATCGCGATACAGAGATAATTGTCTGCCCCCCGGGCGGCTCAGGTCAAGCGCGCCGGGTACATGCTGGGGTTACGCCAGACCCGCGGCTACAATAGTGGTTTCGATTTCACAAGCGAGGACGCGCCCATGGATTTCCGCTTCACAGAAGAGCAGTTGATGATTCAGGACGTGGCACGCCGTATCGCGCAGGACAAGATCGCGCCCAGCGCCGAGCACCACGACCGCACAGGTGAGTTTCCGCTCGAGAACATCCGCACGCTCGGCGAGAACGGGCTGATGGGCATCGAGGTGCCGGCCGAATACGGCGGCGCGGGCATGGACCCGATCAGCTACGTGCTGGCGATGATCGAGATCGCCGAGGCCGATTGCGCGCACTCGACGATCGTGTCGGTCAACAATTCGCTGTTCTGCAACGGCATCCTCAAGTTCGGCACCGAGGCGCAGAAGCAACTGTACGTGCGCGCGATTGCTGAAGGCCGCGAGATCGGCGCCTTCGCGCTGACCGAACCGCAGTCCGGCTCCGACGCCACCGCGATGCGCTGCAAGGCGGTCAAACAGGCCGACGGCAGCTACGTGATCAACGGTAAGAAGAGCTGGATCACCTCCGGCCCGGTCGCCAAGTACATCATCCTGTTCGCGGTGACCGATGCGTCCAAGGGCGCCAAGGGCATCACCGCGTTCATGGTCGACACCGCCAAGCCCGGCTTCCACCGCGGCAAGACCGAGCCCAAGCTGGGCATCCGCGCGTCGGCGACGTGCGAGATCGAATTCCAGGATTACGTGGCCACGCCCGACGAGGTCGTCGGCCAGGACGGCGAAGGTTTCAAGATCGCCATGGGCGTGCTGGACGCCGGCCGCATCGGCATCGCCTCGCAGGCCGTGGGCCTGGCCAGGGCTGCGTACAAGGCGTCCGTCGCCTATGTGAAGGAGCGCAAGAGCTTCGGCCAGCCGATCGGTTCGTTCCAGATGATCCAGGCCAAGATCGCCGACATGAAGTGCCGGCTCGATGCGGCCGAGCTGCTGACCCTGCGCGCGGCGTGGACCAAGGCGCAGACCGACAAGAGCGGCGGCCGCTTCAGCACCGAGGCGTCGGTCGCCAAGCTCACCGCGTCGGAGGCGGCGATGTACATCACCCATCAGGCGCTGCAGATTCACGGCGGCATGGGCTATTCCAAGGAAATGCCGCTGGAACGTTACTTCCGCGACGCCAAGATCACCGAAATCTACGAAGGCACCAGCGAGATCCAGCGTCTGGTGATCGCCCGCAACGAGACCGGCCTGCGCTGACCGCGCGCCGTACGGACAAACCACGCACATGACCAAGAAAGCCTCCGCCCCCCGTCGCCCGGCCGCATCGAAACCGGGCGCATCACAACCGGCTGCACGAAAGCCGGCCGCACGGAAAGCGGAACGCCCCGACACCACCGCGCTGGAGACCATCTTCGATGCGATCCGCAGGCGCGCCGGCAAGCGCGACCAGGACGCCGCCGGCGCCTTCGCCAGCGCGTTCTATCAACGCATGACCGAGGACGAACTGCCGCTGCACGGTCCCGAAGGCTGGGCCGCGCTCGCCAACGATTTCCTCGATTACGCCCGCGTCCGCAAACCCGGGACGCCGAGCGTGCGTCTGTTCAATCCGACCTTGGCCAAACACGGCTGGGAATCGCCGCATACGGTGCTGCAGATCGTCAACGACGACATGCCGTTCCTGGTCGACTCGGTGAAGATGGCGCTGGCCGAACGCGGTATCGGCGTGCACGTGCTGGGGCATCCGGTGGTGCGGATCGTGCGCGACCGCAGCGGCAAGCTCACCGCGGTGGGCGAAGGCGAGATCGAGTCGATGATGCATCTGGAGATCGACCGCCAGTCGGCGGCCGATGCGGCGATCATCGAACGCGCGATCCGCGACGTGCTGACCGACGTGCGCAGCATCGTCCGCGATTGGCCGGCGATGCGCGCCCGCATGCTCGAAGTCACCGAGGATCTGGGCAAGCGCAAGATGCCGGTGAGCGACGCCGGCCGGCTCGAAGCGCGCGAATTCCTGCGCTGGGCGGCCGACGAACACTTCACCTTCCTGGGGTATCGCGAATATCGCGTGCGCAAGCAGGGCGGCGAAGACGTGCTGGCCGCGGAGCCCGATACCGGTCTGGGCCTGCTGCGCGGTCGCGAAAGCGGCCCGCCGCGAAAACTCGCCTCGCTCGCCGCGCATTACATTCCGCAGTCGGGCGCGGTTGATGCGCTGATCCTCACCAAGACCAACGCCCGCGCCACCGTGCATCGCCCGGGCTACATGGATTACATCGGCGTGCTGAGTTTCGACGCCAACGGCCGTCCGGTCGCAGAACAACGCTTCATCGGTCTCTACACGTCCAGCGCCTACACGCGCCGTCCGTGGGAAATCCCGCTGGTGCGCGAGCGTCACGACTACGTGATGCTGAAATCGGGTCTGCAGCCCACCGGCCACAGCGGCAAGGCGCTGCGGCATATCCTCGAAACGCTGCCGCGCGACGAACTGTTCCAGTCCACCGAGACCGAGCTGTTCCAGCTCGCCTCCGGCATCCTCAGTCTGCAGGAGCGCGTGCGCAGCCGTCTGTTCCTGCGCCACGACCGCTACGGCCGATTCTATTCGGTGCTGGCCTATATTCCGCGCGATCGCTACAACACCGAAATCCGCCTGCGCATCGAAGCGATGCTCAAGGACACGCTGCACGCCGATCGGGTCGACTCCACCATCCAGCTCGGCGATTCTCCGCTGGCGCAGCTGCACATGCTGGTGCGTCCGCGCAAGGGCGAAGTGGCTGATATCGACGCCGCGCAGATCGATGCCAATCTGTCCGCCATCGTCCGCAACTGGCAGGACGATCTGCGCGAGCAACTGGTCACCCGCCACGGCGAGGAACAGGGTCTCGCGCTGGCCAACCGCTACGGCCGCGCGCTGCCGGCGGGCTACATCGAAAAAGTCTCGTCCGCGGGCGCCGCCGACGATGTCGAACAGCTCGCATCGCTCACCCCCGACAACGACCTGCGTCTGAGCCTGTGCCGCGATCAGGAAGGCGGCCTGCGCTTCAAGTTCTATCGCTTGAACGACGATATTCCGCTGTCCGACGCGCTGCCGATGATGGAAAACATGGGCCTGCGCGTGATCTCCGAGCATCCCTATCGCGTGGCGGTGGACGGTCGCGTCGCCTTCATCCAGGACTTCGAGGTCGAAGTCGGCCGCGGCGATCTGAACGTCGACGATTTCGACGACACCTTCGAGGATGCGTTCGGCCAGATCTGGCGCGGCAACGCCGAGAACGACGGCTTCAACCGCCTGATCCTTGCCGCCAATCTGTCGTGGCGCCAGGTGGCGATGCTGCGCGCCTACTGCAAATATCTGCTGCAGGTCGGCGTGCCGTTCTCGCAGACCTATGTCGAAGAAACCTTCACCCGTTACCCGATCCTCGCGCGCCTGCTGACCGAACTGTTCGAAGCGCGCTTCGATCCTGCGACCGGCAGCGAGAGCAAGGCCGACATCCAGACCGGCGTGGCGCAGATCCGCCGCCAGTTCGCGGCGTTGGCCGGCGAGAATGCCGCGATGCTTGCGGCGGTCGAGCCGGTGATCGCCGCGCGATCCGCGAAGCGCGATGTCCAGATCGAGGCCACGCGCCAGGCGATCAAGGCGCTGCTGGACGGCGTATCGAGCCTCGATGAGGACCGCATCCTGCGCAGCTTCATGAGCGTGATCGAAGCGACGCTGCGCACCAACTACTACATCACCTACCGCAACGGCCGCTACAAGGACGGCCTGCGCGCCGACGGCGGTCCGGCCGACTATCTGAGCTTCAAGTTCGATCCATCGAAAGTGCCCGATCTGCCGAAACCCAGGCCGTACCGCGAGATCTTCGTCTGCGGCCCGCGCGTCGAAGGCGTGCATCTGCGCTTCGGCCCGGTGGCGCGCGGCGGCCTGCGCTGGTCGGATCGTCGCGAAGATTTCCGCACCGAGGTATTGGGGCTGGTGAAGGCGCAGATGGTGAAGAACACCGTCATCGTGCCGGTCGGCAGCAAGGGGGGCTTCTTCTGCAAGCAATCGCCGGATCCGGCGCTCAACCGTGATGCCTGGTTCAACGAAGGCGTGGCCTGCTACAAGCGCTTCATCAACGGCTTGCTGGACATCACCGACAATCTCGTCAATGGCAAGGTCGCGCCGCCCGTTGGGGTGGTACGGCATGACGAGGACGATCCGTACTTGGTGGTTGCTGCCGACAAGGGCACCGCGACGTTCTCCGATACCGCCAACGCGATTGCACAGGCGCATGGCTACTGGCTCGAC
>JBKJTC010000028.1:0-2803 GCA_046590925.1 Lysobacteraceae bacterium | reverse complement strand
TTGATCTTCTTGACGATTCCGCCGAGTTGCTTGACGAAACGATCGTTGCGGCTACCGAAGATGCTGGTCAACAGGCGATTGAGCATGGGCTGGGAATAATCGAAAGAGGGATGGGCGGCGGCCGAAAGCCGTCCGCAACAAAAAGGGGCGCAGCGCGCCCCCCGCAACACTCGATTGTACTTGGAGCCGACGTCCCGGGGTATCAAGCCCAGGAGGATCAGGCAGGTGGAACGGCTTTCAGCCCTTGCCCGCCGGCTTCACGGTTCCGGCGGCGCCGAGCAACTGGAGCGGATTGACCACGACCCCGTTTTCCCACACCTCGAAATGCACGTGGGCGCCGGTGGAACGACCGGTGGAACCGGCCTTGGCGATCTCCTGGCCACCACGGACCAGATCGCCGGCCTGCCCGAGCAGGCGCGAATTGTGCGCATAACGGGTGACGTAACCGTTGCCGTGATCGACCTCGATCACGTTGCCGTAGCCGGAACGTACGCCGGAAAAGGTCACCACGCCATCGCCGACCGCCATCACCGGGTCGCCGGTATTCGCCTCGAAATCGACGCCCTTGTGGAGTTGGCTGCCGCCGCCGAACGGATCGGCGCGATAGCCGAAACCCGAGGTGATGTAGCTGTCGGCGATCGGATAGCGGGTGGGCATCGCGTTCTTGTCGAGTTCGCGATTGAACAGCAGCGCTTCCAGTACAGACAGCTGACCGCCGGCGTGTTCGAACTGGGCGCCGAGACTGGCCAGACCATTGCGCAGGCCGGTCGCCGGCATGTCGCGGACCGGGCCGGCGCCGCCGACGCCGATCGGCTTGTCGAAGTTGAATTCACCATCGCCGAGCTGGGCAACGCGCGTCAGGCGCTCGCCGAGCGCATTGAGGCGGTTGGCTTCGGCCTGCAGTTCGCCGAGGCGGGCAGCCAGCGCATTCACTTCGCGCTGCGCTTCGCGGCGGGTGTTTTCCAGACCGTCGCGCTGCGCGGCGACCTCGGTCTTCAAGCGGTTGTATTCGGCGCCGCGGAGGATGCCCTGGCCGGTGGTGCCGAACAGCGCGCCCACCGTGAGCAGCGCGACAGCGGCATAACCCGGCTTCTCGCGCATCGTCTGCCGGCCGAACTCGGCCGCACGAACCACGCGTGGACCGATCTTTTCGAAGGCGTGGACCGCGGTGCCCTGAACAGCATGCGCGGCGGTCGTCATATGGCGGTGCGCAAGCTCGATGAAGCTGTGTAAAGTCATGGGTTCAATGTCTCGTTCGCGACCCAGCGCTCCATCCGATCGACCCGCGGCACCGCCGCGGACGGCCATCGATGCCCTGCTGGGCGGCGATGCCAGCGACCCGATCCGCAGGGCGCTGTGGCTTGAAGCTCTGGATCATCAACTTCATCCCTATCTTCCGCCCGGGCTCGCGGCGCATGCGCGCCTTGCGAACTTCGACCGTGGAAGACTCGTTTACCTGGTGGATGCACCGGTCTGGCATGCCCGACTGCGGCTTGCGGCAACCGACATCCTCGACGCAGCCCGTTCCATCGGACTGGAAGCGACGGATCTTGTCGTCAAGACCGCGAGCGGGCCGCAGGCGATGCGGCCTCGAAACGTCGGTAGCGAAACGAACGTCACTGCCATTCCCCTCTCTGCGGCCGCACTTGAAGCCTTTGCGACCGCACTCGCTTCCGGCGGCGATACCCTGCCGCGAAAGGACTCTCCCTGACGTCCCCCTGACCTGCCGGATCCCGTTTCGGGTCGGCCGGAAAGGCGCGAAGGGGCAATCCTACCGGCCGGGGACCGGAGACGGGTTAAGAAGCCGGGGCTTTTTCGTTAAGTTTTGGTAAAACGCACGACCGGAAGTCACGGATCGGGCAATTCGCCAGTTCCGTTCAGGCGGTGCGAAGGCCGCAAAGGCCTCAAGCCAGCTGCGGCAGGCCGAAGACGACAGGCACCGGCTCGTGGCGCTCGAAGACCACCTCATCCCAGGACGACCGCTCGGCGAGCAGGGCGCGGACGAGCTTGTTGTTGAGGGCGTGGCCGGATTTGAAGCCCTCGTAGGCGCCAAGGATCGGACCACCCGCGAGATAAAGATCGCCGACCGCGTCGAGGATCTTGTGGCGGACGAATTCGTCGGCATAGCGCAGGCCGTCGTCGTTCAGCACGCGGAATTCGTCGAGCACGATGGCATTGTCCATCGACCCGCCCAGGCCGAGGTTGCGCTCGCGCATGAATTCCAGGTCGTGCATGAAGCCGAAGGTGCGGGCGCGGCTGACTTCCTTGATGTAGTTCTCGGTGGAGAACTCCACGACCGCGCGCGAACGCGAGGCGGGAATCGCCGGATGGTTGAATTCGACGGTGAAACCGAGGCGGAAACCGTTGTAGGGCTCGAAGCGGGCGATCTTGTCGCCGTCGCGGACTTCCACGGTTTTCAGTATGCGGATGAAGCGTTTGGGAGCGTTCTGCTCGACGATGCCCGCGGACTGCAGCAGGAATACGAACGGGCCGGAAGAACCATCCATGATAGGCACTTCGGGCGCGGAAAGTTCGATATAGGCATTGTCGACGCCCAGACCGGCGAGTGCGGACATCAGGTGTTCGACGGTCATCGCCTTGCCGCCGTCGTGGGTCAGGCCGGTGCAGAGCATGGTTTCGGTGACGTAATCGGCGCGGGCCGGAATCTCGACCACGGGATCCAGATGGACGCGACGGAACACGATGCCGGTATCGACCGGCGCCGGGCGCATGGTCAGATAGACCTTCTCTCCGCTGTGCAGGCCCACGCCGGTGGCGCGGATCATATTCTGCAGGGTGCGTT